>DASXPC010000150.1:0-13453 GCA_036493815.1 Fimbriiglobus sp. | reverse complement strand
CTCGACGTCCTGCTCTGGGCGATTGCCTTACAAATCCCTCTCGACCCCGTCATTCAAATCCTGGAAGCCCTCGACGTAAATAGCCGCCGGCTCGTGCACCAGTTCGACTCGTAAACGGAATGCGAATGGTAGAATGACCGGACGCGTTCCGGGGCCAGGTGCAATGGCCGATCCTCTCGATTCCCTCCGCAACACCGTCACCCGCGTCTGGGGTTTCCAAACGCTTCGTCCGTTGCAGGAGCGTGCCATCTCGGCTGTACTGGCCGGGCGGGATTCGCTCGTCGTCATGCCCACCGGCGGCGGTAAATCGCTTTGTTATCAAGCCCCCGCCGTTCACCGCGGCGGCACCACCGTCGTCGTCTCTCCCCTCATTGCCCTTATGAAAGACCAGGTCGATGCCCTCAACCGGATCGGCGTACCGGCCGTGAGGCTCGATAGTTCTTTATCCGGCGACGAACGCTACGAATCCGAAGAATCCGTCCGGGCCGGCACTGCCCCTCTTGTATTCATTTCCCCGGAACGACTCGCCCAGCCCGGATTTGCCGCCTCACTTCGCGGCGTGCAAGCCTGCCGGGGGATGCCTGAATGACCCTACCGGTTCGCCCCGAAGACCTGGCCCGGTTCGTACCGGTGTTCCTCGCTTCGCGGGTGTCTGCGAACCCGGCTCCGCCAACCGCGGCCACGGCCGAATCGACCCACGCTGCGGTGCTGTTCGCGGACATTTCAGGGTTCACCGCCCTGAGCGAGCGATTGGCCGCCCGTGGGGCCGAGGGCGTCGAGGAGTTGACGCGGGCGCTCAACACCTACTTCGGCAAGCTCCTTGATGTCATCACGACGCACGGCGGGGACGTGGTGAAGTTCGCCGGCGACGCCCTTCTTGCGTTCTGGCCGGTCGCAACGGAGGCAGAATTGCCGCGCGCCACGCGCACCGCAGCCTGGTGCGGGCTGGAGGTGCAGACGGCGATTCAGTCGTTCGTCGCCGAAACGGGGCAACGACTGTCACTGCGGGTCGGTGTCGGGACCGGATCGGTTGCCGTGGTCACCGTCGGCGGAGTGCTCGACCGATGGGAGGTCGTCGTCGTCGGGCCGGCGGTGATCGAGGCGACGACGGCGGCCGGGCCGGGCGAACCCGGGTGGGTGGTGCTCGGGTCGCGGGCCTGGGAGTTGGTGCAGTTCGCAGGAACGGGAACCGAACTGACGCCGGCGTTCACCCGACTCGACCGCATGGAAGTGAAGACACTGCCGGTCCCGCTCGCGGCGGTAGCCGTCCCGGCCGAGGCGGTACCGGCCCTCCTGTCGTACGTCCCGGCCGCCATCCACCGCCGGCTCGCCGCCCGGCAGACCGCCTGGCTTGCCGAGATGCGCCACCTGACCGTGCTGTTTGTGAAGTTGCCGTGCCTGAACGACCAGACACCGCTCGCGAAGGCGCAGGAAGTCATGGTGGCGCTACAGTGCGAGTTGTACCGGTACGAAGGGAGTGTGAATAAGCTAAGTACCGACGAGAAAGGCGTATCGTTTGTGGCCGCCCTCGGCCTGCCGCCTCTGGCGCACGAGGACGACCCGGTTCGTGGCACGCTTGTGGCACTGGCCATCCACGCCCGACTCGCCGACCTCGGCTGGGACTGCTCCGTCGGCGTGACCACCGGCCGGGTATTCTGCGGGACCATCGGCGGCGAAGCCCGGTGCGAGTTCACGATGATCGGCGACGTCGTCAACCAGTCGGCCCGGCAGATGCAGGCCGCGAAGGTTGGCATCCTGTGCGACGAGCGCACGTACCTCGCCTCCCGGGACCGCTTCGATTGGCAGGTTCTGCCCCCCGTCCAGCTCAAAGGGAAGGCCCATCCGACGCCAATCTTTCGCCCGCTCGGCGCCGGGAAGGACGTCGTCGGGCTGAAGCATTCGCAAGAAATGGTCGGTAGGGCCGCCGAGCGGCAGCGGCTCGACGAGGTCACCCGGCGATTCCTCCAGGACCGGGCATCGGGCGTCATCCTGATCGAGGGCGAGGCCGGCATCGGCAAGTCCACGCTCGTCGCCGATGTCCTGCGGCGGGCCTACAAGCTGAACCTCACCACGTGGGTCGGGACCGCCCTCGCCATTGAGCGGTCCACCTCTTACTTCGTGTGGAGGGCTGTCTTCCGCCAGCTGTTCCGGCTGGATCCCGCTTCGCCACCCGAGGAACAGCGGCGGCGGGTACTCGACCACCTCGCGTTCGACCCCACCCTCGAACGACTCACGCCGCTACTCGATGCGGTATTGGCCCTCGACTTCCCGCCGACGGCAGAGACGGCCGAGATGTTCGGAGAGGTCCGCCTCAACACAACGAATGCCATACTCGTACGGCTCCTGACCCGCGAGACCGAGCAGGCCCCGCTGCAATTGATTCTTGATGACTGTCACTGGCTGGACTCGGCGTCATGGGCGCTGGCCCGGCTGGTGGCCGAGCAGGTCCCGTCCCTCCTGATCGTGATCGTCACCCGGCCGTTGACCGCCCCGCTGCCCCGCGACTACGCCCCGCTAGTTTCCGCACCGGCCACGATCCATTTGCCTCTGAACCCGCTCACGTCCGAGGAGGCCGTTGCACTGGCGCAACGGCGTCTTGGTGTGACTGAATTACCCGTGCCGGTGGCCGCCCTGCTCGCCGCGAAGGCGCAAGGAAACCCGTTCTTCATCGAGGAGTTGGCCTACGCACTGCGGGATGCGGGCAAGGTCCTGGTCCGCAACGGCCTGTGCGAAGTCGCGGCGGGGGAGGATTTGCGGGCACAGCCTTTTCCGGACACCGTGCAGGGGGTAGTGACCAGCCGCATCGACCGGCTTGCGCCACCGGAGCAGCTCACCCTGAAGGTGGCCAGCGTCATCGGCCGGACTTTCTCGAAGACCTTGCTCCGCGACGTCTCCCCGATCGAAGACGATAAGCCAAACCTCGACAGGTACCTGGACGTGCTGATCGCCCAAAGTCTCACCATGTTGGAGACTCCCGACCCCGACCCGGCTTACAGCTTCCGGCACGTCATCACCCAGGAGGTGTCGTACGAGATGATGCCGCCGGCCCAACGGAAGAGGTTGCACCAGGTCGTGGCCGAGTGGTACGAGCGGGAACACCGGCAGGACCTTTCCCCGCACTACCCTTTGCTCGCCCGGCACTGGTCGAGCACGGACTGCGCGGCAAAGGCAATCGACTACCTGGAGAAGTCCGGCGAGAACGCGATGCGGGACTGCGCCCACGAGGAGGCGGTGACGTTCTTCACCCAGGCGTTGGCCCTGGATGAACAGGCGGGTCGGGTTGGCGACCGTTTTCGACGGGCGTGCTGGTGGCGACAACTGGCAGAAGCCTATTACCACCTGAGCGACTTGAGCACCGCCCGCCGCCATTACCAGACCGCTCTAGACCTGCTCGGATACCCGTCACCCCGGAGGGCCGTGAGGGGCGTGGTTGCCGCCGTATGGGAGTTCACGCGGCAGTTGGCCCACCGGGCGTTCCCCCGCTGGTTCTTGGGAAAGTGGAAGGACCAGGCCCCGGCACGGCTGGAGGCGGCCCGGGCTTACGAACGGCTGGTGCAGATCCACTACTTGAACAACGCGAAAGTGCCGTCGATTCACGCCGCGTATCGGGCGTTGAATTTGTCCGAGGGAGTTGGTGAGTGCCCGGAGTTGGCCCGTAATTACGCACACGCCGCCGTCTTCAGCGGCCTGCTCATGATGCACCGGTCGGCTCGGGCGTACGCCAGGCGTGCCCGGGAGATGGCCGGGCGGGTCAACCAGCAGTCGTGCACGGCCTATGTGGAGTTCATTCGCGGCGTTTACTGGGTCACGGTCGGCGAGTGGGAGGAAGCCGAGAGGGATCTGACGATAGCTGTGGAAATCACCGACCGGATCGGCGAGCGTCGGCGGTGGTACGAGAGCGGCTTTACGCTCGCGAACACGCTGTCACGCAAAGGAGACTACCCGGCCAGCTTCGCACTCGCGGAAAAACTGGCTCGGGCGGGTACGGCCCGCGGCGTGCCGCAAGTGCAGGTGTGGGGCCTCAGTTGGCAGCTCTCATGCCTGCTGTCACTCGAACAGGGCGGTGAGCGACTGCGGCCGTTAGAAGAAAACCTTGCGAGTTGCCTAGCGGCCCATTCGACGATTCCGCTCGCCGACCAGATCCTCGGGCACGGCCTATCGGCCCTCGCGCGCTGGCGGCGGGGCGAGAAGAAGTTGGGGGAGCAGGCGGCGGAGGCGGCTGAGCGGATCATTGCCGAGACAAACCAAATCTCACACTACCTGCCGCCCGCTTACGCCGGCCTGGCCGAAGTGTATTTCGGCCTCTGGGCGGATCGGCCGGACGACCCCGCGTTTGCCCGGGAGATGGCCCGCCGGGTGCGGCGGTTGTGTTCGACCCTCCGGCAGTTCAGTCTGATGTACCCGATCGGTGCACCGACCGCGTTGTTGGTGCGGGGCGAGTATGAATGGCGACGAGGCCGGCCCGCGCGGGCTGTGCGCTTGTGGCGGCGGAGTTTGGCGGCGGCGGAGCGGTATCGCATGCCGTACGAGCAGGGGCTGGCGCACGCGAAACTCGCACGACGTCTGTCCGCAGCCGACCCGCTGGCCGAGGCCCACCGGATCCAGGCGCGGGAGTTGTTTTCCCGGATCGGGGCCGTCGCGGACGGCCACAGACTGGACGTCCCCTATTCGCAACCGTAGTGTGCCGTACCAGTCTGTCATCCACTATCTGCGGCGGAGACGGTTGCGATGCCGGTGGACCCGTGGAGCAACGGACCCGTTCGTCGCGATATAATTCCCCTCTCGCGGGGGGGTTCGTCCATGCCGTCCGATGCCTACGCCCAACAGTACGCCGATTTGGCGGAACTAGCGGGCGGGTTTATCCATGAAATCAAGAACCACCTCAACACGCTTTCCTTGAACCTGCAACTTTTAGCGGAGGATTTCGAGAATCCGGAAACTCAGCGTGAACGGCGGGCCCTCGACCGCATGACACGCCTTCACGGCGAATGCCGACGGCTGGCGGACCTGTCCAACGATTTTCTCCGGTTTGCCAGGGTGGAAGAACTGGAGCGGGCACCCGTGGCCCTAGACGACGTGGTTGGGCGGATGATTGATTTTTTCGGCCCGACCGCGAAGGCCAAAAACATCGAGGTGAGCTGGTACCCGGCGCCCGACCTGCCGGTCGTATCGCTCGACCGTGACCTGTTTGAGAAGGCATTGCTGAACTTGATGCTGAACGCCGAGGACGCGATGCCGGACGGCGGAACGCTGACGGTGCAAGCGCGGGCGGAAGGCGGGGCGGCGGTTCTGGAAGTGATCGACACGGGGTGTGGCATTCCGGACGACGTGCTGCCGCGACTATTCAAACCGTTCGTGACGACGAAGCCGGGAGGGAACGGCCTAGGGTTGGCGACGGCCCGAAAAGTAATTTCCGCCCACGGGGGGACAATCGAGGTGCAAAGTGAGCCGGGCCGGGGGTCGAAATTTACCGTGCGAATACCCGTGATTCCGGGCAAGACAGCCGGAAAGCGACCGACTTGCCCAAACTCGTTTAATCCTTGAACACCGCGTGGCAGTCGACACAATTCTTGTCGAGCTTCTGGGCATAGGCCCCGAGTTTCTTCTTGTCCGCGGCGTCGCCCTTTCCGGCCTCGGCCGAGAAGTCTTTGCTGATCGACGTCATGTCCTTGACGAAATCGTTCCACTGCTTCATTTTCGCGTCGTTCAACCCGGTCGGCGGAAGTTTCGCGGCGAAATGTGCGGCGGCGAAAGTTCGGCCGGCGACCCCGCCCGCCCGCTTCACATCCGTCACCCCTTTCTTCGCCATCGTTTTCAGATCGTCTTCGACGTTTCGACCGCCGACGGTGCTCTTGCGGAATGCGGACATCACTTCGGAAATGTCAATTTTGGCGTGCGTATAAAGGACGATTTCCTTCTTGTCGCCAACCGTGGCTGCGTTCAATCCCGCGGCCGCGGCTTTGGCCGCGGCGTAGTCTTTTTTCGCCATCGCCTCGGCCACTTTGACGGCCTGGTCCCGCAGCCCCGCCATCGCAGCCCCGCGATTCCCGGCCAGGTTGCTCTGCGCGTTGAATGCGAGCAACAATGCCGACGCTTTGATCGTCGATACCGCCCGCTTTTCGGGGGTTTTGGCCAAAACCTTTTGCAAGTATGTGATATCGCCGTCGATGAGTTGTTGGGTGAGGGAAGGAGGAAGAGGATCGGCGGCGGGGGCCCGGGTGACGAGCCAAATGCAGACCAATGCTCCGGCCAAAACCGATGTCCGTCGGATCAATTTACTCGGCACAGTCTGGTCTCCTCAAGGTGCGTGTTCGGTGGGTTCATCGGAAGCTTATCCTACTTGTCCGATTGGAGGTCGGGGAGAGTCACGCGATCGCCTGATGAATCGGCTCCGCCCCTTCGACGCCGACCAGTTTCTGGTTGAGGCCGCCGTAGAAGTAGCTGAGCTTATTCGGATCGAGGCCCATTTGTTGCAGCACGGTGGCGTGCAGATTTTTGACGTGGAACTTTTCGCCTACCGGTTGGGCGCCGAGTTCGTCGGTCTTTCCGACGGAAACGCCGCCCTTGATCCCGCCACCGGCGAGCCACATGGTGAAGGCGTAGGAGTTGTGGTCGCGTCCGGTGCCGGTGGCGTATTCCGCGGTGGGCTGCCGGCCGAACTCGCCGCCCCAGATCACGATGGTGCTATCCAGTAGCCCTTTCCGTTTCAAATCTTTGAGCAGGCCGGCCACGGGAAGGTCGGTGTGCCCGGCGTGTTTGCTGTGATTTTTTATGATGTCGGTGTGCGCGTCCCAGTTGTCGTCGTTGTGGGCTCCGCCGGAATAAACCTGGACGAATCGAACCCCGCGTTCGACCAGACGGCGGGCGAGAAGGCACTTCCGGCCGAAGTCCGCCGTGCGGGCTTCGGTCGGCCCTTCAATGCCATACAGTCCGAGGGTCTCCTTCGTTTCCGTCGCGAAGTCGACCGCTTCGGGGGCGTATTGCTGCATCTTGTACGCCAGTTCGTAACTTGCAATTCTGGCAGAGAGTTCCGAATTGTCTGCCCGGGTTTGAAGGTGCTCCAGGTTCTTTTCTTTGAGGTGGTCCAGGAGAATCCTCTGCTCGTTGCGGGTGATGCCCGGCGGCAAGGCGAGGTCGTGGATCGGGGTTTTGTCGGCCCGAACGACGACGCCCTGGTAGGCGGCCGGCATGTAGCCGCTGGCCCAGTTTTTGGGGCCGGAAATCGGGCCGCCGGTTTTATCCAGCATGACGACGAACCCGGGCAGGTTTTCGTTCACGCTGCCCAGCCCGTACGTCACCCAGGACCCTAGGCACGGATTACCCGAGAGGATTCGGCCGGAATTCATCATGAGCATGGCCGAGCCGTGGATGGGCGACTCGGCATACATGGTGTGGATGAACGCCATGTCGTCCACGCACGTCGCCATGTGCGGGAACAGGTCGCTCACCCACTTTCCACATTGGCCGTACTGTTTGAACTTCCACCGCGGTTCGACGACCCGCCCTTCGTTTTTTTTGCCCCCGCGGCCGAACGTTTTGACCGGCACCACCTTGTTGTCCATCCCGATCATGTTCGGCTTGTAGTCGAACGTATCGATGTGGCTCGGGCCGCCGTAGCAGAAGATAAAGATGACCGCTTTGGCCTTGGCCGGGATCATCGGGGGTTTCACGGCCATCGGGTTGACGAACGCCGTGGTTCGTTTGTGGCTGTCGGCCGCGAATCCGTCCCGAGCCAACATCCCCGTCAGGGCTAACCCGGTAAATCCGCCCCCGGCCTGCCAGAGGAATTCCCGGCGGGTGCGGCGGCAGAACTGGTTTTCGGCATTCATGGCAAACCCTCGCTCTCGGAATTCGTTCGGCGGCTTAATCCAAGTAGATGAATTCGTTCGCATTCAGGCACAATAACGCATACTGAGTCAGGGCTTTCGTCGCCGTCATGCCGTATTTCTCCTGCAGCGATTTCACGAACGCGACGTCCTTTGCCAATTCGTCCGCCCCGGGCACCCGGCCGGTGGTAAGCCGGATCGCCCGGGAGACTTGTTTCGTCAGGTCGTCGGGGCATTCTGTTTGCAGTCGCTTGGCGAGTGCCACCGCTTGTTCGTTCGCAAATTCGCCGTTCAGCATACTCAAAGCCTGGGTCGGTACCGTGGTGGTGTACCGTACCGGGCAGCTCAAATCGGTGTCCGCGGCGTCGTGGTTGTTCAGCACGGGGACGAGCAGTGACCGTTTCACGTGCACGTATACGCTTCTTCGATTCGCCTCGGCCGGAGGGGACGTGTGCCAGCCCTGGCCTGGCACCGATTGGCCGGCGAGCACGTCTTTCGGAATCTTCGGATAAACGCTCGGCCCGTACATGGCCGGGTTGAGCGATCCCGAAACTGCGAGCATCGAATCGCGTACTTCCTCAGCCCCGAGCCGCCGCATCGGAAAACGCCAATAGAGTGAATTGCCGACGTCGATTTTGGCGTTCGCTTCCGAGTTCGTACTAGCCATCTGGTACGCCGAGGAGAGCATGATCAATTTGTGCATTCGTTTCGTCGTCCAACCGCCGGAGACGAGCTCGGAGGCGAGCCAATCGAGTAATTCGGGATGGGTTACGGGTTCGCCGAGCTTGCCGAAGTCGTTCGGACTCGGAACAATGCCCCGGCCGAAATGATACTGCCAGATGCGGTTGACGAACGCCCGCGCGGGGAGCGGATTGGCGGGATCGGTCAGCCATTTCGCGAGCACGGTACGCCGGCCGCTTGTTTTGGCCCCGGCCTTGGGGGGCGGGATGGTCGGCGTGGGAAACCCGAGTACTTCCGGGAAGCCGGGCGAAACTTCCTTGCCACGGACGTGCGGGTTGCCCCGCACCATGACGTAAGATTGCGGTGGCCGGGGGTCGCAATTCGCCACCGACAACGCGAGATCCCTGTCGGGCAGTGGTTGTCTCATTACGGCGTCGTAGGCTCGCCTCAACCGCGAATAGGCAGTTCGGTCCGATCCGGTCAGGTATTGCGGCACCTTGCGAACCACCTCGTCCCGCTTCCCGTCGTCCACTTTCAGCTGATCGGCCGGCGACATTTTTTTGATCGCCGCATCCTCGAACGGCTTCATCTCCTTCTTCAACTCGTTCGCCTTGGCGAGACGGGCCTTCAACCCGTCTTCGTACAGAGCCCGCTTTGCCGCCGGCGTGATGTCGGTCTGGTTATTGGACGACTTCACGTCCCGCGTGTCCGAATACGGCCGAATGCCGCGGAAGAAGGCGAGAAGTTTGTAGTAGTCCGCTTGCGGGATCGGGTCGCGTTTGTGGTCGTGACAGCGGGCACAGTTCAACGCCATGCCCAGAAAAACCTGTCCGGTGGTGGCCACCAGGTCGTCGTACCCGTCGAACAGGGCCTGATCTTTATCGGCGGGTTCGTCGTCCCAAATGCCGAGCCGGTAGTATCCGGTCGCAATGATCGCATCGGCGTCGTCCGGCCAGAGTTCGTCGCCGGCGATCTGCTCTTGGACGAACCGGTCGTAAGGTTTGTCCGCGTTGAAGCTGCGAATGACGTAATCGCGATACCGCCAGGCGTTCGGTTTCGGGCCGTCCCGTTCGTACCCGTTCGTTTCGGCGTATCGGACGAGGTCGAGCCAATGCCGGCCCCACTTCTCGCCGTAGTGCGGTGAGGCGAGGAGCATATCGACCAACTTCTCGAAGGCGTTGGCGGAATGATCGGCGACGAAGGCATCGATTTGCTCGGGCGTGGGGGGTAAGCCCCAGAGGTCGTAGTATGCACGCCGGGCCAGGGCGACTTTGTCGGCCGGGCCGTTCGGCGTCAGGCCTTTCGATTCGAGACGTGCCAGGAGGAATGCGTCGATGGGGGTTTTCACCCATCCCGAATTCTTGACCGCCGGCACGGCCGGCCGATGAATCGGCCGATACGCCCAGTATTGCTTCGATTTTTCGGTCACCACGCCGCCCGGTTCGACCGCCGGTTGGGCCGCAATGGGAGGGGCCGCGGTCGCCGACCAGGGCAGCCCTTCCTTCACCCACTTCGCCAGCGTGGCCCGATCCTTGGCGGGAAGTTTGTCGCCGTCCGGCGGCATTTCGTACCCATCTTTCGCGTGCTCGATCGCCTGGATCAGCAAGCTCTCGGCCGGCTTTGCCAGGTTCACAGCCGGCCCGGTATCCCCGCCTTTCAGAATGCTGTCCCGGCTCGTCAGACGAAGACCGCCCTTGATTTTCTCCCGGCCCCCGTGGCACTTGAGGCAGTTCTTTTTGAGCAGCGGCTGCACGTCCTTTTCAAAGAACGCGACCTGCTCCTTCGTAAAGGTCGACGATTTGTCGTCCGCGTGAACGGGGGCGGCAAAAAACAGGAAGAAAGGGACGAAGTATCGCTTCATTTTTTCGTGCCGGTAAGGTTGTCAAAACCACGACCGGTGTTGGCGGGATGTACCAACGCCGAATAGGCGGGTTCCGTCAGTCTGATTCATCGCGTGAGTCTGAATCCCTCCCTCTCATCCTTACTCATCTTATCCGATTCCGTCCATTCGAGGCGACTTCGTTTCGGGATTGCAAATTCTTTTCCGGTCTCGCGTTCTGCGAGAGAACGCCCGGGAGACCCGGGTGAGTGTGAATCTTGGGGGGGAATTCTGCCGATAGGGGATGTGCGGAATGCCCACGCGCCGAGGTAAGCCCGAAAATTGAGGGGGGATACGGTATGACGACGCTGCGTTTCGGAATGACCGTGTTGACTGGGGTCACGATGTTGGCGAGTTTGGGGGGAGTGGCGAAAGGGCAGAGTAGTGTCGCCGAGTTGCTGGCACGTAAGCCGGTGCAACAGGGCGTGAAAGTCACGACGCCGACGGCTGCGGATGCCGCCACGTTCAAGGCCGTGCCGATATCCTATCCCGGGCAACCGACCGTCTCCGGCACCGCCGTCAAAGACGCCTCCGGCAAGGTCGTCCGGCAAGTCATCGTCATCGCCGGGCAGAAAAAACAACAGATCGTCACCTACTACCTCGACGGCGTGGAAGCGTACCGCGAAATCGACCAGAACGGGACCGGCACGCCGGACATCTTCCGCTGGCTCGGGCCGAACGGTGGGAAAATGGGGCGGGATTTGAACGGCGACGGATCCATCGACGCCTGGGACATTCTCTCCGCGGAAGAAGCGAGCCAGGAGTTGTTCGAGGCGATTGCGTCCAACAACACGGCTCGGTTCCAGGCCTTGCTCGTCAACGAAAAAGACATCGCCTCCCTCGGGCTCCCGGCCGCGGAAGCGGTCAAGATCAAGACCCGCGTCGGGGCCGCGACCAATCGGTTCCACGCCGCGGTGAAGAAGTACTCACTGACCCCCCAGGCGAAGTGGGCACAACTCGGTACGCTCGTCCCGTTCACCACCCCCGCGGACGCAGTCGGCGGGCAGTTCGATATCGTCCGCCAGAAGTTGGCGACCATCCTCGTCGAAAAGGCGAAGGATAAGTTCGACATGATCCCGACCGGGGAAATGATTCAGGTCGGTCGGGTCTGGAAACTAATTGACGGTCCCGGGGACGAAGCCGGTGCGACCAGTCCGGAAGCCCTCGACCCCAGGCTTCGACCCTTACTCGATGAGTTGGCGAAGATTCAACCACCCGCTCCGGGGGTTTCTTCGACCGAGGTGCTGAAGTATCACGTGGACCGGTACACGATTCTTGAAAAGGTCGTCGCCGCGACGCAGGGGGCGGAGCAGGAGCCGTGGATTCAACAGTTGATCGACGCCCTTGCGGCCGCGGCAGAAGCCGCCCCGCCCGGAAATGATCATTACAAGCGACTCGTCGCCTGGACCGATCAGATCGAAAAGGCCGACCCGAAAGGGGCCAACGCCGCGTACGCCCGGTTCCGACAGATCTCCGCGGAGTACGCGAGCAAACTCGTCGGGATTAAACAAATCGACGTCAACAAGGTTCAGGAATGGTGGCGGGAGCAACTCGAGGGTTACTTGAAATCCTATGGCACCGCCGCCGACGCGCCGGACGCCATGCTTCGCCTCGCCATCGCTTACGAGTTTGCCAAAGACGGTGAAGCCAAGGCGATCGAATGGAGCGATAAATTGGTTAGTACGTTCCCTCAGCACGCATTCGCCGCCAAGGCCCGCGGCATTGTCGCCCGGCTCAAGAGCGAAGGCCAGACGTTCGTCCTGGCCGGACCGACGCTCGGCACCAATCAGAGTTTCGACATCGCCAGCCTTAAGGGAAAACCGGTGCTGGTCGCTTACTGGGCAAGTTGGGCCGGGCGGGTGAAGGAAGACGCGAAACAGCTCAACGATTTGGCCAAGGAATACGGGCCGAAGGGGTTGGCGATCGTCACCGTCTGCCTGGACGACAACGCACAAGTGGCGGCCCAGGCGCAGGCGGCGTACAAAATGCCGGGAATCGTCCTCCACCAACCCGGCGGGGTGGACGGCAACCCCTTGGCCGTGCAATACGGTGTTATGGGACCGCACGCTTTTCTCATCGGGAAAGACGGCAAAGTGGTCAACAAGGCCGCCCAGCTCGGCGTCGTCGGCGACGAGATCGACAAGTTGTTGAAGTAGATTGTGGAAGAACAGGAAGCCCCGGGACCGAAGTCCCGGGGCTTTTTTGTTTGATGCTACTTCCCGTGGTTCACAAAAGTGAAATCCTTGAACTCGACCCGCATCTTCGGGAATCCGGCGTGGATCTGCAGGGCGATTATGCCGTCGGCGGGCAGAATATCGAAATCCCCGTCCACCGATGTTGCACCGTTCATCTTGATCGTGACGTGTTTTCCCTTGACGTGAATCGAATAGTCGTTGAACTCCATCGTCTTGACATGTTTGGCTACGAATTCGTTCGGACACGCCTGCATCATGTGACCGGCCATCGATTTCCCGTCCTTTCCGAATTTTTCCCCGTACAGACTGCCCCAATACTGCTGACCCATGTCGCACTGCGGCCCGGCGGCGACGAACTTCCCTTTGCTCTTCTCGTCATCCAGCACGCGGCTGCGAATCTGTACGCCGCTGTTCCCCACGCCGTCCCGCATCAGAACCTTGAAGCTCAAATCGAAATCGGTGTACTTCGTCTTGGTGCAGTAGAAGGTGTTGAACTTCGGGTCCTGCTTCGTTTCCCCGACGATGGTCTTGCCGTCGTTCGTCCAGAGGTTCGGCAGCCCTTCCCAGTTCTCGGGTTTGAGGAAGCTGGCGGTATCTTCCGAAACGAGGGGGGGGGGAGGGGCGCTCGGCCCGAGGATTGCCGAAGTGAGAAGGAACAGGGTAGGACACATGGTGGGACTCCGGGAGGGAATTGCGACGCATCACCGATGCGTCCGGCGGGTGTTAGAATCGCAGCCCGCCGGGGTATGGGCAAGGGGTTGGTCGTTGCCGGGTAGTATTCCCGCGCCTATTTTCACACAAGCCTGCCCCACGACACGTCCCGGAGTCTCCCGTGTCCCCCGTCGTTCGCCTTCTCGTCGTGACAATTGCCG
>DASXPC010000149.1:0-5693 GCA_036493815.1 Fimbriiglobus sp. | reverse complement strand
CCTAAATTACGCGGTGCCGAAGGATAACCCGTTTACCGGCGTGACCGTTCACGACAAGCCCGCGCGACCGGAGGTGTGGGCCTACGGACTCCGCAACCCCTGGCGGTTCAGTTTCGACCGAAAGACGGGCGAGATGTGGGTCGGCGATGTCGGATGGGAGTTGTGGGAGATGGTGCATAAGCCGACGAAAGGGAGTAACCACGGCTGGAGTATTTTCGAAGCCCATCAGCCGGTGAATACGACTTGGCCCGTCGGCCCGACGCCGATCCGGCCGCCGGTGATCGAACTCGACCACTCCGTGGCGGCAAGCATTACCGGCGGGTACGTTTATCGCGGCTCGAAACTGCCCGGCCTCGTGGGGAAATACGTTTTCGGCGATTGGTCGAGTCGGCGGTTCTGGGCCGCGACTGTAGACGGTGACCGACTCGTGTCGCTCGACGAACTGGTCGATCCGACCGTCCGCGTCGTGGCGTTCGGTGAGGATCACGCGGGCGAGCTGTACTTCCTCGATTACGACGCGGGTACGGTGCATACCCTCGAAGCGAACGCGGCCGCGACTTACGACCCGAAGAACTTCCCCCGCAAGCTTTCGCAAACCGGCCTGTACGCCTCGGCGAAAGACGGCAAAATCGCCGACGGCGTTTACCCGTTCGAAGTCGTCTCCCCGCAATGGCAGGACGGGGCGAAAGCCGAGAGATACGTCGCATTGCCTGGCACGTCGAGCATCATCGACAATGCCGAGCGGAAGTCCATTCCGGGCAACGTCGACTGGCATCAGTTCAAATTCCATTTCCCGAAGAACGCGGTACTGGTGAAAACGATCGCCCATCCCGACGGCAAAAAGCGGATCGAAACGCAGCTGCTGCATTTCGACGGCGAAGTCTGGCGCGGGTACACCTACGCCTGGCGGGACGACCAGTCGGACGCCGACCTCGTGCCGATGGAGGGGGCGGAGAAGACGGTCCGGTTCGACGACCCGAAGATGCCGGGCGGCAAACGGGAATTGACCTGGACGTTCAACAGCCGGCAACAATGCATCCTCTGCCACCATTTCTGGGCGGAGTTTGCCTTGGGATTCAAAACACCGCAATTGAATCGGATGATTGAAGTGGGCGGTTCGAAGAAGAATCAGCTTGTCTATTTCAGCGAACTCGGATTGCTCACCCGACACGACCGGCAGGACCGGCCGCAGCCGCCATATACCGAAAAAACCGCGGCAAGGCAGCAGAAAATCACCGACCCGCGAGACGTATCGGCCGGACTGGAAGACAGGGTAAAGGGCTACTTCCAGGCGAACTGCGGTCACTGCCACATGTACGGCGGGGGCGGGGCGGTCGATTTCGAGTTGCACGCCTTCGCCGACATGCGGAAACCCACCCTTTACGATGCGGCTCCCACGCGTGGAACGTTCGACCTGACCGACCCGCGCGTGATCTGCCCGGGCCATCCGGAGCGGAGTGCCTTGTACTACCGGATGTCCAAGTTCGGCGGTGCGCGGATGCCGCACTTGGGGTCGGAGTGGCCGGACGAATACGGGCTGGAATTGATTCGGAAGTGGATCGCGGGAATGAAACCGGAAGCGAACGGGGTGGTGTTAGACTCGAAGCCGGCGGCCGAACTGATTCAGAAACTCACGTCCGTATCGGACGCGATTTCCCTGGCGCGGTGTTTGGCCGAGGGGCGGCTCGCGTTGAGCGTACGGGAGGAAGTGCTTGCGGCCGTCGCCAAACTCCCGCCCGGCAACGTTCGCGATTTGTTCGAAGGCTATCTACCGAGCGACGGGAGGCCGAAAAAACTCGGCACCAACCCCCGGCCACGGGCAATCCTGCCGTTGAAGGGCGATGCCTTGAAAGGGAAGGCAATCTTCTTCGACAAGCGTGCGACCTGTTTCACCTGTCACAAGATCGACGGCGTGGGGAACGACGTCGGGCCCGACCTTTCCGCGATTGCGAAGACCCGGACTCGGGCGTTCCTGTTGGAAAGCATTCTGGAACCGTCGCGGCGAGTGGAACAGCAGTATCAGAGTTACGTGCTGCGGACGCTATCCGGGCAGACCCACACCGGGCTTTTGGTGAAGAAAGACGACGCCGGAGTGGTGTTGAAGGACGCCCAGAATAAGCTGGTGACGGTTCCTGCAAAGGACATCGACACGATCGACCCGTCGCCGAAATCGCTGATGGCCGACGGTTTGCTGCGGGACTTCACCGCCCAGGAAGCGGCGGATTTACTGGAATTTCTGGCGACTCGAAAGTAGGACGTGCCGATTATTCGAAGCGAGACATGGGGTCATGAAGCAACGTTGTGCCTCGAAGATTCGGCACGACCTACGAGGTGAACATGATCCGCCCCGCGACCCCGGCCGACGTGCCAGCGATAGCTGCGCTCATACGTGCTCTCGCCGAGTACGAGAAACTTGGGTACGAAGTGGTGCTGGCCGAGGGGGCTCTGCACCGGCACCTGTTCGGCCCGCGGCCGTTCGCCGAGGTGCTGTTAGCCGAACACGACGGAAAACCTGTCGGATTTGCCTTGTTCTTTTCCAACTATTCCACTTTCCTCGGGCAGGCCGGTCTTTATCTCGAAGACCTGTTCGTGCTCGAAGAATACCGTGGGAAGGGATATGGCAAAGCCCTCTTTATTGCATTAGCCAAACTGGCCGTGGAGCGGGATTTCGGTCGGCTCGAGTGGGCCGTGCTCGATTGGAACGAACCGGCCATCGGGTTTTACAAGAAACTTGGTGCGCGAGTAATGGACGAGTGGACGACTTTCCGATTGCAGGGGGAAGCGATCAGGAAGTTGGTCGCGGAAACGTAAGCGTTCCTTCGTGCAGGGCTGTGGCCACCAGTACGCCCGTTGCGCCGGCCGATTCCAGCCGTTCGATGTCGGCCCAATCCCGAATGCCGCCGCCGGCGATCAGGTCGGCAGTCGGAAACGTCGCCCGAAGCCGTTCGATGACTTCTACCGTGCCCGTCCCGCCCCGCGAGCCGACCCGATCCAGATCGAGGGCGATGAAGTGATTGATGCCGGAGAAAAAGGACGCTTCGTAGAGGTGGTGCTGCCAGTCGCCGTCGTCGCCGAGCAGGCAACCGTTGCGGTAATCGAGCGAAAGGATTACGTTTTCCGCCCCGAGCCGGGCCGCGGCCTGGGCGATGACGCCGGGGTCGCCGAGCGTTTCCGTTCCGAGGATTGTCTTCGTGCCGGGCTCGGCAGTGTCCAGATCCTCGTCCTCGGAGATCCCCGCATCGAGCCACAGGTCGATTGAAATGTGGGAAATGAGAGTGGAAACCACCGCCGACTGTCGCATTTTCCCTGTGAGTGCGTCCAAGTCCGCAAAGTAAAGTTCCGTCGCTTGGCACACCTTCAGTAATGCCTCGGCCACGGCAATCGGATCGCACGTGTCCACAAGGGGGCTTTGCACCGGTTGATACCGGGACCGCTCCCCGCCCGTGGCATGGACCACCACTCCATCGGCCACGTCAATAACCGGTATCACTCGCACGGCACGCCCTTTCCGTTCCGCCCGCAGACTTCTATAACATCCGGCCTTCCGCCCCAGAAACCGTGTCGGGGCGTTCGTTGTTCCCCGGAGGACATTCTCGTGTCGCTCTCTCACCGTTCTAGCCGATTCCCGTCGGGTCAGGAGGCCTCGTGGCTCTCGTAGATGTCAAACAACTTTTGGATGCCGGCGTTCACTACGGGCACCGGGCGAGCCGGTGGAACCCGAAAATGCGGCCGTACATTTACGGCAAACGAAACCTGATTCACATCATCGACCTCCGCGAGACGGTCCGCGGTCTGTTGCGGGCCCACCGGTTCCTGTCCCAGGTCGTAGCCCGCGGCCAGCTCGTGCTCTTCGTCGGCACCAAACGGCAGGGCAAAGAAATCGTCGAGAAGGAAGCAGCCCGGTGCGGCATGCCGTACGTCTCCGAACGATGGCTGGGCGGTACGCTAACGAATTTCCGCACGATTCGCTCCCGGCTGAACCGGCTCAAAGAACTCGACGCCATGTGGGTGCCGGCCAACGACAACCCGGCCCGGTACGACATGCTGACCTACATTGCCGGCATGATGTCGGAGGCGGGCAAACTCGACCTCACCAAAGCGCCGGAGCAATCGCCGATCCGGAATTACTCGAAGAAGATGGTATCGATGCTGGGCCGCGAACACCTCAAAATTCGCCGCAACCTGCTCGGCATCCGCGACCTCAACCGCCTGCCCGACGCACTCGTGATCGTCGACCCCAAGCGGGAAAGCATTGCGATCAAGGAAGCGAAGCGGATGGGGGTCACCACGGTCGCCCTGATCGACACCGACAGCGATCCGGACCCGGTTGATCTGCCGATTCCGGGAAACGACGACAGCATTCGAGCCATCGAAGTGGTGTTATCGAAGATGGCGGACGCGGTGCTGGAAGGTCGTGCGGCATTGCCGCCGGAACAACAGGCCCAGGTCAAGCCGCGGGGCGGCGCACCGGCAGCCGGCAAGCCGCCGAGCCCGGCCCAACCACCCGCCCCGGCCGCGAACCCGCCGGCCGCCCCCGCCGTCGCTCCCTAAACAGCCGGTTGCAAGTTTCAGGGTTTCAAGTTCCACAGTCGGACTTGGAACCCTGAAACTATGAAACTTGAAAATAGAGGATGAAATGAGCGCGATTTCTGCCGCCGCGGTGAACGAACTCCGCAAGCGGACCGACCTGCCGTTGATGGAATGCAAGAAAGCCCTGAGCGAGACAGGCGGGGATTTGGACAAGGCAGTCGAACTCCTGCGGACCTGGAACGCCAAGGCGGCCGTGAAGCGGGAGGGGAACGAAGTGGCGGAGGGCCGCGTCGGGATCTACGTCGAGCCTGCCGCGGAAACCGCAGCCATCGCCGAACTTCGGTGCGAATCGGCCCCAAGCACAAAGAGCGATCAGTTCATCGAACTGACCTACGACATTGCCCGCCAGGTGGCGTCCGCAGCCCCGGAAACGGTCGAGCAATTGCTCGCCCAGTCGTATTCCAACGGCAAGGGTACGGTCAAAGATCGGATCGATGAAGTCGTCGGCCTCATACGAGAAAAGATGATCGTTCACCGGTTCGAGCGGGTGAAGGCCCCGGTGTTTGGCAGTTACGTCCACCACGACGGAACCGTCGGCACACTGATCGCCTGCACCGGCAAGCCGACCGGCCCGACCGACGAAGTGTTGAAGGACATCTGTGCTCACGTGTCGGCTCTGAACCCCTTATATCAAAGCCCGGTACAAGTCCCCGCAGAAGTCATCGCCAAGGAAAAGGCCTTCATTTTGCAGCAGATCAAGGACGACCCGAAAAACGCCGGTAAGCCGGCAAACATTATGGACAAAATTGCCGACGGCAAACTGAAAACCTGGATGGCCGAGACGGTTATGACCGAACAGCCGATGGCCAATACGGGCAAATACCCCAACACGACCGTCGGCCAAGTGTTAACCAAGCTCGGCCTCACCCCGGTTCGCGTGATCCGGTACAAGGTCGGCGCGATGAGCGTCTAATTTTTGTTAGCCCGACGCGCCAGCGAGGGACAGAGAAAGAAGGTCCCTCGCTGGCGCGTCGGACTAACGCATTCCTGAGGACTCAATGCCCCACACGAAAAGCGCGGAGAAGCGTCTCCGACAGACAGAAAAGCGGCGGAAACGGAACCGGACGATCACAAAGTCGATCAAGCTGCAGGTTCGGGCCGTG
>DASXPC010000148.1:0-48768 GCA_036493815.1 Fimbriiglobus sp. | reverse complement strand
CGCCGCGTCCGGGAGCAGTACTTCCTTGTCCTGGTCCGCCGGCTCATTTCCGCACACGAAGATCACGCGGAGGGCGTTCCGGTCGGTCGACCACTTCTGATCGAGGAGTGCGCGTTTCGTCACCCGGCCGCAGTATTCCGTGCCGCCGACCGGCGGGCGGACGTTCAATTTCTTGTAGACTTCGTCGAGGTCGGTCGTGAGGTCGACGTCCTTGTGGACGAACCCGTCGGCTACCAGGTCGGCCCGGCCGTACGTGTACAACCCCACCCGCAGGTTCGGCGTCGGCTTCATTTTGGCCAGTTCGTTCACCACGTCCCACAACTTGATCCGCGCCGAGTCGATCAGGCCGTTCATGCTTCCGGACACGTCCAGGCAGATGACCAGATCGACGTCCTTGGGTTGGTCCCGCGGCGGCGGCGCGGCGGTGGTCATCGATGCCCAGACCGCGACGACCGCCGCAGCGGCCACGCATCGGCGAAAGAACGGAGCCATGCGAACTCCTCCACATGCACGGAGAGGCGGAAACCAACGTAATCCTAACGGTCCGGGCGCGGTAAGGTGTAACGGCTCGGTAACTTGCCGACGCTCTCCGTCACCCGGCGAATGGCACCCGATCAATTCCCCCATTCTGCCCCGTACCCGACGACAATTCCGAACGGGCTGACTGTTCGGGTTTTGTGCAAAGTTCGGGGGTTGCGGTGGACGAAAACCTTAGCAACACGGCGGCCCGGACCGGCGCCGTCGGGCCGGCCTCACCCGGCCTCCGGGCGTGTACCGTTTGGGGGAAACCATGAAAAAGTCCGCAGCCACAATCCTGCTACTGGCCGGCCTGGGCGGGTGCGTTAGCCCGAACGGCGGCAGCACGCAGTCCGCCAAGTCGTTCGGCTCCGCATCCCGGGCCAAAGTCGTCCCCGGCGTAGTCGGCCCGACGGGCGAACCGGTGGTGATGACCGCCGGGGCCGTCACGACAAAGACCGGCAAGAAAGACGGGGCCGTCGTTCAGGCCCAGGCGACCATGCCGGCGGGCACGGTCGATCCGGCCGCCACGCAAACGGCCGGATTCTCGCGGATCATCGGCAACGCCGGGTGCAGCGACTGCTCGAACGGCAACGTTCGCATTCCCGGAATGGGTGGCATGGGTGGCGGTTACGGCGGCGGGTATGGCTTCGCCCCGAACATGGGCCCGCCCGGAGCGGTCGCGGCCTACGGCGTCGGCGGAATGGGCATGGGCTATGGCGGCCCGATGTACCCGAATCAACGCACGTCCATCAAATTCATCTCCCCGCAGGGCATGAAAGTCACCTGGCTCGGGCCGGCGGGGTATATCGAACCGGGCATTTCCGCCCAGGCCAGCTACAACTTCGCCCAAGGCAACGTCTACCGGTTGCGATTGTCCGGCATCCCAACCCGCCCGGGCAAGACCTACTACCCGACCCTCGAGCTGACCAACGCGACCCCGAAGACCATCGAATTCCTGTCGCACAACACCGTTCCGGTCGGGTTCACAGACGAGGACTTCGCCCAGGTCGCCTCCGGCAACATGGTCACCAAGGCCATCTACCTGCCCGACCCACAGTTCGCCGACCTGGCCGTAGGCGGGGCGGAAGAGCTCGTCTCGACCAAGCTGGAACCGGGTGCCGACCCGGTCGTCGAAGCGAACCGCCGCGGAACCATTCTGGCGGTCATCCGGATCGGGAACATCGATCTGGAAAACCCGTACAGCCCGGCAATGGATCAACCGCCAGCTGGAAGGATGATGACCCCGCCGGCCGTGATGAAACCGCCGGCCGTGCCGAACATCATGCCCGGAATGCCGAAGCCCGGCACTCCGGCCCCGAAAGGCACTACGGGTCGATAGACGGCAATCGCCCGGAAGGTGAACTCGGTCCAGTTGGAAGTGCGGGGTGAGGTGGTAATGAACTCGGCCGAACCCCGGCCTGTTCGACCCGCCTCACCCCCGTGTGTTTGAATTCGATAAAAGTTCTAGCTTGCAGGGTGGGCCAGCGTTCGAAAACTCGCTGAACCCACTTTTGGTCTTCCGCAGGAACAGGTCCGAGGCTCGTCTCATGAACGCAACCGCTCTCTTGCTCCTAGTCCCGCTGACGGTCGGCCACCCGCCGGCGTCCTGTGCCACGTGCAACGCCGGGCCGCTTTATCCCTCAATGACTGGCTACCCCCCGTTCCCGCAACCGTGTCCGCCCAGCGGCCCACCCGCCCCGGTTCTTGCCGCGAAGGTTGTTGTGCCCCCCGGAGTGGTCGTCGGGGTGGGAAATGGCACGCAAGGCTATCCGAGCGGAACCCAGTTCGGCTTCCGGCCGGGATATCGTTACCGGCTCACACTTTCAAACATTCCCGGCCGACCCGGACTCACCCTCTACCCGGAAATCGAAATCCTCGGCAGCCTCGTCCCGCGAAACGGGTTGAACTACCTCGAATTCCCCGCCACGTTCGCTTTCGAACCGGCGGACCTTCGCAAAGTCGCGGCCGGGTCGCTGCTGACAAAGGTGATTTATCTGGAAGACCCGACCAAGGCGATTCCGACCGCCTCGACGGTGGATCGGCCGATCGAAATTGCCGAGCCCTCGGCGGAGGAAGCGTGGAAGGAAGCGACCGAGAACGGCCGGGTCGTCGCGGTCATTAAACTGGGCGACCGGGTGCCCGACGCGAGCGAACTGACCGGGGTCGGCAATACCGTCCTGTTTCCGGATGCCCGCACGCTCGGTGCTGCGGCCGGGCCGGCTAGTCTCTCCTGGTCCGGAGTTCCCCTTTTCGACCCGATCCTCGGGCCCAAACCCCCGACCGAAGAATGCCTCACCGACGGCGGGGACAAGAAGGTCATTCTCGGGATCGGGCCGGACGGGAAAGTCGCCGGGCTCGACTCGACCGACGTCAGCGTCGAATACACCCAGGGCAACAAGCGGAAAGTCACCACGTCGAACGAAATCTGCATTTGTTCGCCGCGGTTCGTCGCCCGCACGGCCGAAGTCAATCCGGGCAGGATCAAGTCGGCCGTTCATCTCGGCAGCGAATTTTCGGCGCGTGGACAGAGAACCTACGCCCAGGACATCGCCACCCAGGCCGTTCTGGCCCGCGACCGCACCGCCGAGATCGACGTCCGCATCCGCCCGGGCGTCGCCCTCACGTTGGAGCACCTCGCCGCGTTCGGTCTGTCGAGCCGCCCGGTGGCCGTCGCCGCGAGCAACGGCACGCTGGTCGTCGCCTCCGCAATCGAACCCGATGAAATCACCAGCTACCCGGACCAACTCGTCGTCACCAAGTCGGTCGAGCCGAAGGGGGCAGTCCCGATCGGCGGGGTTGTGACGATCACGATCAAATTCGCGAACCGGACGAAGAACCCGCTCCGCGACCTGGTGCTGAGCGACAGTCTTTCGGGCCGGCTGGAATACGTTTCCGGTTCCGCCCGGGCCGACCGCCCCGCCAACGTGACCACGGTCGCCAACGAGGCCGGGTCAGTCGTGCTCCGTTTTGAAGTCCCGGGCGTGATTCAGCCGGGGCAAGGGGGCGTCGTCACGTTCCAGGCGAAGATTCGATAACGGATTCGCACTCATGGCCATCGTTTACAGTTACGTTCGCCTCGTGATCGCGGGCTGGCTGGTCATGGCAGGAGTGGCGGCTCAATTCAGCCCTTCCGCGGCGTCGGTCGAGCGTCACGTCCGCGACCGCGAGCAGGAATTGAAGTCGGTCCCCGTCGAGCAGCAGGTTCAATGGCTGCACGACCGCGATATTGAAAGTGCGAGGGCCGAGGCCTACTTTCGCATTTTCGGCGTGCTGTTGGGCGGCCTCGGCATCGGGGCCGCTTTGCACGAAGCGGCCTTTTTGTTCGCCAAATATTCCCGCCGCTAATGGACCGCGGGCGTCCCCCCCACTCTTCTCTCTTTTCTTGGACGAATCCAGCAGAAATGCATCACGGACCGCGGACGGCTCGCCCGCTCTTCTCTTCTCTTTTCTCAGACGGACCCCGAAGCCCAACACGTGCCACCGCCGACCAGCCCGCTCTTTTCTCGGCGAACCAAATAGAAGAGCGGCCGGGACGGCCGCGGTCCAAAAAGCCTACGGCCCGTTCTGCTGAACGATCGCGGCCAGTTTGCCGAGGGCTTTCCCTTCCCGACCCGCCATCATCCCCGAGGGTAACGGCACGTCATTGACGAAGATGGCGAAATCGAGGTCCGTCCCATTCGTACTCTTCGTTCCGCCGACCAGGGCCTTACTCCGCAGGAGCATTCGACTATTCATCGCATCGTACCAGATGAGTGTGCCGGTTTTTCCGAACACTTTGCCCTTGGCCGGGCTGTCGGAATCGATCACGTCGGCCAGCGTGCCGTCCACACCCAACACCGGCAAGGCGGCTCTGTAGGCATCCCATTCGGGCCGTTTCGCCATACCTCGCAGCAATTGCACGGCCGCCCGCGGCGTAACGTAGTCCGCGTTCGCCCCACCCGCTCCGCCGCCGAACGAAATCGTCTTCACGTCCACGCCCAGTTTCTTGAGAATCCGCCCCTGAATCCGCAGTCCGTCCTCGGCCGTCTTCTGACCGTTCTTCACCGCCACCAGACAAGGCAGTGCACTGGCATAGAGGTTATGACTGACCTTCAGCGTCACGGTGATCGCGTCCATAAACGGGGCCGACGTGTGGACTGCAATTTTCGACAGCTTCGCATAGCCTGCGGACTCGGGGAGATCGGACCGCGTTGCCTTGACGAGTGGTGCCTGCACCCGGACCCCGGCCCGGCGAAGGGACTCGATGAACAGCGACCGGGCGAACGAAGCCGGGTCGTCGATCGGGAATATCCGCACCACCGGCTTCCCATTCAACGGAACTTTTCCCCGCACGGCGAACTGCGTCGGCCCCATTACGGCCAGGGTGAGGCTGGGTTTGCTCGCCGGCAACCCGGTCGTCACCTCGGCGTCGAGTTGAATCACCCCGCTGGTGGGCCGGAGTGCCACCTTCGGCTTGCCTTCCGGAGTCGCGGGCGGGGTCACGACGAGGTCCACGACGTTATCGTTGACCATGATCGGGCTGACCGCGTCCGGTCCGCTACCGCTGCCCTTCGTACGGGCATAGAGCCGGTCATCGATCAGGATTTCACCGGTGACTTCTTTCACGCCCGCTTTGGCGATCTGCTTCGCCAAGTCCTCTAGTCCGCCGACCGGATTCGTATCCGTCACTTCGGAATCCATGAGTCCGCTGTTGGCGTAGATGTGGTCGTGGTCCTTGAAGACCGTCTTGCCGTCGGCCGTGGTCCGGCCGCCAAACGTCAGGTCGCCCGACGCGACCAGGATCAGGTCGCCGTCGAGCGTGCCGTCCAGCCCGATTTTCCCCCGCCGGTAGACCGGTGTTTCGAACTTGTAGTCCGGGCCGAGGGCGATGAGTGCGGCAGCTGTGGAGAAGAGCTTGGTCGTGGACGCCGGCGCAAAGAGCTTATCGGGGTTGCGGGAATAGACGACGTCCCCGGTCTCCGCGTTCACCACAAGAACGCCCCAGTGGGCCTGGGCATACTCGGGGCGATCCATCACGGCTTCGAGCTTCTTCGCCAGGTCGTCGGCCCGGCAGGGCACACAAGCGACGAGCACAACGAGATACACAATCCGGAGACGCACGGAGGGACCCCTTTGCGTTGGCGACGGCAGATGGTGGGTATCGGAGATAAGGTAGAAGATGGGTGGAGATTCCGGCCCGGCCAAACTGTCGTTTTCTCCGGGAAATACATAATGAGTGCCAATTCGTAAACTCGGGAAGTCGGCATTCCGCTGAACAAGTACCAATCGGGCGTCCGCATCGTGGTCGACAAACCCTGCCTTTGTGCGTGCGACCCCCGGAAGCCCGACGCCTCCAGGCCCAGCCCGTTGCCACCCTTGAATCCCCCACTGAAACCCCGTAGCGTTCACCCGGGTTTCCGTTCGCCGCCGCGAGTGTGCCATGTCCGCCACGTGCGTTGTCGGGTTGCAATGGGGGGATGAAGCGAAGGGGAAAATCGTCGACCTTCTGGCTGATTCCCACCAGTTCGTCGTCCGGTACAACGGCGGCGCGAACGCCGGGCACACGGTCGTCTGGGGAAATCGGACGTTCAAGCTATCCCTTCTGCCGACTGGCGTGTTGAAGCCGAACGTCACGTCCGTGATCGGGAACGGGTTGGTGATCTACCCGCCGCGGTTTCAGGAGGAAGTCGAGCAACTCCGCAAGGCCGAGGTCGCCGTGGGGTCCAACCTGTTGTTGAGCGACCACGCCCACGTCATTTTCCCGTACCACACGGAGGAAGAACGATTCGCCGAGGCCGACGCGGGGGGCACTATTGGCACGACGGGCCGGGGGATCGGCCCCTGTTATCAGGACAAGGTCGGCCGACGGTTCGGCATCCGCGTGGGCGAGCTGCTCCACCCGGACCACCTTCGCGATCGGCTGCGGTACATCATTCCGATCAAGAAACGGATTCTCGGCGCGCTCGTCGGCAGTTCCAAAGACACGCTCCGAATGTTCGACGCCGACCAGATCTGCGACGAATACCTTGCCTACGGCGAGGTCCTCCGCCCGCACGTGACCGACACGGTGCGCGTGCTGCAGGATGGCCTCAAGGCCGGGAAGAAAATCCTGTTCGAAGCGGCCCAGGGCAGCCTGCTGGACGTGGACCACGGCACCTACCCGTTCGTGACTAGCTCGAGCAGTCTGCCGTCGGGCGTATGGACCGGATCGGGCGTCCCGGCCAAGCACCTGACCAGGATCGTCGGCGTGGTCAAGGCGTACACCACGCGGGTCGGCAAAGGACCATTCCCCACGGAGCTGGACGACGGCCCCGCCGGCCTCGGCGAGCGGATTCGCAAGACCGGCAAGGAGTACGGCACCGTAACCGGCCGGCCGAGACGGGTCGGCTGGTTCGACGCCGTCGCCGTACGGTACACCGCCGCACTGGCCGGGGCCGACCAGCTCACCGTCATGCTCCTCGACGTGCTCAGCGGCCTCGGCGAACTGAAAATCTGCACCGCCTACGACTTGGAAGGCCAACGCGTCACGCACTTCCCGAGCGATGCGTTTCTCCTCGAGCGTTGCAAACCCGTATTCGAAACGATTCCGGGGTGGGGAGAGGATCTGACGAAGTGCAGAACGAAGGCGGATTTACCCGCCGCCGCCCGGGCTTACATCGACCGCCTGGGCGAACTGATCGGTTTGCCCGTCGCCATCGCCTCGGTCGGCCCGGACCGGGAGCAGACGGTGCATTTGTAATTCCAATTCCGTGCGGAGGCGGCGAAGAAAACCCATAGAGTGAATGGGTCAACGGGGTTTTCTTCTTGCGTTCTCGGCGTACTCCGCGGTGAATTCAACGTCCACCCACGAACCCCATGCCTACGCCCTCAGTCGGGGTCTCGAACCGGCCCGGCTACCGCGGCACGTGGCGGTCATAATGGATGGCAACGGGCGGTGGGCCGTGGACCGCGGGCAGGACCGCATTTTCGGCCACCTCCGTGGGGCCGACACGGTCCGCACGGTGACCGAAGAGTGCGCCCGACTCGGGATCGAACAGCTCACGTTGTACGCTTTGAGCGTGGAGAACTGGAAGCGGCCGAAGCCAGAGCTCGATTTTCTCATGGCACTGTTGAAGCAGTATCTGGCGGACGAGCGGCCGACGCTGGCGAAGAACGACATCCGGTTCGCCGTGATCGGCCGGCGGGCCGGACTGCCCGACGACGTGCTGGCCGAGATCGACGACTGCACCCGGTTTACCGCGAAGCATACGGGTTTGCGGCTTTGCCTGGCCATCAATTACGGCGGCCGGACCGAACTGGTTGACGCCGTTCGGCGTCTCGCGGCCAAGGCCGTCCGTGGCGAAATCGACCCCGAGGCCATTGAAGAACGCGACGTCGCCGCGTCCCTCTATACAGCGGGGATGCCCGAACCTGACCTGCTCATCCGCACCGCGGGGGAAATGCGGGTCAGCAACTACCTTCTGTGGCAGATTTCTTACGCGGAACTCTGGGTCACTCCGACCCGCTGGCCCGACTTCGGGATCGAAACGTTGCACGAGGCCTTGAAAAACTACGCGACCCGAGACCGCCGGTTCGGCGGGTTGACGAAGCCCACCCCCGCATGTTGATCCCCCGGCTGATATCCGGCGTCCTGCTCGCGGCTTTGGCCGTCGGGGTCGTGTATGGCGATTCCTTCCTCGCCCCCTGGTATCCGTGTTTGTTCGTCGCGGCCGCGGTCTTCGCCGGACTGGCGGCGCGGGAGTTGGTCGCCTTGCTGCCGGAATTGAGCCGGCCGCCATTACTGCTCGCCGTCGGTGGGGTGGTGGCCACCGTCGCCGCCAACTGGGTCGCACCGAATGCCGGGAGGTACGCGACCTGGGTCCCGGTCCTCTTCACGTTCGTCGCCGTTTTGATCGCGGCTTTCCTGTGGGAAATGTACCGTTACCGGGAGCCCGGACATGCCGCGGCCCGGATCGCGAATACCGGGTTTGTCGTCGCATACCTGGGCATCCTTCCCAGCTTCCTCGTGCAATTGCGCCGGCTGGGACCGGACTCCGGTACGTGGATCGCCCTTACCATATTCGTTCCGAAACTTGGCGACGTCTCGGCGTATTTCACTGGGCGATTCTTCGGCAAACACAAGATGACACCGCTCCTCAGCCCGAAGAAAACACGGGAAGGGTTTGCCGGCGGACTGCTCGGTTCCGTTCTGACCGCATTCCTCCCGGCCCTCTGGATCCCGTACCGGGGAACGGATTTCGCATTCTACTTCGGGTTCGGCCTCACCGTCGGCATCGCCGGCGTCCTCGGCGACCTCGCCGAGTCGCTGCTCAAACGTGACGCCGGCACCAAAGACGCGGCCCGATCGATCCCCGGCTTTGGCGGCGTCCTCGACGTAATCGACTCCGTCCTCTTCGCCGCCCCCGTCGCGTATCTCTGGTTCGTGCTTTAACCTCTGGGAGTTCGCGGACGTGGGGATGGCAATGAACCTATCCCCCTTTTTCGGGTCTTCTTCGCATCCGTGTGCCGTGGTCGAAATTAAGGAATCGATACGATGAGCGAAACCGTCAGCAAATCTCTGACCCTCGACAGCCGGGACGAGGCCGTCATCCTTTTCGGCCCGCGGGATTCGTACCTCAAGCTGGTGCGGGACGCACTCGCTGTTCGCGTGGTGGCACGGGGCGACGTGATTCAACTGGACGGCCCTGCCGAGGCCGTGGACCGGGCGGACCGGGCGTTTCAGCAGTTGCGAACGGTCCTGCGAAAGCAGGGCAAATTGGCCGCCGAGGACGTCAGGGCCGTTCTCGAAGTGGTTCGTGGCAACGGCGAAACCGACGGCCCGCAGAACCTGGCCCTGCTCGACACCGGCAAACACGTTCGGCCGCGGACCGACGGACAGGGCCGGTACGTCCAGGCCCTCAAGACGCACGACGTCGTCCTGTGCGTCGGCCCCGCCGGCACGGGCAAAACCTATCTCGCCGTCGGCTGGGCCGTCTCGCTTTTGCGGACCGGGCAGGTCAAAAAAATCGTCCTCGTCCGCCCCGCCGTCGAAGCCGGCGAACGGCTCGGGTTCCTCCCCGGCGACCTCGTTGCCAAAATCAACCCGTACCTCCGACCGCTGTTCGACGCCCTCAACGAGATCATGGAAGTGGAAACGGTCAAGCGGTACCTCGAAGCCGACGTCATCGAAATTCTGCCTCTTGCATACATGCGCGGCCGCACACTGAACAACGCCTGCATCATTCTCGACGAGGGACAGAACGCGAGCGTGGCTCAGATGAAGATGTTCCTCACCCGAATGGGCCACAACTCGAAGATCGTCGTCACCGGCGACACGACTCAGACGGATTTGCCGCGGACGACGAAAAGCGGACTCATCGACGCGGTCCACCGCCTGAGGGACGTGGACGGGATTTCCGTCTGCCACCTGGACAACGCCGACATCGTCCGAAACCCGATCGTGACGCGGATCGTGAAGGCGTACGAGGAGGAAGGGCCGAGAAAGCGGGGGAAATAGTCAGCCCCCCGATTGCCGCCTATAGTACGATTCGGATTGCAGCGATTTCAAAGTAGTATGGGAGCTTAATCCGTCCGACAAGAGAGTCCACACAATGCCTAAAGTTACGAAAATCGTCGTCAACTTGGACAACCAGACTGTCGATGGATTCGCCGGTTCTGATCGACTGTTCCATTTCGATGCCGTCGTCGGCCGACCGGGTCACGAAACGACTCCGGGTCAATACCACATTCTCCGCCACGAACGGATGCATTACAGCAAGACGTACGGCAACGCCTCGATGCCCTATTCCATGTTCTTCTCCTCGGACGGGAAAGCTTTCCATGGAACCCGTCTTCCCTGGATTCGGTCCGTCGCGGGCACTCTCGGTCTGGGAGCGCTCATTCCGGCCGTCGGGTCGCACGGTTGCGTTGGCTTGGCCGAAGAAGACGCAAAACTATTGTACGACGCAACCCCCGACAACACACAGGTCGAGATTGTACATTAGACAAACAATTCCAGACCGGTTTTCGCGCTGACGACCGCCCCGCCGCAGGGTAATCTGGTCGCTTTCCCGTTCGGTTCGGACGTCGCATCATGGCTGGCCTTGCCCAGGACGGGCTCACGTTATTCCGTACCGATCCATTCATCGGATTCGGTCCGAGCCGATTCTTTCCCGCGGGGCACGTGCCCGGGGGCGGGAAGGCGACGGGGAAGACTCCCTCAAAAATAAAGCTCGGTGTCAAAGCCCGTGCCCCGCGGCAGCCGGGCGTCTATGCGATGACCGACCGCCACGGCCGGGTCATCTACGTCGGCAAGGCGAAGAACCTGCGGGTCCGGCTGCTGAGTTATTTCCGTACAGAATCCCGCGACAAGAAGGCCGGCCGAATTCTCAAGCACACTCGACAACTTTCCTGGGAGCACGCCGCCCACGAGTTCCCCGCCTTGCTCCGCGAACTCGAACTGATCCAACGGCACCGCCCGCGGTTCAACGTCGTCGGCCAGCCGGGCCGACAGAGCTATTTCCATCTGGCTCTCGGTCCCGGCCCGGCCCCACACGCCTACCTGACGAAGTCGTTGACGGGAAAGGAAACGGCCGTCTACGGCCCATTCGTCGGCCGGGACCGGGCGGACGAGGCGGTGCGCCGGTTGAACGACGCGTTCCGCCTCCGCGACTGCCCGAGCACAATCCCGCTCCACTTCGGCGACCAGAAGGAACTCTTCCCCGACGACCGCGGGCCGAAGTGCCTGCGGTACGAACTGACAACCTGCCACGGGCCCTGCGCGGGGCTGTGTACCCGACGGGAGTACGGGGCGAGCGTGCGGGCGGCCCGGGCATTTCTGGACGGAGCGGATCGGGCCGTCTTGGCCGGACTGGCGAAAGATATGACCGCAGCTTCGGCGGAGATGAAATACGAGCGGGCAACGGCGTTGCGGGATAAACTGGCCGACCTCACCTGGCTCGACGACCGGCTCAGTCTTTTGCGGCGGGCGAGAGATCAGCGGTCAATGGTTTATCCGTTGAAAGCTGCCGATGGAAACGGCCGGTGGCTGCTCTTACACCGCGGCCAGGTGCGGGCGGTGGTACTGGAACCGGTGTGTTCGGCGACGCGGTCGGCCGCACGGGCGGTCATGCGAAAAACGTTTGCCGAGTCGGCCGCCGCCGTGTTGGGAGATCGGGCGGCAGACAGTGTATTGCTCGTCGCCGCATGGTTCCGTCGGCACGCGGGCGAGAAGGCGTTGCTGATCCCCTCCGACGCGGCCATGAACCTCTGCCGGGCAGCGGGATAGCTCCGGCGACCGTGGCCTGCATCTGTCGCTTTCGTTCTCTCCTGCAATTGCACCTCTGACACGACCAGTAGTACCGCCACCGGCCAGTACCGGGCCCGGTGGGTCCGGGCACTCGGCCCAGACGATCAAGGCGTCGAATGGGTGAAGGGGTACTTGCCGCCGACCGGGATGACAGCCGACGTGTTCGCCGCCCTCCCCGTTACCCTCGCGGTTCGGGAAATCCGATACACGGTCCGTCAGAAGAGGTTTCGGGTCCAGGTGGTGGCATTGGTTACCACTCTCCTCGACCCGGTCGCCTACCCCGCCGAGGCCCAGGCGGACCTATACCGCGCGATGTGGCGGGTGGAATCGAACTTGGCCCATTTGAAAACAACCCTCGGCCTGGACGTCCTTCACTGTCAGTCGGAAGCCGGCGTGCGGCGGGAGATCGCAATGTTCGCCCTCGCGTACAGCTTGGTCCGAGTCGTCGATGCCACGTTACCGACATTCGACGTCAATCCCGACCGCCGGGATCGGATCGAACCGCGGAGCCAGAAGCGACGGACGAAGAAATATCCCTACATGAAAAATCTCCGGGCCGAACTCCGAAAGCTACGGATGGCCAAAGAGGTCGCAGCTTAACTACAGGCTATTCCGGGAGAACCTATTAATTGCGCCCAGAAACAAGTTGCGCGCCGTTGACGACGCTTCACGATTCAGCTCATTCCACGTTGCGTATAAAGGTGGATACGTCCGGAGGCAGTGTATGCCAACGAACGCTTTCGCAGCCCGAACCGACCAGGAGGTGGATCATGTCGTGGGTTAAAGCCGTCGGATTGTTGGTTGCTTTGGTTGCGTGCGCCGTCACGTCGTTCGGTCGCGTGGACGATGCGAAATCGCTCGACCAAGAAGGGTTCATCAAGGAATGGCTCCTGCTCGCCCCGATTCCGCTCGTTGAAGGGGAGGATGCGGGTGCGGCCGTCGATAAGCAGCAGGTCAAAGACGAGGCGAAACTCGAGCCGAAGGACGGGGACAAATTAAAAGTCGGAACAGCGGTACTTTCATGGAAGAAGTACACGGCGAAAGAACACTATATCGACTTCAATGAATTCCTGGGCAAAGAAACTGAACAGTCCGTGGGCTACGCCGTGACGTATGTCGTTAGTGAAGCAGAAATCAAGGACGTCGTGCTCAAGATCGGGAGCGACGACGAATCGAAAGTCTACCTCAATGGGAAGGAAGTCGGCAAATTCACCGAAGCTCGCGCGCTCGAAAAGGACCAAAACAGCTACGAGGGGTTGACCTTGAAAAAGGGTAGCAACACCCTTGTCTTCAAAGTGATCAATGAGGGCGTCGATTGGAGCGGCTGCGCCCGCTTCACCGACAAGGACGGCAAGCCAATCAAAGGACTGAAAGTGGAATTTAAGAAATAACGCTTGCTGCGTTCACAGCAGCGGTGGCGGATTTCGGTCCACTGTTCCATGTACGTGTGCACCGATCGAAGATTTCGATCGACGACTCTGGCACGTGGGCTTCGTAGTACGTCGCACGTGTTTTGCAGAGGTCCCTTAACTCTCAAGGCTCCGGCCGTCCGGTCTCGACGTTCGTCCGGGGTGCGATCCCGGACAATTCACAGAGGACTTGGAAACGGGCGTTCGGCCGTACCCCGCCGCCCAAGAAGATCGGCTCATCCGGGTAAGGGTTGGTCGGCTGAAGGCATCGGATGTGGGCGTGCATCATCCGGTGCATGGTGCTTTTCCGGTCTTCACCCGGCGGTAGAACACCGGGAAGAAGTGATGACGTCATTGGTGGGGGGCTAAAAAACTACGACGGCAAACGTGACTGGTTAAGTCTGTTTTCCAAGTCCGTCAAATACGTCTCGGAACCCCTTCGGAATCTTCGTCGGTCAACTCGCCGTTCGCGTCGTTCGTTCCGGCTGCTCCGAAGCGTTAGCCAGGCATCGCGGTCGGCGGCGGCCAGACCGGTGGTCTACTTCGCCGACCCGCGCAAGACCAAGGCTGGGGACGCCCCCTGCCCGATTCTCGTTCCCGTAGCCGAATACGACTGATACGCTGTACCGGTCGCAACGCTGACATCTTTGTTCCCACTCTCCGAAGCGACTCCCACAGGAGCGGACCAGAACAGAGTCGACGCGAAATGCCAGGGGATGGGTGGAAAGCAGGTTACCCAACGGGATCAACGCACAGCCTCGTAGCCATGCGGGTCGCCAATGATAGGGTCGCCACCTCGCGGACTAAGTTGTATGACGGGCACCGGCGCTCCATTGAAACCAAGCACAAAAAGGCATCTTGATTGGGCATACGGCGATATGCCTGATAAGTTAAGTTTTGAGAGTGGAGCCGGAATAATTCGTGGCAGGCAATGAGGTTCCGCGTCCATAGGCAATCGAGGGGAATAGCATGAAATTCGGACAAGTCGACAATCCGAGGATGATTGACTTCACGATCCCACCAGACCATTCAGATACTGCGAAGATGCTGGACGCACAACCCTCGAAATCAGACGATCTCGCGGTCTATGTCGGTTGTGCAAAGTGGAATAAAAAGGACCTCAAGAATTTCTTTCCGAAAGGCGTTAAAGAAGAACTCGCGTACTATTCGACACAATTCAATAGCATCGAATTGAATGCAACATTTTATCAATTATATCCACCTGCAATCTTCGACAAATGGTATGCGACCGTGCCGGAGGATTTTAGATTTTTCCCCAAACTCGAACAATCGATCACACACTTCCGGCGGTTGAAGGACGTCAAAGAGATCGTCGAACACAACGTCGCAAATATGTCGCACTTGCGTGAAAAGCTGGGAATGACGTTCTTGCAAATGCACGATAATTTTGGGCCGAAGGATTTCGACCGCGTCGTGGCGTTTGCCGAAAACTGGACGTATGAAGTGCCACTGGCAATAGAGTTTCGTCACACCGATTGGTACAACGACAGGGAAGTTTCAAGCAAACTTTACGAGCTACTGGAAACGAACTGCATAACGAATGTTCTTGTCGATACGGCAGGGCGTCGAGACCTGATGCACATGCGTTTAACTACCCCGACGGCGTTCGTACGCTGGGTGGGCGCGAATGAGCCTGAAATAGACCGCTCGCGCCTCGATGAATGGATCGGGCGAATCTCCAAATGGAATAAGGCCGGTTTGCAAAAACTCTTTTTCTTCGTTCATCAAAATGACGAGCAGGAATCACCCGCGCTCGCTGCGCATTTTATCGAGCGGCTTAACAAAAAAATCGGAACAGCACTGCCAATTCCAAAGACTCTTGAAATCCAAGGACTTTTTGCCGGTGCTAAATAACTCCCACTTCTGAGCCGTTTGTGTCATTTTGGTTTTGTGAAGAAAGCCAGCCTGATCACGAGGGGTTGTTGCGGAGGCACTTTCACTGGCCGACCACAAAGCGGTGTTGGACTCGGTCGGGCGGGGGACATCGGGCGGTGCGACTGGCTCTCGTGTTGTTGCTGTGGGCGGGCGGTAAGTGACGGCGGTCCAGTACGAACGGCCGAGTTGATGGCAGAGTTCTGGCAGGCGTTTTTTTGCTCCGATGTCTGCACTCATAGAAGCCCGATCCCTATGGGGTTGGTGATGAACGACTTCGGAGCACAAAGTGCATCTGCGGGTTCGGACCCGGGCCAAGGTCGGTCGAGGGCGGATGACCCGGGGCCGATACGGGCCACTCACACCCCGAACTTCCCTTCGCTGTTGCGGCAGTTCAACGCATCCTTACTGGTTACCACTTACCAGGCCGGCAAGCTGGTCATGGTGCGAGATGACGGGGACCACCTCAACATTCACTTCACGACGTTTAAGGCTCCCATGGGTCTAGCCTTGTCCGATGGCGGGGCGAATCTTGCCATCGGCACCACGTTACAAGCTTGGGAGTTCCGCGACGTTCCCGCAATCGCCCGTCGGCGGGAGCCTTCCGGAAAGTTCGACGCGTGCTACCTTCCCCGTCGCAGCCACGTGACCGGCAACGTTCTGGTTCACGAAATGGCCTACGGCGATGACGGCCAACTCTGGCTGGTCAATACCCGCTTCTCCTGTCTCGCCACGCTCGACCCGGAGTCGAGTTTTCAGCCTCGGTGGCGGCCGTCGTTCGTCACCGAACTGGAACCATCGGACCGTTGCCACCTGAACGGTCTGGGAATGATGAATGGGAAGCCGAAGTACGTCACCGCACTGGGGGAAACGAATGAGATGGCCGGCTGGCGACCGAACAAGGCACGGGGTGGCATCCTGATCGACGTGGATGCCAACGCGATTCTCTGCCGTGGCTTGTCGATGCCCCACTCGCCGCGGTGGCATGGCGACCGGTTGTGGGTTTGTGAGTCCGGCTCGGGAACGCTCGGCCATGTCGATGGTAGCACCGGCCGATACGAGTCGGTTGCCGCCGTGCCGGGCTTTACCCGTGGGCTCGACTTCGCCGGCGATCTCGCCTTTGTCGGGCTGTCGCAGGTGCGCGAGTCGGCGCTGTTTAGCGGCATCCCCATCACCGAACGGCTCGCCCCTGAGCAGCGTTTATGCGGCGTTTGCGCCGTGGATCTTCGACGCGGTGAGATGGTCGGCATGCTCAAGTTCGAAAGTGAGGTCCAGGAAATCTTCGCCGTGGCCGTGCTGCCGCGGCGGTTTCCCGACATCGTTAACGAGGACGAGACCGTTCTGGAAAATTCCTTCGTCATCCCCACGGAGTTTCTCGGCGAAGTCGCGACTACTGTTCGCTCACCAGGACCGTGTTGATCGATGCAGCCCGGAATAGGCAGCCGCGTTCTTCGAAGAAATCGCCGGAAACAATTTGGGATAGGCCAATTGCTTTCCCGATTCGTTGCACAGTATTCGTAAGACATTATCAATCCGAAACCCGATAATTCACTCCGTTCCATTGGATCAACTCAAACCCTCCAGCGGGAGCGATGAAGTACGGCGTCTGGGCGAATGGCCGGGGTTTGGCTTTATCAGAAATGTACCAACAAATTCAGGCGTGAATTCGGCACCATATCCCGCAAAATGTCGGTATCCAGAGGATCAGTTATGTCCGAGCAAGAAGTGTTCCAGGCGGCCGTTCGGATTGCCGATCTAGCCGCACGGGCGACATACTTGGACAAGGCATGTGCCGGCGACGCAGACTTTCGCCGACGGGTTGAAGAATTACTGGAAGCCCACGCCCGAGCAGGCCAAAAACTCAATGCCGATCTGACCACCTCGTTCGTCAAGTCGTCTTCGGAATCGGCCGAAGGTACCGAACTATTAACTCCGCCCGTTAACCCGACCCAGACGCAGGATCATACCCCAGGTTCAATCGAGCCCGATGCGAACCTTTCGTTCGCGGCGACCAAGACTTTTATGACTCCGGCGGGAACCGGCCGCAAACCCGGCCGCGACATCGGCCTGGTCGTCGCCGGCCGATACACCCTCGTGGACGTGATCGGCGAAGGGGGCATGGGATCGGTCTACCTCGCAGAACAAAGTGAGCCGGTGAAGCGAAAAGTGGCGTTGAAGCTGATCAAGGACGGGAAGGATTCGACGGCGGTGCTGGCCCGGTTCGATGCCGAGCGGCAAGCGCTTGCCTTGATGGACCACCCCGGCATCGCCCGGGTGTACGACGGCGGCAAGACGCCCACCGGCCAGCCTTTTTTCGTGATGGAACTCGTCCAGGGCGTTCCGATCACCACGTATTGCGACGAAAACAAGCTCGACCCCAAGGATCGGCTCGAATTATTCGTCCAGGTTTGTCGGGCCGTTCAGCACGCCCACCAGAAGGGGATCATCCACCGCGACCTGAAACCGGGCAACATTCTTGTCACCACGGTGGACGGCCGGCCCACTCCGAAGGTGATCGACTTCGGCGTGGCCAAGGCGGTCGATCAACGGCTCACGGATATCAGCTTCATCGACGAAGGCGCCATCGTCGGCACGCCCGCGTACATGTCGCCCGAGCAGACCGACCCCACCGTCGTCGACATCGACACGCGGACCGACGTTTACGCTCTCGGCGTCGTGCTATACGAACTGCTCACCGGCTTGCCCCCGATTTCGCCGAAGGAGTTCCGCCGGGGGGCCATACTCGAAATGCTTCGGATGGTGCGGGAAGTGGAGCCCGAGCACCTCAGTACAAAGGCGAGCAGTGCGGACGCATTACCGAATATCGCCGCCAGCCGCGGGCTGGAACCGTCCCAACTCCTGAACTTCCTGCGGGGGGACGTCGATTGGATCGTCCTGAAAGCGTTGGAGAAGGATCGCGAACGGCGTTACGAAAGCGCGAACGGCATGGCGACCGACATCATGCGGTACTTGGCGAATGAGCCCGTCATTGCCCGACCGCCGAGTCGCGCTTATCGGCTGCGGAAATTCGTCCGTCGGAACCGCGGCGCCGTCGCGTCGGCGGCGGTCGTGGCTGTCGCGCTTTTGGTCGGCGTGATCGGAATTACCTGGCAATGGCGGGAAGCGGTATTTCAGCGTAAGCAGGCCGAAAACAATTACCGGATGGCTCAGGAACAAAGGAAAGTCGCACTCGATACGATCGGTCAAATGATCACGACGATACGCGCGGACTTGTCGGTCAAGCCAAATGTACAAGACGTGGTCCAAACGCTGCTTCGGATCGCAAACAAGAACTTGGACAATATCATCCAGAATCCGGCAGTCGATATCAGCTTGAACGACACGACCCGTGCCGTCATCCACGATTACAAAGCCAGAACGTTTCTTGGATTGGGGGATACTTTGTCAGCACTGGCTGAATTCACGAAAGAGTCGGAGATTTTTCAGGCGATTCTCGACCAGGCTGCCGAGGGTCCGGACAAGGAGGTGGTCAAGAAAAATCAAGTGATCGTCATGAACAATCTCGGATACGCGACGTTACGGACGAGTAGCCAAGCGGATGCCCGGAAATATTTCGATCGCGGCGTTCAACTGGCCGATTCGATCCGTGATAAATCAGCGGCCGACTACCGGAATATCCGAATCAATCTGAACACGAACTTGGGAATCGTGACGATCGATAAGAATCCGCTGGAGGCACGGGAATATTTCCTCCGGGCGCTGGGACTTGCTGAAGAGTTGGAAAAGAACGAGACGGAGACACAAGGTAAACCGTCGGATTCCGTTCGAAACACCCTTCTGAAACTGAACAGTCTCATCGGTGGAACCGAGTTCCGGTTACGGCACCCGAAAAACGCGGAAGATCACTTCGTAAAAGCGCGGGCTCTCGCGGAAGATTTGCTGAAGGAGAAATCCAAGGACACTATACGGAAACACGAGCTAGCTTCTGTCCGCGAGCGGTTCGGTGACATGTTGCTTCGTTCGAATAAACCGGTGCCCGCGGCCAAGGAGTACACCGCCGCGGCCGCACTTTTCAAAGAGCTCGCAGATTCCGATACGATGAATGTGGACACTCAGGCGGATCTGGCGAGGATTCGGTACAGTCAAGGTTTAGCCGCCGAAAAAACCCAAGATAAGCCGGGGGCGACGAAGTATTTTCAAGAGTCACTTGCCATCCGGGAAAACCGACCGAAATTGGAGACCGAAACTTATGCCCAAAAGGATTTGATGGTGACTTTGGCACACGCGGGCCAGCACGGTAAGGCCGTTGAATGGGCAGGGAAAGTTAACGACTACAATAAGAAAAAGAATGACGCGGCAACGTTCGTCGATATCGCGAATTGTTATGCCATCTGTTCGACCGTCGTGGCCGCGACAAATGAAGAGAAAAAAGCCTATGTCAAGAATGCGATCGATGCACTACAGCTCGCGGTAGATGCGGGCTATGGCGACATCGTGAACCTCGAAACGGAACCGGATTTAGACGGCATACGCGATCAGGATCAATTCAAGTTGATACTGACGAAATTGAAAGCCAAATTGAACCAGTAGTGAATCGAATTGCGATCAAAACGTCGGCCGCAGGAGGTCGTACTTCAACATCCAGGCGATAGTCGCCCGAGCAAGCGGTCCGCCCAATGCCGACTCGAGTTCGGCTAGAGTTCGTCCGTTCGCGGCCAAGAGTAACGCGCCCAACGCTGCCGGATTGTTAATTCGGGACCAGGCGGCATGATTAATCAAGGGCATTCCGAGGAGACCGTCCAACCTAGCAACCGCGTCGGGCGTTGCCGTCAATAGAACGTCGTCGTTCAGCCATTTGCTGGGATATCCGGCGAACGCATTTTCGGGGCTCGGGTACAACCCCGTTCGGGGAAGGGCGGGTTTTGAGTGGCGATGCCGCTCGATTTCCTGCCTCGTCAATTCCTGTTCTTCCCACAGCTTTTCATAGGCCCGGATAACTCCGTTCCATGAAAACCGCTGAAGCGCCGACCGTCTTGAGGCCTCCCCCATCCGTCGCCGCTCGGATTCGTCCGCAATCAGGCGGGTTAAGGCCCGGGCCGCGGCGGCGGAATCCACCACAACGGCTTGACTGGTCTCGGCCAGAAAATGCTCGTACGAATGAGACTCCAATACCAGCCGGGCGGTGGAATCGTGGGTCGCCCCGCGGATCATGAATGTCGGGACGAGCCAACCGGTTTCGCCATTTGTCACCAAGTCCTTGTACCCGTCCCAGTCACTCGCAACGACGGGAAGGCCGGACGCGAGGGCTTCGACGATCACGAGGCCGAACGTTTCCTGAATGTTGTCGGAGAGCGAGCAGAAGACGTCGGCCGCGTGCCACACGGCCGACCGGGTTTCCGGTTTCGTGCCGTCGACGAAAGACACCCGCACGTGCGGGGCGAACGTCGCGGCCCCTTCGCGGAAAGCCTGAAGCACGGCTTCGTTGTTCGCCCATCCGGCCAGGATCAGGTGCACTTTCCGTCCCGTCTCACGGGCCGCACGATCGGCGGCGTGGAATAGAGGGAACGGATGCGCCTTGGTGTGGTGCGAGAGTCGCCCGACGAAAAGAATCGCGACCTCGTCGTAACCGATCCCCAGTGTCTCCCGCCGGGCCGCACGTTCTCCCGGCGATGGCGGGTGGAAGCGGTCGGTGTCCACGCCCAGCGGTATCACCTCTAATCGCATTCGTACCCGCGGATCGCCGCCGACGCGTTCGCGCAAGTATTCGGCATAATTCTCGGTCGCGGCCCGAACCATTCGCAAGACGGCGTTCGAAGTACAAATCAGTGCGTCGTACGGCTCGAACGGGCCGGTCAGTAATTGCCCCAACCATTCAAAGGCTCGCTGCGAACAGAGCGTATGGGTCACTCCACACAGGGCATACCCATCACTCGCGTGGTGCCGCCGCGTCCAGGCGTAACGCAGGTCGGGTGGGCAGGGCGTAAAGATCAGACGCGACGGCGGGTTGGGGTGAAATTCGGCGGGAAAGGACTCGTCACGCACCATTCGGAGGTTACGTTTACGGTGGTCGGCTGCCGTTTGTCTGGTGAAGTACCGGGAAAGCGTTTCGATACTTGCCTGGTTCCGCACCAGCGCTACGAGTTGCTCCCAACGGCCGAACGAAAACAGGGCGTTGAGAAACTCCTGACCGGCCACCTGACGTCCGAGCAACCCGGTCCGTAGGTCCGTCCCCGCCCCGAGCTGATGACCCGGCGTTTCAACGTATCCGTCGTCGTCGTACAACAGGCCAAGCGTGTGCACACAGAAGTTCCTTGTGTCCGTCCGACGTCTCGAGAGCGACATTCTTTTCGACAAATTACGCCCGGCGGTTCCGTTGCAAATTGGGGCGTAAAGGTTCCACCGGGCGAGTTGCCACAGCCACGTTTATGCCCGCGGTCACAACCCCGAGAAGTACGATATCCGCCCACCCAACCGAATTAGGATCGACTCTCGAAACCTGTCGGGAAACGTCGCCAGAAATCGCGTTGCCATCGAAATTCATAACCCCAAGGAGAATGCAATCGTCTGCCTCGCATTGACCTAAGAAATCGTCTTTCTTTGCCAAAACGTTTTTGATCTCGACATTGGGTTGTGAAAGTACCGTCGTGACGCGGGAACCCGCCAAATCAATTGAACGTTCGATGGCTGTCGGGGGCGCGAACAAACGGTTCTTGACATCGGTTGCCGCCCCCGATCGCGCCGAGCGGAATTCATACAGGCGGATCGGATTCGAGATGTCCTCCCTGCCACTCGTCACAGAAGTTATTCCAATCGCATTAAGAGGCCAACTGTAGACCGATGATGTTTGGCGCTCTGTCATGCCGGGTCTCTCGACGGCCAACGAAAGGAAAGCCGTAGCCCTACCGCCGAAGTCGATCGAAAGATCCGCCGCCCCGGGCGAAGAAGTGGAAACGGCGACCGGTTGTGGGCCGCCGACGATCATCTCCGTCGAGCCGAGGTCGGCGTGAAGGGCACCGGGCAGGCCGTGTTCATTACCGATGTTCAGGTCGGACGTAAGGAGCGAACGTTTCGCCGTGCCCGTGGGGAGAGATTCGTACATGACGGACGCGGGGTCGGGAAGGTGCCCCAAGCCGAGTGCGTGACCGAGTTCGTGGACCACCGCGGTCTGGAAATCGAATTGGGACGACGGGACGGAACTTGTCGTCGGTCCGTCATACCACGTCCACCCCTCGACGAGGGTAATCTCGCTGTCGGACGGGTCGTACACCGCGAGCACGCCCTCGGCCATCCCCCCAAGGGGAGTGGTCGTGGCAGAATCGATAACCAGATTGGCGGCATTCGGGTCGGACACTTCGGTGACGTCAACGCCGAACGGGGCAACGAGCCCGTCGATTTGGACGAGCGCGTCGTGGATCCGGTCGCGCTCGGCGGCGGTGAAATGGCCGAGCGGGTCTTGGACGTAAACGTACAAGCTGGTCGAAAGGAACTCACCTGCCGGCGTGCCGTCCTCCGTGCCGGTACCGGCCGAGACAACGCCGCTGGTTGAACTGCCGGACGTGTTCAGGCGGTCGGCGATGATTCCCATTCGAACGGTCGTATTCGACCCGGAGAGGTTCACGAGAGCTTTTTGAGCATAAAGAAAGCCATTGATCCCGGATTGGGCACTGCCGCTGAACGTGATCGCCAGGTTGTTGTCGCGGGCTTGGAAGAGGGTGATTCCGGCATAAGTCCCGGTACTTGCGGGGGTGAGCGTGACGTGCGGCGATCCGCTGAACGAAATCCCGCCAAAGGTGCCCCCGGCGTTCGGATAGTTGCTGCCGGCCACGTAGATGAGGACCCCGTTACCGGTCAGCGTCGCACTACCGCTGACACTCAATCCGCCCCCGGAAATTACGTACACGCCGGGATTCAATGTCACCTTCGCCGACCCGCTAATCGCGATCTTCGAATATCGTCCGGGGTTGAGTGTGACAGTCGAACTGCCCGTGATGTTAGCGCTGGTAACCGTACCACCAGGGTTCGCGGGGATCGGCAAGCCGGCCAAGGGGTCCGCAAGGGACGCGACGTGCGTAATCGGGGTCGGAGTGATATGCGGGGATCCGGACGTCGAGTACCCGCCAACGATGCCGATGCTCCCGGCCGAGACAACAGGACTACCCGATGCGGTCAGTGCGGTCGAGGAGCTCGAATCGATTACGAGCGACCCGGCGATCGTTATGGTCGGCGACCCGCTCAGCGCCACGCTCCCGCTGAGCGTCGGGTTGAGAGCAATGATCGACGTACCGACGGACGCCGTGCTCGTCACTGTTACTGGGAAGGCGGTCCATCGGGCGATCGTCACGGTAATCGGGACGTTGCCAAGGTCGAAGTAGGTATGAGTCCCGGATACGCTGAAACCGCCGTTGACCGGCCCGGTTATCGTTCCCGTCGAACTGTTGCCGTCTCCCCAATTAATGGTGGCCGTGTACCCACTTGGCGATACCGCCCCGAACGGATCGGTGAAAGTCGCGACGATTGGGGAACTCGGAATGGCTGAGGCAACCGGGCGGGTGTACCCACCGGTAGCGTTCACCGGTCCGCCGATAACGGTCGCGGTGCCCGACGTGGAAGCCGTCGGAGACGAACCGTGCACGACGGTGATTGTCACCGGGTAATTTCCTAACGCGTTATAGGTGTGCGATCCGGTTACGGGGAACGTGCCGTTAACGGGTGGGCCGATCGTGCCCACGGTCGTGGCGGTGCCGTCGCCCCAATTAATCGTCGCGGCGTAGGCAGCCGCGGCGTCGGCCCCGCTGGGGTCGAAGAACGTGGCGACCATCTGGTTCGTTAAGGGCACGCCCAGGACGGCCGTAAACGGGGAGAACGTCGGACTGACCGCGGGGTTCGCAACGGTCGCGGTGGAACTGATCGACAGCATGACCGGTGGGATCGGAGAAGCCGCCAGGTGGGTGACCGTGACGATAATCGGGTACAAAGCGGCGGCGGAATAGGTATGTTCGCCGAGGACGCTGAACGTCCGGCCGTCGTCGCCGAGGGCAATCGTACCCGTGCTCGTGGACGAGCCATCACCCCAGTTGATCGTTGCCGTGTAATTGGCCAGCGCGTCGGGTCCGCCCGGGTCAGTGAACATTGCCACGGTAATTTGGCCGGTCGGCGTATTCCGCGTGGCCGCAATCCCCGCGCCCAGTCCGACCAGGGCCGGATTGACGACCGTCGCCGAATCCGTCACCGTCGCATCCGCTGACCCCTGATGCTTTAAGGTGACGGTCACCGTCTTGGCGCCTATCGTCGCATACGTATGACCGGCCCGAACAGTGTATGTCGTCCCGGTCGGGTTAATCGTGCCGTCGCTCGTCGTGCCGTCGCCCCAATCGATTGTTGCGGCGTATGTGCCCAGATCATCTGGTCCGGTGGAATCGGTAAACGTGGCCAGGATAAGCGACCCGGTGTCCTCGGCTTTGACCGCCGCGAGGCTGAGCCCGCCGGTGCCCACTAGTGCGGGGGCCGTCACCGTCATGGCGTCCGTAACGGTCAGGGCCGGCAGACTGTCGTGTGAAAGAATCGTCCGAATCGTGTAGATGCCCTGGGTGGCGTAGGTATGCATGCCGATGACCGGGTACACGCCGTTGACCGGCGCGCCGATCGTGCCGACGGTCGGGACGGTACCGTCGCCCCAATCGATCGTCGCGCTGTAACTCGACACGGGTTCCGGTCCGCCCGCATCGGTAAATGTGGCCACGGTGATCGGCCCGGTCGTCGCCTGCTTGGTGGAGGAGAACGGCCCCATTCCGACCGGGACGATTTGCACATCGACGACCACCACTTGAATGACGTAGTCGCGGTAGTCATCGTTCTTGTCGATGATCCGTCCGTACACCGTATAGGATCCGGCGTCATTCCCGAAGAACGAAAGCGACGGCGAAGTTCCGGACGCGGCATACGTTGCAGTCAGTTGGGTCGAAGATAAAGCAAAACTGTATCGGAACCCTTCCGCAGTTACTGCCGAGGCGGGCGAGAAAGGATCGGTAAAGGTCAGAGTCGTGGAAGTCCCTTCTGCAATGCTGGTGCCGGCCGGCGGGGTGGCGGTCGGCAGCACTCCTGCCGCCGTTACGAGCGCCGTTGCCGATCGGCTCAGTCCGCTTGCCGTTTGCACCTTGAACGTCACGGAATAAATATCCGCGTCGGGAGCGGTGAACGTGAAGGCGGGTCCGGTGCCCGAGCCCACGATTTGGTTCACAGCGTTTGTCACCGTCCAAGACAGGAGCAAACTCGTGGTGTTGCCGGGGTAGGAGTATAGACCGGTGAAACTGGTCGAGTCGCCCTCGTTGATGGACACTGCCGACAACGGCGCGACAACGGGGGCCACATCGGTAACGTTTAGAGTGGCGGACGTCGTACTCGACAGGCCGTCCTGTTGGTCGGTAACCGACAATGTAGATGTGTACGATCCACTCACGCCCGGGTTGAACGAAACGTCGCGACCGGAGAGGGTGGCCACCGTCTGGTTGTCAAGGGTAATCGTCCAGACGTAGGTGTAAGTGTCCGTCAAGACCGGGTTGACGACGCTGCCATCGAGGGCAATAGCCGTGCCAACTGTGTCCGTTTGGGTGGCCAGCGGGGCGAGTGCCGGTGCCACGGCCGATACGACAATCGTTACGGTTGTGGTCGCCGTCGCCCCGTCCGAAGCGGTCGCCAAAATGCCAATCTCGTAAGTCCCCTGATCGCCCGCCGACCAGTTGAAGTCGCCATCCGTGGATCGGATGGTGGCCCCGACCGGTGTCAGACCGCCCGTGACGGGGAAGAGCGAGTAGGTAACCGATCGTCCCGCATTGGTGACCGACGCGGAGAAATGGAGTAGCCCGCCTTTGGTGATGGACTGGTTCGACAGCCCCGTGGGGAACTGGAGCGCGGGCGGAGTGCCGAGCAGTTGCGAGATCGACGTGTTTTGCGAAGGTGTCAGGACCGTGACCATGGCAAATGGCGCGGCTGTTCGGTCGAGTACGTCGGCTCCGTTCCCGCCGATAACTGTCTCGTGTACTGCATTGTTCGAGATCAACCGGAACAAGTTGTTTCCCTGGCCACCATACAGCACGTCATTTCCCGCCCCGGCGACCAGTGTACTGCCACCGCCCCCGCTCGGGCCGATCTTGAAGTTGGTCATGTAGAGAACGTAATCGCCCTGCGACGTATTCTCCGCCGGGTCTTGGGCGTACGTGTCCACTTGGACCGAGTACTTCCCGTCGGCCGGGACGCGGAAGTCCTGTATGAGCGAATCGCGGGATTCGAGTTCGTCGTCGTTGCTTGCCAGCAGATTCCCCGCCGCGTCATAGACCCGCAGGATGGTGTCGAGCGGGCGACTGTTGCCCGGCAGGACGTTCGAAATCGTTTCGAATGACATGACGTCGCCCGCGTGGGCGGAGAACGAATACCAATCCGACCGCGACCGTCCGGACCCGTCCAGGCCGATCGACCCGACCACCGCCACGGCGGACACGGAGAACGATTGCCCGGCGTTGAGAGAGCCGGCGGCCGAGGTGTTCGGCACGACCAACCCGGGCAGCACTCCGAGGTCCTGGGCCGAGGCGGCTGAGTCGTGAGGGGCCGTCTGCGCCAAAAGAATCACGCCGCTCTGATCGAACGCCAGCCGCATCGCCTCGCGTTCGCCGAAGAATATATCGTTCAGGGTGTCGAACCGGCTGATTCCGATCGACGCCGGAGATCCCATGACGTGCAGAGGCGTCTCGTAGCCGTATGCGGTCGCCCCGTCGGGGATGGATGTTAGAGAAAGGAGCGGGTCGGTTGATGCGAGGATCGGCTGGGCGGTAGTCGGCTGCTGGTAGTACGGATAGAAGGCGGACGGGTTGAGGCCACTCACCTGTGTCCCGTCCAGGAACACCTGGTACGCCCCGCTCCCGATCGGACCGAAGGCGTCCGTGTGCCGCAACCCCACCAGGTGACCGAGTTCGTGTTCGGCCAGACCGGCCGATTCGTTGATGAAGTTAATCGTCGTCGGGTCGGGCTGGTTCGCCGCCCCGAGAATCAGGCTGGCGTCAACGGACGCCGTACCACCCAAATTGGCATTGGCGAAGTCTACTTCCTCGGCCTGCCCGCCGACCGGCGGCTCGTTAAAGTACATCGTCACGAATTCTCCCCCGGTCGACCGGGTGAGCAACTGAGCCGTCGCCAGGCTTTGCGTGAAGACGAATCCGTTGGAATACACGGTCGAGCCGTCGAGCACCGTCGACGAGAAGGCGGAGAAAACCCCCTGCATCCGTTGTTGAATGGCGTCCCGTTCGTACTGCGTATAGACGTGGTTGCCCGGGCTGAGCGGGGTGAACGTGTCGAAATCGAGCAGCACCACCTGGGGCACTCCGGCCTGAAGGAAATCGTTGCCCGCCCCGCCCACAAGGCTGTCCCGTCCGCCGCCACCGAATAACGACACGCCCGGGGCACCGACGGCCGAATCCCCTACCAGAACGTCCCCGAAGATGGTCCCCACGACTGACGCGACGGCCCGGCTGTCGGACGCGGAAACGAAAAAGATCGTGCCGCCGGCTATCGATTGGATCGGCTGACTGAGATTGATCGATACCGGTTGGCCGAGTTGATGGAGATTCAGCACGACACTGCTCGGCGTGGGAGCCGTGATTGTGTTCGTGCCGAGGGTCTTACCGGTGAACTTGAGCGTGGTGAGTCCGCTCCCCGCGACGACGTTGTTATTGGCCGAGCTGAGTGTGAAGTGATTGTCCCGGACATTTCCCGTAAGCGTGTTACCGTACGGACTGCCAATGACGTCCGGAATGGTCGGGTTCGTGATCCTTATCGACAGTGTGCTGGTAACGGCCTGGTTAGAAGTAGCGGCCAGGTTGAGAACCGTCGGGGCGGTTAACTGGGACAGGTCGATGACGTCCGAATCGTTCGGGTCCGCCTCGGAAACGGTGTGGCTGCCCGATGCGGCCCCGCGGAAAGCAAAGGTCGTTCGGCCGCCGCCGACGAGCGAATCATTTCCCGCCCCGGCGACGAGGGTGGCATCCCCTGCCCCGGCGACGAGGGTGGCGTTGCCGGCCCCGGCGACGAGCGAGTTCGGGAGTGCGTTGCCGGTGATATAGTCGTTGCCCGTCGCCGAACCGACCACGCCACTGAACAACCCGATGAGGTAGAACGAAGTTCCCGTGGCGACCTGTTGGGTGGCCGCGGCCGCCGCCGAGGCGGTGGCAGCCCCGCCCAGCGCCAGACTCAGGTCTAGAATGAGCACGTCGGCGGTCGGGAAGATCAGGGTATTCGTTCCGGATTCCAATTGGTCGGTCGTGGACTGTTCCAGGCCGATCGTGCCGAGGGCATCGACGTAGCCGCTGAACGGGTTCGCCGCCGTGCCGGAGATGTAATAGGTGTTGTCCCCGTTTTCGCCGAACAGGCCGATGTTCGTTCCCCCGGTCGCCGACAGGTAGTCCGTCCCGCCGCCGCCGAAGAGCCGCACCGAATTGCCGCCGCTTGCTACGAGCGAAGCGAGCTGGTTGCCGCCGTTGACCAGCGTATTGCCAATGCCGTTGAGGTCGGTAAGGACGTTGGCAATCCCCGACCCGCCGACAACCAGCACGTTGGTGCCGTTGGAATTGGTGATCGCGTTGCTATTCCCCGCCCCGCCCAGCACGGTGGAGTTGGTCAGTTTCGACGTCGTGATCCGGCCGCCGCTTCCGGTTCCGCCGATGGCGAATACGTTCGCACCTCCGGACGCATAAACCGAGTCGTTGTTGCCGTTCCCGCCGAACACGGTCGCGTTCGTACCGTTCACCGAGATAACCGTGTCATTCTGACCGGACCCCCCGAGTAGAGAGACGTTATTGCTCCCGGTATCGGACAGGAAGAGGCCGTCACCCGATCCGCCCACCAAGCTGACGTTTGTTCCACCTCCCGAGGAGATCAGGGAGTCGTTGTTCCCCGACTGTCCGATCAGGTAAGAATTGGTCCCGCCCACGCGTTTCAAGTACGAATTGTTCCCGTACCCGCCGAGCAAGGTGACGTTGTTGCTTCCCGATGCCACCAGCGAATCGTTGTCGCCGAACCCGCCGACCAAGACCGAGTTATTGACGCCCGTCGCTTCGACGTAGTCGTTATTCCCAAAGCCGCCGACCAATTCGGCGCCGCTGACCCCGGCTCCCGCCGTGAGGGAGTCGCCATTTCCGAACCCGCCGATGAGCACGACGTTGTTACTCGTACCGGAGGCAGACAGGGAGAGGTTGGCGCCCATGCCGCCCAGGAGAATCGCGCCGGCCGTATCGGTAACCGAAATTCGCGTGCCATCCCCCGACCCGCCGATTAGGCTGACGTTCGTTCCGCCGGTCGCGATGAGCGAGCCGTTATTGCCCGACCCGCCGATCAGCGACACGTTGAAAGAGCCGGGCCCGGTCACGAGCGAAGCGTTATTGCCCGACCCACCCACCAACGTCACGTTCACCGAACTGGCCCCGGCAAAGAGCGAGTCGTTATTCCCCGACCCACCGACAAGGCTGACGTTTTTCGAACCGACCCCGGCGATGAGCGTGTCGTTGTTGCCCGACCCGCCGATCAACGACACGTTGGCGCTGCCGTCCAGCGCCACCAGGGAATCGTTGCCGCCCGAACCGCCCACCAGACTGACGTTGACGGCTCCTGCCCCCGCAATGAGCGAGTCGTTGCTGCCCGACCCGCCGATCAGGCTCACGTTCGAACTGCCGCCCATCGCCACCAGCGAAGCGTTATTCCCCGACCCGCCGATGAGGCTCACGTTTCCGCCGAGGGCGACGAGCGAGTCGTTGTTCCCCGACCCGCCGATCAGACTGACGTTGGCACTGCCGCCGAGGGCGACGAGTGAGTCGTTGTTCCCCGACCCACCGACCAGGCTGACGTTCACCGATCCCGCCCCCGCCACCAGCGAGGCGTTGTTCCCCGATCCGCCGATCAGGCTAATATTCGCACCCAAAGCGAGCAGGGAGTCATTGGCCCCCGATCCGCCGATCAGGCTGATATTCGTCGAACCCAGACCGGCCACCAGCGAGGCGTTATTGCCCGACCCCCCGATCAGGCTGACACTGCTACTGCCGCCGATCGCGATCAGCGAGTCGTTATTCCCCGAACCTCCCACGAGGCTGACGTTCACCGATCCCGCCCCCGCCACCAGCGAGGCGTTGTTGCCCGACCCGCCGACCAGACTGACATTCACCGACCCTGCTCCGGCTACCAGTGATGCGTTGTTGCCGGACCCACCGATCAGACTGACGCTACCGCCCAGAGCGATGAGCGAATCGTTATTCCCCGATCCTCCCACGAGTGAAACATTCGTCGAGCCGGCCCCGGCCAACAGTGAGGCGTTGTTGCCCGACCCGCCGATGAGGCTCACGTTCGAACTGCCGCCCAGTGCGATGAGCGAGTCGTTGTTCCCCGACCCGCCGATCAGCGATACATTCGCCGAGCCTGCCCCGGCCACCAGCGAGGCGTTGTTGCCCGACCCGCCGATCAGACTGACGCTTCCGCCAAGTGCAATGAGCGAGTCGTTGTTGCCCGACCCGCCGATCAGGCTCACGTTCGTCCCACCCAACCCGGCCACCAGTGAGTCGTTATTCCCCGATCCACCCATCAGACTGATATTCCCGCCCAACGCGACGAGGGTATCGTTGTTGCCAGAACCGCCAATCAAAGAGACGTTCAGCGACCCCAACCCCGCCAACAGCGAGTCGTTATTGCCCGACCCACCAATCAGCGATGCGTTGGTGACGTTTGTCGCCGTCACCAGATTGGTGTCCTTACCGCCCAACAGCATCACGTTCGATCCGCCGGTCGCCTGTAACGTGACAAGGCCGCTTTCGGCCGAAAGGGTTACGTTGTTGGCGTTGTTCGACTTCAGCAAATCGTTCCCACCCCCACCCGATATGCTCGCGCCGCTGGCCGCCGTCAACGTATCGGCCCCGCCGCTGCCGAGGACCGATTGGAAGGACCCATTCAAGACGACCTGATTGCCGAGAGAATCGAAGGTTTGAGCGGAACCGGTCGCGGTTAAGTCCAGGCTGACCGAATACTGCTGTGAAAGGTCGAACGTGTTGGCACCGCTCCCGGCCGTCACGTTGAGCGCATTGCCGGAGCTGTTGTCGACCGTGACCGGAACGTACAGGTTGCTGCCGGCACCGCCGAAGAGCGAATCGTTCCCGGACGCAAAGAAGGTGTTCGGGCCGGTCCCGCCGGTCATTGCGTTGGAGCCCGAATCCCCCTGGAAGATGTTGACGGACGGACCGCCGAAGAAGGCGTTGTGGCCGCCGACGGCGATGAACTCGACCGTGGCCGTTGTGGGCAGCGAAGGATCGGCGTAGATCCGGTTGTAACCCTGAGCCAATACGACGGCGACATTCGTTCCCGCGAGCAAGTCGGCGGGGAGAACGGTTTTCTGAACGGGCGTCGCGGCGGTGCCGGCGGCGATCGACTGAACCGTGGCCGTAATCTGGCCGGTGGCACTCGCCGAATCGATCACCGAGACGGTGATCCGTGTCGGGGCCGCGATCGGGGGAATGCGGAACGAAAAGGCCGAGCCGCCCGGGGTGGATTGGATGTACGATTGGCCGTTCAATTGAACGGAATAGGTGTAGGAATAGTGGTTGTTCGAATTCGCGACGACCGCCTGAAAGCTCATCGTGCCGTCGGCGGCAGTGCTCTGATACTTCAACAACAGCTTGGGCGTCACGTGCGTGACGGCGATGGTCGTCGTCGCACTGCCCGACCCGCCGGTGAAGTCTCGGAAGGCCAATGTCGCGGTGTACGTACCCGCGACGAGCGGCGTGAACGTCAAACTCGGCAACACGCCCACCTGGGAAAATCCGCTCGGCCCGGTAACCGTCCACAAATAGCTCGCCTTCGAGAGGTTCGTCAGGTCCACGCCCGGCTCGGTGGCGGTGCCGGTGAGCGTGACTTTGTCCCCTTCCTGAAGACTCGTCTGAGGAGGAATCGGCGAACTCGTAGCGATCGACACGACAACGGGCGCATGGGGCACGACCACGAACGTGCCGGCCGCGGGTGCGGCGGTCGTGTATTGGTAGCCGTTCGCGGTGGCCGTCACCGACACGTCGTAACGACCTGGAAGAGCCGTTTCCGGCAACGTCAAGCTATTGCTCGTGCCGGTGTTAAACGTGCGGGTGATTCCGTCCGGCGAGAACACGCTCCAGGAGTACGTGGTGCCGGGAACGACGGGTGAGAGAGACGCCGACCAAGTGAGGAGTTGCCCTTGCGTGGGGTTCGCCGGCGGCGTTACGGTCAGCGTTGCGGCCGGGGGCGCCACGTTTATGACCACCGGAACGGACGTCTTGATTCCGTTCTGATCGGTAGCCGTCAGGTTAACGACAACTGTACCCGCGGCGCTGGGCGTAAAGATGTACGTGCCGCCCGTGCCGGTTGCGGGTGTGATAGTCCCCGCTGTTGTGCTTGCATTCCACGACAACGTATAAACGTTCGCCGAGCCCGAGCCGGGCTGGTTCGGGTCGGCATCCGTCGCCGAACCGGTCAGCGTCAATGGTGCACCGGGGCTGGCCGTGATCGGGGCGCCGTAGATCGTCACTCTGGGCGCGGCCTGTCCGACCCGGATCTTAACGGGCGGGCTGACGCCGCTGCGGTGCTGGTCGTCGGTCACCGAAACGGAGACCACATAGTTCCCGGCCGCGGTCGCGGTGAACGCGTAAACGCCCGTCGAATTGGTCGCCGAGATTACCGGCTGTCCGTTGTCGGGAGTAATTGTCCACGAGTAGGTCAACCCACGCCGCAGGGCCACGTCGGTGACGACAGTCTGCAAGTTGACGCGGGTGCCGGCCGTCACTGCCGTGCCGGGAGAAACGATTATCTGGGCTGCGGGGGCGGCCGTGTCGTACAGGCTGACGCTGTCGGCTCCGGCGGCATACGTCCCGTCGGCTACCGCCAGCGAGACAAGGTACAAACCACTTCCCGTCGGCGTGAAAGTGAACGTCGACGCGGTCGTCACCGTGCCCACCGGCAGCGAGAAGGCCAAACCGTTTCGCGTCACGCTCCACGTGTAGCTATAACTCGGGACAATGGCCGCGCCGGTCTTCGGATCGATCGTGGACGGACGCGGATCGGAGATGCGATTCGTCAACGTAACCGGTTGACCGGTGTTTACGGCAAACGGCACCGGTGTTCCGAGCGGATTCCCGGTAATCGTTATGCCGAGAGTCGTCGCCGTCACACCGATTGCATTCGACACCGCGGTCGTCACACCGCCCCGGCTGTCGGTCACCGTCACCGATACCACGTACGTGCCGACCCGCTGAGGGGTGAAAAAGAACGTCTCCTGATTGGTTGCGCCGTTCGATACATAGGAGGCGTTCGGCAAGGCAATCGGGGAACCGTTAAACGTGACCGTCCACGCGTATTGATAGGTTTTCCCCGGCACCGTGTCGGTGAGGACTGGGGTGAAGGGAAGCGTTACGCCGACAAGTGCCTGGGTCGGCGAGGAGAGCGTGACCGCGGGCGGAACGTCGGCTTGCAGACTCTGGCCGAATTCCGACGTGTTGCCGCTCGGATCGGTGGTTGTCACCGAAATCCAATCGCTCGGAGCGGTCGCCACCCCCAGCGTGACGGACACAATTGCCTGACCGACGGCATTCGTGGTGACCGTCGAGGACCCGAGGTAGCGCTGGCCTTCCCCGAACCCACTCGCGTCCGGGGAACTGGACGCGTAGAAGTCGATGGTGTAGGTCGTATTAGGCGCGGCGTTGAGCAGGCCTTTGGGAGTCGTCGTGGCCCCGCTGCCGACGAAGTTGAGCACCGGGTAGTTCTGGTAGTTGTTCGGCCCGGCGTGGCCGCTCTTGTCGTTCGCGGTAACGCCGTCGCCGCCGAGGTCGATGCCCAGGCCGCCGTTGGAATAGATCGAGTTGCCGCGAATCGTGTTGCCGGTGGAAGTCGCCCCGGTGACGGACACACCTGCCCCGAGGTTGCCGCGGATAACGTTCGCTGCCCCGGCGGCGACGCCGCCCACGACCACGTTCGACGCGCTCCGGATTTCCACGCCGGTCCCGAGGTATGTGCCAGCCACAGTGTTCGGAATTACCCCCGTGGCGGTCGCGTTCGTCCCGATCAGGTTCCCTTGCACGACCACCCCAGTGGGGGCGCCTGTATTGAACAAGTTGGCGACGATTACGCCCCCGCCGGCATTCCCGCTGATCAGGTTTCCCGCCCCGGCGGCCGTGCCGCCGATGGTCACGTTCGCCGTCTGGTCGAGGATGCCAATGCCGGGTCGACCGTTCGGGATGGCGAATGTACCGGTGACGTCCGTGCCGACGAAGTTTCCCTGAATGATGGTGTGGGCGACGATCAAACCGCCGCTACCGAGGATGACGATGCCCAGGTTTTCGTTTCCGGACACCACGTTCCGGGCTTGCGGGTTTGTCCCACCGATGGTGGTGTTGGTCGCCCCGTCGAACACCGCCACGCCGCCGTACGCTCCGGTGGTGCCGTTGCCCAATTTGGCCGTGCCGCCGGCCACCAATCCGACCAGGTTCCCCTGGATGACGGTGCCGTTCGTCCCTGTCCCCCGCACCATCACCCCGTGCTGCTTGTTCCCGGAGATGACATTTCCGGCTCCGGTGCCCGGCGCCGCGGTGAGACCGCCGACGAGGGTGTTGGTTGCTCCATTTACGACGGCAACGCCTGGGAAGAAGTTGGGAACTGCCGCCGTACCGTTCTTGTCCGTGCCGATGAAGTTGCCTTGGATCACCGTCCCGTCCGTTCCGGCGTCGGACACGGCCACCCCGTTGGCGGTAACACTGCCGGAGATGACGTTCCCTGCCCCGGCGACATTCCCACCGATCAAAGTCCCGGTTGCCCCGGCGTTGACAAACACTCCGCTACCCGTGTTCCCGAGCGCCGACAGGCCGTCCGCCGTCGTGCCGATGTAGTTGCCGAGTATGGAGTTTGTGTTTGTTCCGGACCCGGTGATCTGCACGCCATCGCTGGTGTTCCCGCTGATGACGTTGCGGGCAGCGCCCGGTGTCAGACGCAGGAGAAATTGCGGATCACCGGAGATCGTGCCCAGGAAGCCCGTGATCAACGAACCGCCGGTCTCAATGGCGATGCCGTTGTAGAATAGACCGTCGCTCGGGCCTGTTGAGATGATCGATTTCGCACCCGTTACCGGGTCGATGCGATAGACTGCCGTCGGCACGGTGCTACCATTTCCGGCGTCGGTGGCGTAAATCGAGCCGTCCGCACCGACCGTCAGGAAGAGCAACTCTTCAAATCCGCCGGACACGACCGATTGAGCGCCGTTCGTCGGATTTACGCGAACGATCTGGCTCGTGCCGCCACTGCCGTTGGTGGACAAAATGTTGCCGTTGGCATCGATTGCCAGGCCGTAGGGGTGATCGAGTTGGGCGCCGCTACTGAGAACAGTGCGGTCCCCGGTCACATGGTTGACGCGGTAGAGCGTGTTGTCGTTGCCAGAGGCGACGATGTAGTCGCCCGATGCTTCGACCACGATGCCGATTCCATACGTGATGATTGGTCCTTGGCCAGGGTTGGTGAAATCGCTGACTCGCGTCTGCACGCCAGTTGTGGGATCGACACGGACAATTCCCAGCGATACGGCACCGGCATTCAAATCCGTGACAACAATGGTACCGCCGGCCTCGATGGCTAAATCACCGGGGTATTGCAATGGGCCGTCCTGGCCACCGCCGCGGGTGATGACAGTCTGAGCGCCGGTGACGGGGTTGATTCGCACGACGCCGAAGTTTTGGTAGATAAGCGGATCACTGGATGTGGCGGTATAAATATCGCCGTTTGTCGCGACGCGGAGTCCAAAGGCGTTTTGCTGTTGCGTGATATTGGACAGGACACTGCTTCCGTATTCCGTCGTGCCGATGGTGTTGTTAGTGGCGCCGAAGTCGATCGTGACGCCGGTGCCGTTGCCGATCGCCGTTTGTCCAGTGGCGTCCGTGCCGATGTAGTTGCCGAGAATGGTGTTTGTGTTTGTTCCGGTACCGGTGATCTGCACCCCGTCGCCTGTGTTTCCACTGATAATGTTTCGGGCCCCGGCCGACGTGCCGCCGATGGTATTGTTGTTCGCGCCGGAGTCGATTTGAACGCCAGTCGCGTTGCCGATCGCGTCAGTACCGGCCGCGTCCGTACCGATGAAGTTGCCGGCAACGACGTTGCTGTCGGTTCCCGTTCCTGTCAAGTGGACGCCGGCCTGCGTGTTGGCGGAGACCACGTTGCCAGCGACGTTGTTGCCCTCAGCGAAGAAATGACCGACGTGGGGGATACTGAGGTCGGAAATGCTCAGGCCATCGCCGGTATTGGCAACAGGCCTCGCGCCATCGTTGCCGACACCGATGAGATTGTCGGCAATGGTGTTCGAGGAACTGCCGGTCAGGACGATACCGCCGGCGCCGTTGCCGCTGACGACGTTGCCGGCGCCCGCCGACATTCCGCCGATGGTATTGTCGCCGCTTGCGTAAATGGTCACCCCCGCGCCGAGGTTGGGCAAGGCGGCAAGGCCGGTGACATCGACGCCGATGTAGTTCCCGAACACGGCGTTTTGACTCGTATCGCCGGTGAAAGCACCGAAGACAGAATTTGTGATGTCCACGCCGTTGCCGGTGTTGCCGCTGATGACGTTGCGGGCGCCGCCGGGCGTGAGGCGGATCAATCCATTGCCGGCGTTCAGCCCGTTGAATGCCCCGCGATCGACTACCACCACCGACCCGTCGGCCATCACCACTACGGAGTACAGGTTTTCCAGCAGTCCGCCGGAGGCGGCTATCGTCCGCGCCCCGGTGGCCGGGTCGATGCGGTACACCACGGCGTCGGCGGCGGTGTCGGTGGTCGGACCGCGGTCGGTCAGGAGGATGCTGCCGTCGGCCGCCACCGCGAGTGCACTCGGGAAACCGAAACCGCCGGACGTGATCACCGTCTGCGCCCCGGTGGTCCGATCGACCCGCACCACGCTGCCGTCCGGCGGTGTATTGTTTAGGTCCGATATGTTGGACACCAGCAGCGAGCCGTCGGGGGCGAGGGTCAGGAAGGTGGGAGTGGTGAGGGAACCGCCGCTTGACAGAACCGTGCGGGTGCCGGTCGCCGGGTCGATCCGGAGAATGCGACCGTTGCCGCCATCGGTTATCAGGTACGTTCCGGTCGGCTCGACCACGAGCCCGCCGGCGTCGAACGACCCGACCGTCGGCCCCTGGCCCGGGTTCGACAAGTCAGAGATGAGGGTCTGCTGGCCGGTCGCCGGGTCGATGCGAGCGACCACCGCGTTCCCATTGTTATACCCTACCGCCAGTGCGACGATCCGCCCGGCCGCGTCGGTGGCGAGCAGGCTAACGTTCAGGTAGCCGCCGGCCGCGATCAGCGTCTTCGCGCCGGTGGTCGGATTCAGTCGGTAGATCGCATCGGTCCCGAGTCCCGCCTCGTCGGAGACGTACAGGTCGCCGCCGGGGGCGGCAGTGATTGATAACGGGCCGCTCAGCCCGGCGTTGCCGTTGACAAACGACTGCCCGTACTCAGTCGTGCCGATGGAGTTGTTCGCCGATCCGCTAAAAATAGACACACCGGTGGCATTGGCGATGGCAGTGGTTCCCGTCGGGTCCGTGCCGATGTAGTTCCCGGCGACGGTAATGAGACTGGAGTCGTCGATGGCAACTCCGTAGGTCGTGTTGCCGCTGATGACGTTACTCGCCCCAACGGCCGTGCCGCCGATCGTGGAATTTGATACGCCGTTGTAGACGTAGACGCCGGCTTGATCATTGGCGAGCGCTGCCGTTCCCGCAGCATTCACCCCGATATAATTCCCCTCGACGGTGATGTTTCGGGTGTTCGTGTCGCTGAGTCGGATTCCGTCGCGGGCGTTTCCGGAGATCACATTCCGGGCCGCGGCTGTCGTGCCGCCGATGGTGTTGTCGAACGCCTGGTTCGAAATGGAAACGCCAGTCGCGTTGCCGACCGCCGCCGTGCCCGCGGCATTGGTGCCGATGAAGTTGCCCTCAATTTTATTGTTGAACACGTTCGGGCTGGTGAACAGGATGCCGTTCTCGTCGTTGCCGGAGATGAAGTTTCCGGCCCCGGCCGTGGTTCCGCCGATGGTATTGTTCGAGGCCCGGTCGATGAAGCCGATGCCCGAGAGGGCATTTCCCCGGTCCAGCATCCCCCCCGCATCCAGGCCGATGTAATTCCCGAGAATGACGTTTCCCACGGCCCGCGTTGCGCCATCCCCAACTATTCGGATGCCGTATTGCGCATTCGCGGAAATGACGTTGCGGGCTCCGACCTGACCGTCCGTCGATCCGTCGGTCGCGTCGTCCCCGCCCACAGTCGTATTGGCGGCACCTTCGATGTCGATACCGCTGAGGTCGTTACCGAGGGCCGTGGTCCCGTCTTTGCCGAGCCCGATCAGGTTGCCCCGAATGATCGTCCCGGCCGTACCCGACAATAACAACTCGATGCCGTTCCCGGCGTTTCCGGAGATGACGTTTCGGGCCAGGGCCGTGGTGCCACCGACGACCGTGCCGTCGGCGTTGACGACGCTGACGCCGGGGCCGGCGTTGCCCCGGTCGAGCAGACCAGTGACGTCGGTGCCGATCAAGTTCCCTTGAATGACGTTGTTTACCGATGAGCCGCCGGTGATGCGAATCCCGGCCGCGTTCCCCGAGAGGATGTTCCCGGCCCCGGCGACCGTGCCGCCGATCACGTTCGCGTTAGCGTCCAAGGTGAGGAAGATCCCACTACCGGTATTGCCGAGTATGGTCGTTCCGTCGGCCGCGAGGCCGACAATGTTGCCCTCGACGAGATTCCCGCTCGTCCCGGTGTCGGTGATTTCGATCCCCGTCCCTAGATTCCCCGAGATGAGGTTTCCGGCCCCGCCGGCCGTGCCGCCGATGGTGTTGTCGTGAGCCCCGGCATTGACGAGCACGCCGGTCGTGTTTCCCAGGGTGCTGGCCGCCGTCCCAGCCGGATTCGTGCCGATGTAGTTGCCTTGGACGACGTTACCGGTCGTTGTCGCACCGGTGATGGCCACGCCGGTCGTGTTAGCCGAGATGATATTTCTATCTGCCGCTGTAGTGCCGCCAATAATGTTGTTCGACGATCCGCCGTAAATCGTAATACCCTGGGCATTACCTAATGGAGCCGTACCGGTGGCATCAATGCCGATGTAATTGGCCACAACGGAATTGTTATCGGCCTGGTAGATTTCAATGCCGTTGCCGGAGCTCGCCGCGAGGACGTTGCCGGCCCCGGGTTGACCGATGAAGTTGCCGGATGCCCCGTTGATCAGGACGCCGCCGCTCGAATTGCTCAAGGCCGCGGTGCCGGTGGCGTCGGTACCGATGTAGTTGTTGGCTACTACGTTTCCCGTCGTGCCGACGTTCAGTAACTGAACGCCGTAGAGCATATTCCCCGAGATGACATTGCGGGTAGCGGTCGTCACGCCGCCGATGGTGTTGTCCGATGCGGAGAAGGAGATTTCAACGCCGGAGCCAGTATTTCCGATCGCCGCAGTGCCGGCGGCATTTGTGCCGATGTAATTGCCGGCGATGATGTTGGAAGATCCCTGTACTATAACACCGTTGCCATTATTCCCCGAAATCACATTCCTTTCTGCCGCATCGTTGGTGCCGTCCGCATTGGTGCCGATGAGTACATCGGTCGGGTCGGGGCCGATCCAAATGCCGCCCTGGCCGTTGCCGGCTGCCGCGGTGCCGGTCGCATCGGTACCGATGTAGTTACCGTAAATCCATATGTTGCTGACCGCCGTGAAGACCCCGATCCCGAATCCGTTCCCGACTACGAGCGGGAACCGGTTGATGGCCAACCCGCGAACCGTCGTATTACTTGCCTGGATGTTCAGTCCGAACGCCCCGTAAGTTCCTCCTGCATTCGTGCCATCGATCTCGATCAGCGGGGACCCGGTGTAACCAGGCCCACCCTGACTCCAACCATCGATGACGACCGAGTCCGTGATCACCGGCAAAGCGGTCCCGCCGCCAATGTTGTTCGGTTGAATGGTTTGAACGCCGGTTCCGGGAATTCGGAACACGATGGTGTCGGTGCCCGCGATGGCGTTCGCGTTGGTGATCGCCGTGCGCAGCGAACCGAGGTTGGAGCTGTCGGTTGTGTCGGTGACCTTGAACAAATACTCGTAAGCGCCGATGTCGGTATTGCCGAATCGCGTCTGGCCGCGTTGGTCGGTGGCCGGCGCCGCGGCGGAATTGCCGGCGTTGATCGCGGGGCTGTACGCCAGGAGGGCCATCGTCTGTGTCGCGCCGCCGTTGTCGGCGAGTGCGGCGAGCTGGGGATCGAGCGGCGAAGCGACGGTCCCTGTCAGGTCGGAGCCGGCCCAGCCGGTGCTGCCTTCGGTCTTCCCGATCAGGTTGTTGCCCAGAGAATCAACCTTGTCAATCGCGTAAACGTCCGGACCGGCGCTGCACGTATTCCCGGCGACGATGGTGTTTTGAATCGTGAAGGCGCCGCTCATCGATGCTTTGACGCCTCCACCATTGGCGGTTGCCGAATTGCCGCTAATGGTGTCGTTCGTCAGCGTCAAGGAGCTGCCATTCCCCTTCTGCACGCCGCCGCCGGTGGTCGCGGAGTTGCCGCTGACGGTACAGTTGGTGAGCGAAGCCGTACCGAACGCGAATCCGCCGCCGCCGTACCCGAAGGTTCCGGTGGCCGTGTTGCCGGTCACCGTGCAACCCGTCATCGTGAGTGTGTCGGCGCTGTAGACGCCGCCGCCGCGACCGTTGGAAGAGCTTCCACTAATGGTGCAGTCGGTTAGCGTGAGCTCACCGAGATTATTGACGGCCCCGCCGGTAGAAGAGGATGCTCCGGCGGTGATCGTCAAACTTGAGATCACGAGCGACGCACTGGCATTGATCGCGAACACTCTACTGGCGTTGTTGCCGCTGACCGAAAGCAGGTTTGCGCCTGTGCCGATGATTGAGGTCGTGGCAGCGTCGGTCAGGTCCAGCTCGCCGGTGGTCAGGGAAATTGTTTGGGCCGAATTGAAGAAGCTGGAGAAGAAGATGAAGTCTCCGCTGGCTGCCACGTCCGCCGCAGCGACGGCGTTCCGCAGCGAGCCGGCGCCGGTGTCGGCGGTGGTGGTAACGATGTAGACGTTTCCTTCGACGGCCCCGATGTTGGCGCCGGGTCCTGTCTGCCGCGAGAACCCGCGTTGATCGGTGGCCGGGCCGCCGGAGTTGTCGCCGGCACCGAGGGCCGGGCTGCCAGCCAGCGGGATGACGGTCTGGGTCGGCCCGCCATAACTGCCCAGCGGCGAAAGGAGTGGCGTGTCGCTGAAGACGTCGCCGGTTCCGGACGTCGTGCCCGAAAGTGCCGAACCGAGCAGGTTGTAACCCGAATCGGTGTTGAGGACGCCGTTAATGTCCGGCCCGGTGGGCGCGGAATTGGCGGACACGATTGAGTTGCGGAACGTCAGCGACCCCGAGCCGGACGTGTTACTGATACCCCCGCCGGAAGTTGCCGTGTTGGCGGAAATGGTGACGCTCTTTAAGTTTAGGCTGCCGAACCGCATGTACACGCCGCCGCCACTCGGCGCGTAGTTGCCGGTCACGGTGCAGTCGGTGACCGCCATCGCGCTGCTGTATTCGAGGATGCCGCCGCCGCTGGATCCCGACGTGTTGCCGGAGATGGTACAACCGGTCAACGAAACCGTATTATTGGCGGCAATGCCGCCGCCCGCGCCGCCACTCGTATTGCCGGAGATGGCGGTGTTCACCACGTTCAGGCTGGTCCCTTGCATGTTGATGCCGCCACCCCCACTCGGTGCACCCGTGTTGCCGGTAATGGTGGAGTGCGAAATCGTCATCGTGCCGCTGTTTTGAACCCCGGCCCCCTGATACCCGGCCGTGTTGCCCGAGACGGTGCAGTTCGTCAGAAAGGCTGTGCCGCCGGAGTTGTTGGCCACACCGCCGCCTTTCGAACTGGCGGAACTTCCGCTGATCGTGCAGTCGGTCATTGTCAGCGTGCCGAAGTTATTGACCCCGCCGCCGGTCGTGGGTGAGTTCCCGTTGGTCACCGTCATTCCCGACATCGAAGTCGAGATGCCGGCATCAATCCAGAACACAATTTGCGTACCGCCGCCGCTCACCGACAGCAATCCGGCACCCGGTCCGGTCACGGTAGTAAGTGCCGTGTCTCCTGTGAAAGTAATGGCGCCGCTGGTCAGGGTGATCGTGTCTTGCGATGAGTCGAGGAAGTTGGTGCCGCCGGAGCCGGACCCGTCTCCGAATACGATGGAGTCGGCACCGACGTTCGCGTTCGCCTGGGCGACCGCGTCGCGGAGTGAGCCCACGCCGCTGTCGTTCGTGTTGAGCACCGTGAACGTGGCGGGGACGTAGCGGTCCTCCAGCGTCTCCACGTAGGCCCGGAATTCGAAGAGTTTGCTAAGCGGAGCTGGCACGCGGCGGTTACGGCCGAAGAACGCCGAGCGAACCCGGTCGTACCAATTTGGTGGGCGCATGAATGTCCTACTTCTGATCCACGAGTACGCGCGCACCAACCTCGACAAAAAAAGTTTTTAACGGAAGAGGCAGGCGATCCAATGTTTGGATCGGGGCGCTTAGTTTCAGACCTCACACTTTAGATAGCGCCACAACGGGTTCCTACTAAAAAGTGAGAATCCTTTACAGAACTTATAAATAACTCCGAATGGAATCGCAGTCTCGCCGGCAGCACCCGAGTTTTGCAACAACCACGTCTCACCCAGCTTGCCCAACTTGCCTAGCAAACTTCTGCCGGATTGCTTACGAATGACTTGGAATTCCCGGTTAAAACGCAATCAACGCCCCGGTTTGACCATCGACAAATAGGCCGAGCCGTGGTGACGCACCTCGAAAAAGTCGGCATTTACTAAACTCGGTTTGAAGACCGAAAACGCTCGCATGATGCCGAGGCTGGCCGCGCTTTCCAGCGCACCGATGAAGGCATCGGACCGGTCGAGGAAATAGGAAGTGCGAGACCACCGCTCCATTTGCGCGGCGTTCAGAAAGAAACAACCCGCGTGCGGATTGGTCGTGCTTTGAAACTCAATCGGCACGCCAAAAACATCTGCCGACAAAGTCGTCGGGGGCTGGACGTGTTGGAACGAAGCAGTGCAGTGCGGCGGAAGGTCGCCGTCCACATAAATCTTGTCGAGGAGTGGGTGGGTCCCGGCCTCGAATCGGTTTGGTTGGAGCAAGCGGTCTTCGCCGAATTGTTGGCTGAACCACCGGAGCTTGCGGAATAGCCATGGGTCCGTGAGGACGATGTCGTCTTCCAGGTAGCAATAATAATCGTACTCGCCCAGACGGTCGCGCAGCACGGCATGGCATTCATACCCGAGAAACGGCGGGGAGGCGGTCGTAGGATGGTGCGTCCACCGGCGATCGACCGGGCCGAGCAAGTCCAGCAGATGGTCTCCACCCACAGTGCAGACGACCACGTCGGAGCGAATCGGGTCCTGCGGCGTCAAGAAATGGGCTTGCCGGTCGGAATGCGAAAGGACGCTCGCCCTCGGGGTCAATGCGCGGTGAATGGCGGTCAGACACTCGGTCAGCGCAGCAACCCGCGGTGCCGCGTCCCGGACCGATCCGTGCGACCGGCCGTCCGGAGCCGCCCCGGTCGGACGGAAGTAGTGCGGAATCGTAAATAGCACTTTCATCCGGTCACCCCGTCGGATTTTCGGGTGCGAACCGATCGGGAGGTGACGGCATCCTGATAAAGGTGCAGCATTCTTGGCAGGCACACCTCCAGACTGTACCCGTCCCGAATCATCTCGGCCCCGTTGCGTCCCAAATGTCGATAGTCCTGCGGATGATCCAGCACCTCCTCCATCCGATCGGCCATGGCTTCCACGTCGAAAAAGTCGGTGAGCAGGCCGTTCACCCCGTCGCGGATCATTTCTCGCACGGGTGCCGTATCCGAAGCTAAGACGGCCGCCCCACACGCCAGGGCGTTCATCAGCGACCACGAGAGGACGAACGGAACGGTCAGGTATACGTGCAGGTCCGTCACGGAAAACAGCTCGGCGAGCCGAGTGGGCGGCAACGTGCCGGTGAAATGAAACCGGCTGAGATCGTACTCCTCCCGGCTCAAGACCCATTCCTTGAACGACAGGTTCCCGGTGAACTCGGCGTCCCCCCCGTAAAAGACGCGGTCGTCACCGACCACAACGAACTGCACGTCCGTGCGGCGCCGGCAGACCACGTTGGCGGCCCGCATAAAGACGTCGAACCCGCGGATCGATTCCATGCCCCGCGATACGTAAGTGATCAACTTCGCCCCATCGGCCGCCGTCCATTTCCCGAATCGTCGGGGGATGCCCTCCCGCGGATACCAGACCGACGTGTCCACCCCGTCGAATATCACGCGCACTTTCGGACGGTAGGTCCAGGGAAGGCGGTCGCGTTGCCACTGGGTCGGGCTGTAGCCGAGGTCGCAACTTTCCAGGTCGAGCAGGAGAACGGTGTTCCGCGCGTGAGCGCGAAGGCGGTTAATTTCCGGGTAGGGGAACTCGGGCCGGAAATCCATGTCGGCGTCGGCCGTGTGGTAGTAGTACTCGAAGTAGTTGACGATCGGGCAGTCGTAGAGTTCTCTCAGGAATGTGGTGCTCAAGTACCCGGAGTGGCCGACGATCAGGTCCGGCCGGATGTCCGGCCTCGCTTTCAACGCTTCATAGATCGCGTGACTGTGCCAGACGGCATTCTCGACCGAACGGCTGCAATAGTGCGTCGCTTCGGTCGCCCCGCCCCGTAGCACGTACTGTATTCGTTCGACCCCGTCGCACATTCCGGCCGGCAGTTGCGACACAAACGTGCAACGAAATTGCTGCGCCCGGACCAGGTAATTCGCGATATGGCCGAACTGAGCCGGGAAGTTCTGGTGAACGAACAACACGTGCATGGTGCCAGCCCCAAGCCCACGACGAGATACAGTTTTATCAAAGGTTCGTAATTGTACCCGGTCTTCGAAGTCCAGTGGGCCGAGACTGCATTCGAGAAATTGCCGGTTCGGGGCGTTGGAGAGAGCGACAGACAAATCGGTCCCATTTCGACCCATTATGGATTACCCAAATTCCAGCATCGAAGCAGTCCGGAAAGAAAACCGAAGTCCTCTTGACGCCACCGGCAGACAACTTCTAGACTTCCCCACCCGCCGGGCGGGCTGCGACGGATCGTGGCCGGGTGGGGCGAATCAGAACGGGTTTTTGCATGGATGCGACTGGCCGATTCTGGCACCGCCGCCGCGTGTTCCTCACCGGGTGTACCGGGCAATTGGGCGGTCGGGTGGCCGCGGCCCTCGTCGAAAGCGGGGCCGACGTCTCGGCCCTCGTTCGCGACCGGGCCGTGGACGGATTCTTCTTCACCAACAAATTACACGCCGCGGTGCGCGTCGTTCGCGGTCGAATCGAAGATCGACCCCGTCTCGAAACGGCCCTCGCCATTCACGAACCCGACGTGATTTTCCATCTGGCCAAGCCGCGGGGCGAGACGCCGCACGATACGAACGGAACGTTCGCCTGGACGTTGTTGGCCGCGGCCCGGATTGCGACGCCGGTCGCTTCAGTCATATTGCCCACGACACTCGTTCGCACGCGGCAGGACGACGTGGTCGAAGGGTTCCGGGCCACGACCACGAATCCAATTGGTGTGGTCCGGTTACCGGAGGTGGGCACGAACCCGACGACGGAAGATGCGGCGGTGTTTTTGCTGTCGATGGCGGAACGCCTCGCCGCCGGCCCGACGGCCGGGCGGGCTACGGCCACTTGGCCGGGCCTGCCTGCACGAATTGCCGCGTAACGGACCGCGGGCGGCCCGCACGCTCTTCTTGGACTGTGTCCGTCCCGGCCGCTCGTCTTGGCAGGATTAGCCCCAAAGAAGAGCGGGCGGGACGCCCGCGGTCCAAAGAATTGTCACGAAATCTTGGGGAGGGCGTAATCATGATGCAATCCCGGCCTATCACCGGTTGCCGCGTCTGTGGCCGGGCCGGCCTGATGCCGATCCTCGACTACGGCCGCACCGCCCTGGCCAATCGCTTCCTCCGCGAAAGCCAACTCGCGGAACCCGAACCCACTTTTCCACTCCGCCTTTGCCTCTGCCAATCCTGCGGTCTCGTGCAGATCGACGAAACCGTCGACCCGGACGTTCTGTTTCAAGATTACGTGTACGTCACCGGCACCTCCGACCTCGCGGTGAAACACGCGAACGGCCTCGCCCGCCGGATCACCGAACGCTACCAGCTCGGGCCCCGCGACCTGGTTCTGGAAGCCGCCAGTAACGACGGCACGGTTTTGAAAGCGTTCGCGAAGAACGGCGTCCGGGCGATCGGAATCGAGCCGGCCGCGAACATCGCCGCCCGGGCCCTTGCCGACGGCAGTGAAACGATAGCCGCCTATTTCGGAGTAGACACGGCCGAAATGGTCCGCGACCGGGCCGGGCCGGCCAAGGTTTTCCTCGCCCGCCACGTCCTCGCCCACGTGCCCGACCTGCACGGCTTTCTGCGCTCCGCCGCCCGCTGCCTCACGGACGACGGCGTCGCCATGGTCGAAGTGCCACACCTGTTACCCTTCTACGAAAATCTCGAATTCGACACCGTATACCACGAGCACCTTTGCTACTTTTCCGTTCGCGTGCTGCAAACGCTGGGCACGCTCTGCGGTCTCGAAATCATCGACGCGGAAAACGTTTCGATCCACGGCGGGTCGGTGCTGGTCACGTTTCAGCCGGCGGGTGGACCGCGGTTCCCCACAGCGGCGGTCGAACGCATGCTCGACCGGGAAGTGGAAGCGGGGCTCGACCGCCCGGAACCGTGGGCGGCGTTCGCCCGCCAAGCTTCGGACAGCCGCGAACAACTGATGGGCGAACTCGGCTGGCTGAACGACCGCGGGTTCCGGGTCGCCGGGTACGGGGCGGCGGCGAAGGGGATGTGTCTATTGTCCTTTCACGGCATCGGCTCGGACCTGATGCCGTACGTGGTGGACAAGAGCCCGCACAAGCAAGGCCTGTACACACCGGGCCATCACCTGCCGGTGAAGCACCCGGACGTGCTGCTCGAAGACCGGCCGGACGTGGTGACGATCCTCGCCTGGAACTTCGCGAACGAAATCGTCGAACAGCAGGCGGAATATCGCCGGCGGGGCGGCACGTTCCTGCTGCCGTTGCCGGTGCCGCGGTTCATCGAGGGGCCGGTGGTCAAGCCGGTGCGGAAGGCAGCCTAAACTGGTTCTCGAGCGGACTTCGGGAACGACGAATTCGGGAATCGCGAGACCCAGCATGCGTTGCCTGATTATCGGTGCGTCGGGACAGGTCGGCGGTCAACTCGTATCCGCGGCAGCGGATCGAGGCCTTACGTTTCTTGGCACGGCCTATCGCCGGCCGCACCCGGACTACGTCCCGCTCGACCTTCGCGACGGTGACGCCGTGGACGATTTGATTGAAGACCTGGAACCGGACGTCACGTTCCTCCCGGCCGCGATGACGTACATGGACTATGCCGAGGGGAACGAGGTGGAATGTGCGGAGGTAAACGTCGCCGGGGTCCGCACCGTAGCCGAGGCCGTCGCCCGCACCGGCGGCCGGCTCGTCTTCTTCTCCACCGACCACGTCTTCGGGGAATGCCCCCACGCCATGCAGGAAGACGACCCGACCGCCCCGCAAAGCGTTTACGCCCGGACGAAACTCTTTGCGGAAACCGCGGTCCGAAATGTTCTGCCCGACCAACACCTGATACTTCGCACCAGCTGGGTTTTCGGCCCGGACGAATCGGGGAAAAACTTCGCCCGGTCGCTCGTCCGCCGGCTCGGCCAGGGGGAAACGGTGCGGGCGGCGAACGACCAGTTCGGCCAGCCGACCTACGGCCCCGACCTCGCCGACGTCGCGATGGAACTGGTGAAACTCGAAGCCAAAGGCACCTTCCACGCCGTGGGCCCCGACCGCCATACCAAGTTCACCTTCGCCCGACTCGTCGCTCACCTCTTCGGCTTCGACGCCGATCTCGTCGTCGGCGTGCCGGGGGAAGAACTGGAACAGGACGCCCCCCGGCCGAAACAAGTCTGGATAGACCGATACAAGCTCCGGCAGGTATTAGGCCCCCACGCCATCCGCCGACCGGGCGAAGGGTTACGGGCTCTGCGGGATTCGCTGCGACCTGTGAGAATGGCGGCGTGACAAGTCTTATCCGTAAGGCCGAGTCTTCGAGTCCCGAAACCGCAAACCTTAACGACTCCGCTCAAGTAACATTCGCCGCTCACCGCATTCGTCGTAATAGTATGCCAGTCGTCCTGGGATGCAGCTTAGGATCGTTTCCCAGCCGCCGTATTCGGCGGCCAGAATGCTTCATCGAGTGGAAGTTCTTTCCCATCGATTTCAGGCGTATTCGACAAGCAATAACATACGTCCGGGGCTCCACAAGAACGCAATAGGACAGCCACATTCGTATTAGACGGGAGCAAAGTCACGAATCGCTCGTCAATATCTCGGCAATGATTCAACTTGTCGAGCATTCGCTTACGTCGCTTGGTCGAACCAAGCGATTCCAACCACCGTGGCTTACGCTGTGGCTGAAAAAAACTACGCCGGCAAACGTGACTGGCGTGCCCCGGGCGTAATGGGGTAGCCTGATGCCTCCCACGGAGGGGGCATCATGGCCAAGACGGCGAAGTCGGCGGAGCCGACGATCGAGCGGGACCTTCGTCCGGAGCGG
>DASXPC010000147.1:0-15549 GCA_036493815.1 Fimbriiglobus sp. | reverse complement strand
GGAATCCACCGCAGCTTGCCGTGCAGCTTCACCTCGTACCCGCGGGCCGCCTTCGCCGGGTCGGGGTCGGTAGACATACTCGCGTGCCCTTCGAGCCGCAACGCGACAACGTCGGGTGAGACTTTTTCCACCACCAGCGTGAACGAGTGATTTCGGACCTCGCCTTTCTTCCAGAAATCCGGTTCGCCCCGGGTATTGTCGATCAGATGGAACCGGGCGATGCGATCGGCCACGCGGTCCGGCAACGGGTACGACTCGCCCGCTTGCCGGTCGCCCGGCCCCATTGCCCGCACGTCGTCCTTCGTCAGCCAGAGGAAATCCCGCGACGACGCGTCGCCGCCCTTGGTCGAGCAGGTGCCTTTGACGAAGAGCGATTCGATGGCATTCTTCTTCTCTTCCAGGATGCGGGCGTGGACGCGGACGACGAGTCCGCCGGCCGGTGGGGACCGGAAATAGTTCGGGTCCGGGTTGCCGCGGTCGGGCACCTCGACCGCGCCCGGTTTCGTCTGCGTGCGGGGCAAGTCGTTGAACTTCGCCAGCGCCCGTTTGATGTGATCGCGGGTCGCGTCGGCGTTGCCGCCGTTATTGCTGAACGAGATCAGTTCCCCGGCCGCGGTGAAGACGTAGATGCCCTGCCGGGTGGCGCCTCCTTCCCCTTTTCGCGGACCCTGGCTCGCCACGTTGCGGAAGAATTGCCCTTCCGCGTCCTGCCTGCGGCGGGTGTACCAGTCGTCGGTGCAGACGGGGACGAATTTCTTCGTGGCCAGGTCAATGATCTCGGGATCGGCGAAGGCGGACGCACGGCCCGCGACGACGTTATTTCACCCGCACCCGAGCGGGTGCCCGTCCATTTCCCAAAGCAGGATGGGCTTGCCTTCCTTGGCCGCCTTTTCGCGGGCGTCCCAGATCGAAACGAGCCAGGGAATCTTGTCGAAGTTGTCTTCGCCGGCACAGGGACGCATGGTCGCGAGCAGTTTCGTAAATTCGACGTCTGTCATGGACGCGGGGGGAGGAGAACCCACGTCCGACGGCTTAGGCGTCCGGGCATACATTCCGACGGCGACGATTGCGGCCGCGGCAACCAGGAAGCCGGGCGTCGAAAAACTGCAGCGGCAACAAGGCATGGCAAGTCTCGCGTGAAAACAGTCCGAAGATGCGGTCCCCGCCGTGACGCGGGTTGCCGATCCGTTTTGTATCAGCGGTATTCTACCACGAAGACGATCGGGTCGGCTTTGGGAAGTGCTTACCGTTCGGCCGCACGGGCCGCGACGGACCGCGTCGGTCGGGGGGCGGCGTCGGCGATTCCGGCGTCGACGGGCCCGCCGCGACTGGCGCGAACGACCAGGACCCGTTGCCGGATGCGGCCCGGTTCCTTCGCGAAGAAGAAGGCTTCCCCGATCGTGCCCGCGGGCTTGTCGGTCGCCCCGACGATGAGGTAGTCGCTTTTTTCGAGCGTCACCGAGCAGGCGAGGGCGGGGTAGTCTTCGAGCGGCTTGCGATTGTCCCAGGCGAACCCGGAGCCGTCGGCCGCGGCCTTGATCCAGCTCTGCCGCGGGCCGTGCTGGACCTGGGGTTTGAACGAAATCGTGACCCGGTCGTCGTCGGCCGGGGCCGGCGTCACCTCGAACCCGCACTCCGCCCCGGCCACCGACACCCCGACCCGGTCCGCTTTCAATCCCGAAAGCACCGAGTATTCCAGGGCTTCCACCGGTCCGAGAATCGGCAGCACCTTTGGCTCGTTCAGCCGCCGCAGGTTCAGCCGGCGGGCGGTCGTGGATTTGTCGGACGTGACCAGCGCGGAAAACTCGGCCGGCGGAATCCCCGAAATCACGCCCACCCGGATGCCGTTTTCGGCCAACAAGGCGGCCGTCTCGTGCGGCAGCGGCTTGTCCGCGGACGCCCACAAACCGTCGTTCAGGTACGGATCTCCGCCCGGTCGGTCGATCAACGACGTCATCAGAACCACCGCGTCCGGCGACGACCCGAACACTTCAAAAGGGTCGTACCACGGCGTATGCGGGGCCGTCGTGTCCTTCGACAACTGGCACCCGCCCGCGACCGCCAGTCCCGGGAATAGAGACAGGAATGTTCGCCGCGTCATGCGGCCCACCCTCCGTCCGTGGGTTCGGGAAGCACGGGGAAATAGCGAAAGGGCGGGAATCCGTCAAGCCGATCGTCGAGAAATCAGGACGCCCACGACGCCGGCGGCGAGGAGCTGAAATGCCAGTCCGTAGGACCCATAAACCATCGACAGGTTTTGGAAATCGCCGCCGACGAGGCCGGGAACGACCATGAGTGCCGCGGCGGCGGCAAGGACGCCGACGAACGCCCGTTTCCAGTTACGCGGCGTATCCGCCGACCAGACGGATGCGGTCAGAACGAGCATGGGGAGGAAGAGGGTGGTGGCGTGGTGTTTCCAGGTGCGTTCGCTGAAGAGCAACATGCCGAGGAGGATGAGCGAGCACTCCGCGGCGAAGGCGGGCCCGGCCCGGGTGATATTCGGCTTGTGTGTAGGCCAGCGACATAGCCAAACGACAACCAGGCCGAACAGAACCATGCACCCTTTGACCAGTCGATTGGCATTCGTCGGGCCGATGTCGGTGAAGTTGTGAAACGCCGCCGCTTCCGCCGGTCCGCTGCCGTCGTCGCCGTACGTCAGGAACGACGGTTCGCTCGTCAGCAACCGGACCGTGACGCCGGGGATTGACTGGTTGGCGTGTTCGCTCGTGACCTTTCCTTCGACGGCGAACGGGCGAACCATTTCGTCGTACCAACTGTGGAGCAGGTCGAAGTTGTGCCCCCAGCCCAACATCGCGCCGGGTACGACGACGAGCCAGAGGAGGAGGCCAATGGCCACACCGGCAAGCGCTCTCCAGGCCCGTTTCCAGACGAAGTAAGGGAGAAAGAGTGCGGGCGTCACTTTGCACGCTACGGCCAGAGCGAGCACCAGACCGGCCGTTGCGTCGGCCCGCCGGCGGAACAATTCCAGTGCGGCGAAGACGAGAAACCCGATAAACAGGTTCACGTTGCCGTGCGCGAGGTCGCCAAGGATGGGGTGGAGGGCGAGAAAAAACGCGATAGCCACCGCCGGGTCGGGTATCGGCGGGCCGTCGCCGCGGACGATGCGGATGCCCCAGAAAACGGTCAGTACCGTCAGCCCCGCCTTGACCAGCAACCAGACGACCGCACCCGTGACCGGCGGCAGTGCCATGAACGGCCGGAGCACGATCGCCATCACTGGCGGGTTCGGATATTGATAGGCCCGGTACACGTCTACACCGGTAAACAAGTCGTGAACCTGACCCCGCCAGCGGAGGAATGCCGTGCGGGTGGTGTCGCCCAGGCGGCTCGGTTTCGCCACTTTATCGAGATATTTCGCCACCACAATCGCGAGGGCGACGACGCATACGGCTGCCACCGCGGGCCTTAAATACCGGCTCGGATCGAGTCGAAAGGTGGAGCGAAACGAAGGTGCTGCGGGCTCGGGCATGTCGGGGCGCATCCGTGCGGAAATTCGGACGGAGTGTATTCCACTTCCGGTATTCGGGGCAAGGGGGATCGTGTCGCCGACGCACCAACCGACCGCGATCGCCGTACAATTTCCCCCTCGTCCGGAGCTACTGCCATGACGCCGAAGCCGCCCGAAACGCCGTTCGATTCGCTCCAGGAGCCGGAGGGATCGGAACCGGGCCACCCGGCCGCGGACTCGGGGGTCGAAGGATTTCTGCGACAGATCAAGGAGACCGTGGACAAACTCGCCCGGGATAAGGCGACCCGTGGAGACGTGAAACTCCTGGCGACGGCGATGAAGGAGCTGCGGTACTGCCTGAAGGTGTTCGCGGGGTATCGGGGAACGCGGAAGGTGACCGTGTTCGGCTCCGCGCGGACGAAACCGGACCACCCGGCCTATCGGGCGGCCGTGACGTTCGGGACGAAAATGGCCGAGGCGGGGTATATGGTCATCACCGGAGCCGCGAGCGGGATCATGGAAGCCGGCCACGTCGGTGCCGGTCGCGACCACTCCTTCGGCGTCAACATCCTCCTCCCCTTCGAGCAGGGCGCCAACCGCGTCATCCACGGCGACCCCAAGCTCATGAACATGCGGTACTTCTTCACCCGCAAACTTATCTTCGTTAAGGAGTCGGACGCCGTCGCCCTCTTTCCGGGTGGCTTCGGTACTCACGACGAGGCGTTCGAAACCCTCACCCTGATCCAGACCGGCAAGTCCCACATCTTCCCGGTCGTCATGGTCGACGAGCCGGGCGGCACCTACTGGAAGCAATGGCAGCGGTTCATCGAAGAAGAACTGCTCGCCCGCGGGTACATCTCTCCGAACGACCTCGCCCTCTTCACCGTGACCGATTCCGTCGAGGAAGCCGTCCGCGAAATCGTCACTTTTTACCGCGTCTACCACAGCATGAGGTACGTGCGGGGCGAACTGGTATTGCGGCTCAACACCCCGCTTTCCGACCGCGTGCTCGACCGGGTGCGGTGGGAATTCCCCGACCTCCCGGTGGACGGAACGTTCGAGCAGGTCGCGTCCCTGCCGCCCGAAGCCAACGAACCCGCTATCGCCAATCTGCCCCGGCTCAAGTTCCGATTCGACCGCCACTCCCAAGGCCGTTTACGCCAGCTCATCGATTTTCTGAACCGGGCATAATGACACGTCCCTTCGCCCCTCCGGTCCTCTCTCCGGGCAAAGGAAAATTAGCAAAAATTACGGCGCCACCCGACTTTTGCACGAATCGCGTCTTACGGTTTGTACCAGCAGCAAAACCCGTCCCGGCGGGACCGACCGGCCCCGTTTCGTGCTTGAGTTTGGAGGCACCGTCATGTCCTTGCCCACTCCGTCGAACGGTCCGTTGTCGTCGAGCCGACTCCGTCCCGGGATCACCGACACGCCGTTGCCGATTCTCGACCCGGCCGCAGCCGCCGAAGAAGCCGCGCGAAACAAGGCGAGACAGTCCGAGATGCAGCCCGGATCGGAAGTCGATATGGAGCTGCCTCCGGTTGTGGATAAGGCCGAAAGTTCGGACATTTTCAGTCCGGGCGGGCGGCGGGGGTCCGACGTACTGTCAGCGAACGGGCCGTCGGACGTCGGGCTGTCCGAACTATTTACCGGCGATCCGTCGCTCGATAACGGTTCGGACGTCCTCGCCGGCAAGCTCAAAAGTGGGGAGTCGGACGTCCTCGCGGCCATGCTCTTCGGCACCGGGTCGGAGGTGTTGCCCGGCTCGTCGGCTTGCGGGTCGAGTCAGTTCGACGACCCGGTCCACGCGACCGAGCCGATCAGTGCGCCGGTCCCCCGGACGGACGATACCGGAGACGGGCTCAATATGCCGGACGCCGAGGAAGGCGAGGAATTGACCGACCGGATGCCGCGGCCGGAGATTCGCGACCCGAACGATGTGACCCACGAGCTGATCTTTTCCGACGAAGACATCAACATGGTTGCGGGTTCCGACCTGATCCCGCCGGAGTTTACCCTGTCCCGTTCGTCGGCCAAAACGGCGGCGGACAGCGACGACATTTTCGGCGGCCAGACGTTGCCCGAGTTCGATGACGCCGAGGCGTCCGGCGTCAACCTGTTGGAGCCAGGGCTCTCCGTTACGTCGACGGCCGGACCCGCCTCCGGCGTCAACCTGTTGGAGCCGGGGCTCTCGGTCACGTCGACGGCCGGACCCGCCTCCGGCGTCAACCTGCTCAACCCGGATGTCGGGGTGAATACCCCGGCTCCGATGGGAGCTCCGTCCTCCGGGTTGAATGCCTCGGCCCTCCACATCCCGAAAGGCGCGGGGGGGAAAACGCAGAAGGGATCGGGCGGAACCAAACCGCCGTCCTCCCTCATCACGCCGGAAGACCTGACGAAGGACGTGAAGGCCGGACCCGGTTCCGACGTGTTCTCCGAACTAGGCAAGGGCGACTCGAATCCGATCGGGTCTACGCGGTCGTCCATCCTTCCCGGGGCGAGCACCCAGCCGTCCGATGCGATTTCCTTCGACTTGCCAGAGAATCGGATCAAGCAACCGGAACGGCTTCGGGGGTACGAGGGAAGCGGGATGATCGACTGGTCCGAAGGGGCCGGGATGGATTCGGACGTGCATTCCCAGCGGATGCAGATGATTTCGGACGACAGGACCGAGCACGACATCGACCTTCACGAAGGCTTGCTCGCCGACGCGGCCGCCGGAAAAGGGTACACCAAGTCCCCCGGGGAGAAATCCAATGCACGGGACGAGCGCGAACCGCGGACGGCCCCGGTCCGCAAAACGGGAATTCGAACGAAAACGAACGTCGGCGACGAATCCGCCCCGTCCCGGAATGGGCTGTATACCGGTCTGGCCCTCGGCGTCGTTGCCGCTTCGGTCGTCGGTTTTGGCCTGTTTTTCAGCGGCGTACTCGCCCTGCAGGATTCCCGGGTGAATGCCAATAATTACGCCCTGCTGAAGGAAGGGAACTCCAAGCTGAGCGACTACAACCAGAAGCTCGAAGATACGCTTGCCAAGACCAAGGCCCAGGCCGAATCGTACCGGTCGGAGCGGGACCGGCAATCGACCGACAAGGTCCAGCTCGGCGAAGAGAAGCTGAGATTGGAACGGAGTAATGAGGAATTGGCGGCGATGGTGCAAGACGCCCGAACCGTCCGAACGGAACGGGACAAAATTGCCGCGGCCCAGCGGGTGCTAGCCGATGAGTTGAAGGCGGCGAAGACCCGGGCGACCCGGGCCGAGCAATCCGTCGCTGAAAAAGACGGTTTGGCCGTTGCGGCCCGTTCGGCGGCGACCGTGGCCGAGGCGAAACTGAAACTTGCCGATGCCGCGCTGGACGCGGTGGTGAAGGAGTTGAAGGGAGCGGCCTGGGTCGATCCGAAGGCGGATCGGACCACCGCGTTGGCCGCGCTACCTGTGGCGATCAAGCGGGCTGCCGAGGGATCGGTTGCGATCCCGACGGGCGGGGCTGCCGTCGTCGGGGTGGCCGGCTCGGCCGGACAACTCCTCGACTTGGCGAAGAAGGTCACGGCCGCCCGAGAGGAAGCGGTCAAGTTCAAGGCGGAGGCTGTGGCAGCACGTGACGCGGCCGAAAAATCCCTGACCCTGGCCAAGGCGGACGCCCGGAAAACGACGGCCGCACTCGAAGCCAAGGTCAAAGCCCTGACCGACGCGAAAGACGCCGAAGTTCAAAAAGCCGTCGTGACGATCAAAGCGGACTTCGAAGGGAAACTGGCCGCGGCGGATGCTCGGGCCGCCCGGTCGGATTCGGACCGAAAGGCCGCGATCGACGCTTACGAAAAGAAACTTCAGACGCTGACCGAGGCGTTCCATCGGGACTTGAGTCTGGCCCGGGCCGGCATCGCCGTGTCGGTAACCGATGCGGAGCGGCGGGCAACCGAGCGGGCCGAGAAACTGTACGGCGAAGGCCTCACGGCATATTTCGAGGGCCGGTGGTCCGACGCGGAAACCGCCCTTTCCGCGTCCACACGGGCCGACGCCGCCGACGCCCGGCGGTGGTACTTCCTCGGCCTCGCCCGTTGGGCCCGCGGCAACTCCTCGGCCGCCGCCGCCGCGTTCCGTACCGGTGCCGAATGGGAAGCCCGCAACGCACCGAATTCCAATATGGTGGGCAACGCCCTCGAACGCATTCAGGGTCCGGCCCGCCAGGAGTTGGACGCGATTCGTCCTTAATTTTCGTCAAAGCAAAGTACCGAGTTCTCAGTACGGAAAGCCGAGTGATTAATCACTCGGCTTTCTGCATTCCGTACGAATTGCCGGGAACTTCGCGATGCATACCGAACGACAGACGTAGTACTGGGTTTCATCTATCCGCACCGATGATCTGCAAATCGTATTAGAGAAACGTCGAAGCCAGATAGAGGACGAGACCGATGCCGCCGAGGAACGTGACGATCTGGAAGCCCCACCGGAGCGCTTCGCGGAAGATCCGATCCCATCGGTCGTGACGGGTGGCACTGTAGACCAGGCTGATGACCACGAGCAGGACGGGAAAGTCCCAGTAGATGCTGGTAGCAAACAGGGGCATCACGACGGGGTGCCTCCGGTTTTCGGAGCTGACGCGGGGCCGCCGGTTTTTTTCTCGTCCTCTTCCGGCAGTATCACCGGTCCGGCAAATGCGTCGTAAATCACGAGCAGATTCAGCACCCCGGCGATCACGGTGAACACCCAGCCGAGGTCCCACCGCTTGTCGCCGTCGCGCTGGAGGTCGTTGAGCGTGGCGACGTTCTCCGCGCCCTGCTCGCGGGCTTCTTCCACGTCTTGCGGCGGCGTCCGTTGATACGTTCCGAACAGGGGGCCCTCGGCCTTGTTCCGATCAAATGTGGCGTACTGCAACATCGCAGGCCAGGCAGCCACCCCGATGAACATTTGCCCGAGGAACTGCGGCCGATAGCTTATCGACTTCAGTGGCCCGTCCGGCACCACGATCCGCGTGCCGCGAATTGCGAACTCGACCGGGGGCAGCTTGCTTACGTCCGGCAGCCAGACGTTCTTCCACCGCCCCATCATCATCCCGTAAAAGAACAAGGCGTTCAGGCAGACGAAGAACAGCACGCCCTTAGCGATCCGCCCCTGCATCACCTGCCCCAACCCGGGCAACAGAAAGCTCAGGAACGCGGCCAGGAAATCCCGCCGTTTTTCCGGGTGAGCGGGATGCGCGGACGTCGGCACGACAGGCGGCATGCAAGACTCGGTGCGGCGACGGGGAAACGGAACAGCCTACCGGGGGTTCGCCGCCGGCAGGCCGGGATTTCGCGGTCCAGTATTTCTACGGCGCAGCACCTACCGGGGCCAACTGAACTGCAACCAGCCCATGCCTCGGGCCGCCCAGACTCCCGCGGCGAACAATAGCAACACCCCGGCCCACCCGACGACCATTTTCCCGGCCGGCGAACAGACGGCCCGGCCCGGCGGCCCGAACAGACCCAGGATTTGCTCGAGCAGCCAGTTGATGCCGAACAGCGGCCAGTGGGCGATCGGAACGCCCGGCGTGGGTGTCGCGGGCTCAATCGGCGTAAGAACCACCGCGTCCGAATCGTCCTCGACCGGCGACGGGAGGGAGACCGAGACGGGATCGAACGGGGCGACTTTCTCCGTCGGCGGCAACACGCCGGTGTCCGGCGTCGGCGGGCCGAATAGCCGGGCCGGTGAGGGAAAGTCGAACGCCTTGGGGGCGGGCGGCGTGAACGACCGCATCTCCGCCACCGCGACCGCGGGAACCGTCGCCGCCATCACGACCGGCTCGGGCCGCGACGGCGGTATCGGCAGATGGGGCGTGCGGACGGACGCCGGGGGATCGGTCCGAGGTACGGGGCGGGGGGGGACCGGATCGGGCACCGGCGGGTCCGGGAGCCGAGACGGCGGGGCCGCCTCTGCCGGCTTGTTCAACGGCAACGACAACATCCGCTGCAACAACGCGTCCAGCTCGTCGAGCTGTTGGCGGGTCAGGTCGTTCGGACTGACGGCAGGCGCGGGCATGACGCGGCATCCTTGCGGCCACGGGGATCCACGCCCGGAGTTTACGGTAAACGTTATCTTCCGAACAAGGGCAACTCCCATCTTGTATCCTGCTGAGGGAACGTGGCTTCCGGTCCATTACGCTCCCGGTTCGCCCAGCAGATTTTGAATCGCCGCCTCCAGATCCGGAAATCGCCAACCGAATCCACTGTCCCGAAGTTTCCTCGGCACCACGTTCTGCCCGCCGGCGATGGCGTTGGCCGCTTCGCCGAGGACGAGGCGTAAAGCGAACCGCGGCACCGGAAACCAACTGGGCCGGTGAAGCACTTTTCCGATCGTCCGACAGAACTCCGCATTCCGCACGGCCTCGGGCGATGCCGCGTTCACCGGGCCGGTCACCTCCGGGGAATCGAGCAGGTGAAGCAGGATTGCGGTCATGTCGTCGCGGTGGCACCAGCTCACCCATTGCCGGCCCGAGGCGATCGGACCGCCCAGGAATAGTTTGAACGGGCGCAGCAATTTCGGAAGTGCCCCACCGGCGGGGTCGAGAACGACACTGATCCGCGGATGGACGACCCGGACTCCGGCGGCATTGGCCGGGGCTGCTGCCGATTCCCAATCTATACAGACCCGGGCAAGGAAATCGTCTCCCGGCGGGGCCGACTCGTCGCATTCGCATTCGACCGAGCCGTAGTACCCGATGGCCGACCCGCTCAGGAACGTCTTGGCTTGTCCGTCGGGCCGAAGAGGATGTTCGGCCAGCGCCCTAGCCAATACCGCCGTCGATTCGACGCGCGAGTCGCGAATGACCCGCTTGTAAGTCGTCGACCAGCGACAATCAAACACCCCAGCCCCGGCGAGGTGAACGACGGCGTCCGCTTGGCGGACCGACTCGAGCCAGGGGCCGGATCGGGTCGGGTCGGCGACGACGTGGACGAGACGGTCGTTACCGATTCCCGGGCGACGGGAGACGGCAATGACACGGTCGCCGCGGGCGAGCAGGGCGGCGACAAGTCGGGACCCGACGAGCCCCGTCGCCCCGGAGACGAGAATGGTCATGTTGTGCGGTGGTTGCATGCGGGCAAGAATGAAAAATAACGGTTAGACCGTTGAAGGCAATGCACGAACGCGTTAGAGTTCCCGATGATTGCACCACGCGCATGGTGCGATCTCCGAGCCGCCCGGGGGGTCCCCGCCCTTCCGGGCGGTTTTTTTTGGGTCGCTCTTTCTCCATTCGTGCTTTCTATTTTCGGCACTCTGCACACAATGGCAAACTCGGATCATGCACATCCGGTCGAACGTGCGCGGACCCGAACGGAATTGGATCGGAATGCGCGCCAAAGAGCCAACGGTTTCGATTGGCGACTACTACAGTCGGCACAAGTGGCCTTTGACGCACGACCGGCCCGGTTTTTCCTCTTTGACTGATTGAACTTGGCCGCAGGGTCCGGTCTAATACCTCAGACTCGCAGTAAAGGTCCCCGTCTGCCTAGTTTTCCAAGCACCTGGGAGTGGCTTCCAATGCGCCCGTGGTTCCGCCGATCGACCCGTCGGCACGTTCCCCTCTCCCCGGTCGGCCCGCAACTCGTCCGTCTCGAAGATCGGACGGTACCGGCGTACTTCAATATCGGTACGCCGTTCGCTTCGACCGGGACGAACCCGTTCAAGGTCGCGACCGGCGATTTCACTGGTGACGGCCGGATCGATTTCGTCGCCGCCAACTCGCAGGGCTCGGGGAGTCAGGCCGCCTCCGGTTTTTACCTGAACAATCCCGACGGAACGTTCACCGGTTCGCTCGTCCTGGGGCCGAACCCGTCGCTCGGTGCAAGAGCCCCGGCCGTGGGTGACTTCAACGGCGACGGTAAACTCGACCTCGCCGTCGGACTCGGGGCGTCGTTCGGCATTCTGATCTACCTCGGCAACGGGTCCGGCGGGTTCGCGTTGCAAACCACGCCGAACGGATTCGCCAATAACGCCTGGTTCAAGGGGCTGGTGGCCCAGGACGTGACGGGCGACGGGAAGGTGGACCTCATCGGGGTCGCCGACGGGAATCCGAACACTGTGCGCGTCTATTCCGGGAACGGCGACGGGACGTTTAACGCCACACCTGTCGCGTCTGTGTCGACGAACGGGAAGGGATCGAACGACCTGGTCCTGGCCGATTTCGACGGAGACGGCAATCTGGATGCGGCCGGAGTGAACGCGACGACGGCCGACGAATTCGTCGCCTTCGGAGCCGGCGTTGGAGCGTTCGGTACGGTCGTCAATACGACGGCGACGGCGTCGGCTCAGTCGGTGGCGGTGGGGGCCGCCGACTTCAACGGCGACGGCAAGCCGGACCTGGTCGCGCTCCGCACCGGCACGACCAATTTCACCGGCGGGGAAGTGCGGGTTTTCCTTAGCGGGGTCGGCCAAACGTTCGGTCCGGCAATCACCACCAGCCTCGGAACGGTCGGAGCCAGCTCGCTGGCGGTTGGCGATTTTAACTTCGACGGAAAGGCCGATGTTGCCGTCGTGACCAGCGACGGAACGAATTCGAACGTCCAGGTACTTTTCGGAAATGGTGACGGGACGTTTACGCCCGAATTGAGCTACCCGATTCCCTCCTCGGGCGGCATCGCCGTCGCCGACCTCAACGGCGACACGCTTCCCGATTTGGTCACGACGAATTCCGGCTCGAACACGATCACCGTGCTGACGAATACCGGCGGCTTCTCGAGTCCCACCAGCATCGTGTCGCTGAACGCGTCGCCGAACCCCAGCGGGTTCGGTTCGCCCGTCGCCTTCACGGCCGGGGTCGTCGGCCTCGGCGGGAACGGGGCACCGATCGACGGATCGGTCGAATTCTACGACGCCTCCACGTTACTCGGGACGGTTTCGATTTCCGGCGGGTCCGCCGTCTTCACGACTTCGACGTTAAGCATCGGAACTCACCCGATCTCTGCGAAATACCTGGGTAACGGAACGTATCCGCAAGGCACTTCGCCGAACGTGAACCAGATCGTCACCAAGTCCTCGCCGGTGGTGGACTTAACCGCCCCGGCCGGCCAGACGTTCGTGTTCGGCGAGTCCCAACCGGTTTCGTATTCGGTCACCGCCCCGTCGGCCGGTTTGCCGGACCCGACCGGCTCCGTCACGTTCTTCGACGGAACCAACACCCTCGGCACCGTGCCCCTGTCCGGCGGAGTTGCCGCATTCACGATCATGAACCTCGCCGTCGGGTCCCACGCCGTCACCGCCACTTACTCCGGCGACAAGAACTACAACCCGGCCTCGACCAGCTCCGGGAAGTTCACGATCAATCAGGCAGCCACGGACCTCGACGCGACGCCGGATGCGAATCCCGCATTCTTCGGCAGTTCGGTTACGTATTCCATCGCCGCCACGCCGATCGCACCGGGCGGCGGAATTGTCGACGGGACGGTGGCCGTCAGCGTCAGCGGAAATCCGGTCGGCACCGCCACGCTCGACGCGACCGGCCAGGCAATGTTCGTCATTTCCGGCTTGGCCGTCGGCACGTACACGGTGTCGTTCGATTACCCGGGGAGCACGAACTTTTTGCCGGCGACGTTCTCTTCATCCCTGACGATCGACCAATCTCCGACAACGACCGCACTAACGTTTGCTCCGGCCTCGGGGACTTATGGGCTCGCGAATTCGGTTAGAGTGGACGTGCTCAATCACGACGGCTTTGCGGTGACGGAGGGGACGGTAACGGTTTCGTACTCGCTCGTCGGCGACCCGACGGTGGTGACGCTGCCCCCGGTCGGCGTGGCCGCGGCCGCGAACGGCATCGGGTTCGGCACGCTCGACCCGGGACAGTACGCGTTCACCGCCGAGTACTCGGGCGGAGCCGACTACAGCGCGAGCTCGATCTCGGACGTGCCGTTCGTTTCGGCCAAGGCCACTCCGACGGCGGTGGTGACGTTCACTCCGACGTCGCCGATCCCGTATGCCAAGAACATCATTTTCACGCTGACGGTGACCCCACCGGCGGGGGCCACCGCCCCCATCGGCGGGCAAGCCGAACTGTATGACGGCACCAAACTGCTCGGCCAGGCCACCGTCGTTAACGGCGTGGCAACGATCACGACGAACCAGTTTACGATCATGGACCACACGGTGACGGCCAAGTACCTCGGCGACGCACGGTACGGCCCCGCCCAGGGCCAGGCGTCGTTTACCATATTCCGACCCACGACCACGTTCGCCGTCGGGCCCGGTCCGGGGGCCGGGGACGCCGTGCAGATTTTTAACCCCGACGGGACCGCGAACCAGAAAATCTTCACGTTCAGTCCCGACTATTCCGCCGGGGTTCGCGTCGCCAGCGGGGAATTGAACGGGGACGGCGTGGAAGACCTCGTCGTCGCCACCGGCCCCGGAACGGTGAACCGCGTCCGGATTTTCGACGGGGCCACCAAGGCCCTCCTGGCGGAATTCGTTCCGTTTGAACAGTCCTTCACCGGCGGTATTAACATTTCCCTCGGCGACGTGACCGGCGATCTGACGCCCGACATCATTATTTCGCCCGACGAAGGGGGCGGGCCGCGCGTTCAGATCCGCGACGGCAAAACCTTCGCCGTGATCGCCGATTTCTTCGGCATCGACGACCCTAACTTCCGCGGCGGCGCCCGTACCGCGGTCGGCGACATCAACAACGACGGCATAGGCGACCTGCTCGTCTCGGCCGGGTTCGGCGGCGGACCCCGCGTCGCGGGGTTCGACGGTACGACCTTGACGTCGCCGAACCGGGTCAAATTGTTCGCCGACTTCTTCGCGTTCGAACCGTCGTTGCGGAACGGCGTCTACCTGGCCAGCGGGGATTACAACGGCGACGGCTACGCCGACGTGGTCACCGGAGCCGGCCCGGACGGCGGGCCGCGGGTCCAAATCGTCTCCGGCAAGGGCCTGCTCTTTTCCCCGGGCACGCCCCCGATCGCCAATTTCTTCGCCGGCAACCCCGATAATCGCGGCGGCGTGCCGGTCGTCACCCGCTTCCTCGACACCGACGACAAAGCCGACCTCGTCACCGGCACCGGTTTCGGCGGGGGGTCCGACGTCACCGGATACCTGGGCAGCGTACTCGCCCTCGGCGGCACCCCCACGGACACTTTCCACTTTTCGGCCATCCCCGGTTTCACCGGAGGGGTTTACGTCGGGTAGAGAACCGTTCCCCCGCCTGTAGAATGGAAGAAACTCAGTTCGAGGGATCGTTATGTCCGCCGACAATATCGTGAAGTTCGCCACCGGGACGCTGGTCGAAATGGAGGCGCTACGCGAAGCCCTCGCCGAGGCGGGGGTGACGGCCAAAATCGTGGGGGACGAATTGGCGACAGGTGTCGGATCGACACTGACCGGTTCGATCGAGCTTTGGGTCCGGCAGGACGATGCGGAGAAGGCAAAGGCCGCCGCGGTCGTGTATCAGAAATCGATTCGGAAATAAATCGGGGGGTCGCCCGCGACCCCCCGATTCCGTTGCCTGGACGTGCGGATTATTTCAGCGCGTCCTTCAGGGCTTTGACCGCGCTCACCGTCACCTTGGTGTACGCCGGCTTGTCCTTGGTGACGTACTCGCCGCCCGTCAGCGGGTTCACCTTCTTTTCGCCGCCCTTGACCGCCTTGACCTGCCGGGCTTTGAACCGGGCGATTCCCGGGATCGTCACGAGGCCCGCACCCTTTTTGCCGAGCTGGGCGTGGATGACGCCGACGATCGCATCGAGAACCTTCATCATTTCGATCTTCTTCATTCCGGTGGCCTCGGCCAGCTCGGCCATCACCGCGGACTTGGTTAACGGCTTCTTACCACCCATTGCCTTCGACATGTTTCTAACTCCGTGAGAGGGGGACGTTGTCCGGACTGCTGGGAAACTCCACGAAATCTAGGCATATCCGCGCGGAGTGTCAACGAACACCCTCGATTTTCCCGGAAAATAGCCGCGGGGCGAACGCACCGGGGCCGCGGCGGGGCCGAACCCGTATGCTTCCCGTGACCGTTCCCGCATAAGGAATCCTCCCATGCCCGACATCGACACCCTGTGCGTGGACACGATTCGCACCCTGGCGATGGACGCGGTTCAGCAGG
>DASXPC010000146.1:0-21215 GCA_036493815.1 Fimbriiglobus sp. | reverse complement strand
CCCGCGGCTCTTACCGAGGCCCGACTCGGCACACTCAGGGGTTTCTTCTTCGCCCGTGCCAGATAGGCCGCCCCGACCAGCACCACGAGCAAATGCACCGATACGATTTCGAACGGCAGGAGGAACGCGAGCAGCTTCTCGTTCTTGTTGTTCGAATACGGGTCGTTGATGCCGAGGAATGTGAGTCCGAGCGGCCCCACCCCGGGCAGTTCGGTCGTCGCCGTTCGGTTCGGTTCGCGGAGGGCGGCATTCGCGAGCAGGGCGAAGAGTCCGACCGTCAGCACGATGCCCACCCCCCACTCGGCTGGGCGGGTGCGGAAGCTGTTGAACGGTCCGCCCGCCGTGAGCATGCCGCCGAACACGAGCAGGACGAGGGTGCCGCCGACATAGACGATGAGTTGCGTGGCGGCGAGGAACGCGGCACCGAGCAGAAAGTATGTGAGCGACACGCCGACAAGGGTAAAGAGCAGCCAGACGGCCGAGCGAATAATGCTTTTCGAGACGACGACTCCGACCGCGCTGCCGGCGGTGACGAGGGCGACGGCGGCGAACAGGGCGACGGCCATCACGGCCCCCCCTTCGCGGCGGGGAGTTGCCACGCCCCGCCGACCTGGATCGACGGGGCGAACCGGTTCGACCGGAAAGCGCTAACCAGTACGCTGACGCACATAAGGAGGGTGCTGCCGGTCAGAAGGTAGGAGATTCCCTTTGCTACCGGCCGGGGAAGGTAAAGTTGCCAGACGCAGACGCCGAGCAGGAGAATGCAGGCGATCGGAAGGAAATATTTCAGGCAGACCATCATAACCTGGTCGATTCGCAGCCGGGGGAGAGACCACCGCAGCCACATCATCACGACAATGAGCAGCGACCCTTTGGTTACGAAGACGAGGAGGTTGACGGCCGTGCCGAGCCAGGGGCCGAGTTTGTCGCGGGGTTCGAAGGGCAGGAAACCGGAATGCCAGCCGCCGAGGAAAAGTAAGGCGGCGAGTCCGCTGACGGCGAACATGCTGCCGTATTCCGCCAGGAAGAAATACGACCAGCGCATGCCCGAGTATTCCGTGTGGAACCCGGCGACGAGTTCGCTTTCCGCCTCGGCGAGGTCGAACGGGGCCCGTTTGCACCCGGCGGTGGCCACGGTAAAGAAGATAAAAAACGCCACGAACGTGAACGGGTCGTGGAAGATCAGCCAATTCCAGATCGGGCCTCGCTGCTGTTCGCCAATTTCGGTGAGGCTGAGCGTGCCGGCGACGCATATCGGCACCAGGGCGCAGAGGCTACGCGGCACTTCGTAGCTCACCACCTGGGCGGCCTCGCGAACGCCGCCGAAGAGCGACCACTTGCTTCCAGAAGCATACCCGGCCAAGAGGACGCCGAAGACTTCGCTGGACAGCACGGCCAAAACGAAAAGGACGGCAATGCTCAATTCCTGCGGCACAATTCCGAGGGCGAACGGCAAGGCGATGAACCCGCAGAACGCGGCGCAAAAAGCCAGGTACGGGGCGATTTTGAACAGGAAGCGGTCCGCCCCGTCAGGCGTCGTATCTTCTTTCGTGACGAGTTTGATGCCGTCGGCCAGTGATTGGAGCAGGCCGTACGGGCCGGCGCGGGTGGGGCCGTAGCGGTCCTGGATGCGACCGGAAACTTTCCGTTCGAGCCAGATGAAGATGAACGCCGCCCCTCCTACAAACCCGAAGACAATCCCGGCGGCAATGGCGGCGGCGAGAACCGTCGCCAGCCAGTTCGGCAAGATCTCCGAGAGGGCTTCGACCACGCGACACCGGGGCGGGGAGGAGGGCGTGGGGAGAAGTGTAGTCGGTCCGCGGGTGAGGTTCCATAGGATGATCGCGGTATGAGATCGATGCACCGCCTCGGCCCTTGCCGCCGCCGTCCGAATTCGGAGCGGCCCGGGAATTCGTCGCTCCACTTTCTGGTTCGATATCCTCCCCGTCCGGAAGAAACCCGCCCGAGAGTTCCAATGGGACGGGACTCGCAAATGGCCCGGTTGGAAGCGGCGTTATTCCTGGCCGACGAGCCGTTGCCCGCCCGTCGGTTGGCCGAGGCCACCGGGCTCAAGGATGCGGCGGAAGCCCGGGTGCTCGTCGAACGATTGAAGCAGTGGTACGAAGCCGACGGTTCGGCGTTTCAGATCGAAGACGTGGCCGGCGGGTTCCAACTCCTCACCCGTCCTGCGTTCCACTCCTGGCTTCTTCGACTGCGGCGGAGCGGTTATGAAGCCAGGCTTTCACCCGCCGCCCTCGAAACGCTGGCCATCGTGGCATATAAGCAACCGATCATGCGAGCCGAGGTCGAGGCGATCCGGGGGGTGGCCGCGGCGGAGTTGCTGAAGGTGCTCATGGAGAAAGGCCTCGTCAAAGTCGTCGGCCGGCACGACTCGCTCGGTCGTCCGCAACTGTTCGGCACCACGAAGAAGTTCCTGCAACTGTTCGGGCTGAATTCGATCAAGGACTTGCCGGAGGTGGGGGTGCTGAAACCGCCGGGAGGAATGTCGCAATGAAATGATCGAATCACGCAGCTACTCCTGTATCACGAATCCAGATACAGGATTGGCATTCACTACGAAGCATTGATCGCAAGGTGCAAATGAGGTTGCGATTCACGGCGAACCAATGAACCGTCGTACATTCCTACTCGGAACATCCACACTATTAACCGCCGGCTGCGGCGGCGTCTCCGGCCCCCGGTTGACCCTCGTCTCCTACGACGCGACCCGCGAGCTCTTTCGCGAAGTGAATCGCCGGTTCAGTGCCTGGCACGACCGAAAATTCGGCGCCCCGGTCCGTGTATTCGCGTCTCACGGCGGGTCGACCAAACAGGCACTGGCCGTTCTGAACGGTCTGCCGGCGGAGGTGGTTTCACTCGCGATCCGGTCCGACATGGATGTGCTCTGCCGCGACGGACTGATCGACGCCGGCTGGGAAAAACGATTTCCGAATCGGTCGTTGCCCTTCACCTCCGCAATTGTGTTCGTGGTGCGGAAAGGTAACCCGCACGGCATTGTCGAGTGGCCGGACCTGGTGACGAAGCCGGGGGTGAAAATCATCACGGCCAGTCCGAAGACGAGCGGGGTGGCGAAGCTCGCGTTCCTGGCGGCATGGGGGTCGGTGACGGCGTCGGGCGGGTCGGACGCGGACGCCGAGCGATACGTCGGCGAATTGTTCCGACGGGTTCCCGTGCTCGAATCGGGGTCCCGGGCGGCGACGAACACGTTCGCCCGTAAGTGCCTCGGCGACGTGACCCTCACTTGGGAAAACGAGGCCCGACTGGAAATGCGGGAATTCGGCGACGCGCTGGAAATCGTCTACCCGAAGCGGTCGATCCGCGGCGAACCGCACGTGGCCGTAGTGGATGCGACGGCGAAACGAAACGGGACGGAGGGCCTGGCCGAATCGTTCGTGAAATTCCTATACGAGGACGACGTGCAGGACGTAATCGCACAAAACTACTATCGTCCGACGGCGCCGGCCGCACTCGCCCGTTATGCGGACCGGTTCGGCGCGGTGCAATTATTCGGCATCGATGACGTGGTACCGGGAGGATGGGACGAGGCGCAACGACGATTTTTCGCCGACGGCGGAGTGTTCGACCGCATCTATGCGTCGTGATATGCCCGTGTCGAACCGAGAATGGCCCATTCAGAAAAATGCAATATTTATCCAAATATTCATTTCACCCCTTTACATCCGTATGAGTATTCGTTAGTAATTGTTGCAACATAGGCGGGCCGCGGGTCCGTGCCGCATTCGATACACATTTGTGAGGGGTACGATGGCGAAGAGCAAGGCCGGTGTGAATAAAGCCCAATTGGTCCGCGACGCGATCGCCGCGCTGGGGAATGACGCCAAGCCGCAGGCAATTCAGGAATACATCAAGTCGTCGGGCGGCCCGGAAATTCCCACGGTCATGATTTCTTCGTACAAGTCCAACATGAAGAACAAGCCGGGGAAGAAGGGGCGGAAGGGGAAAGCCGGCCGACCGACCGGCGGGCACTCGATGAAGGGCGGGAACGTGATCGGCGACATCGCCTCCGTTCGGGACCTGTTGAATAAATACGGTAAGCCCGGCCTGGCCAAGCTAATCGACGCCGTCGGATAAGTTCCGAAAGCACTCAACGGGTTGCGGGGTCGTCGGCAATTTCGTCGCCGTCGGCCCCGCAACCCGTTGTATAATCCCCCTGCATACGCCCCGGGCGAGTGGTGTAATGGCAGCCACGACGGACTTAAAATCCGTTGGGCCGTGAGGCCCGTGCGGGTTCGAGTCCCGCCTCGCCCAGTGTCATTTCCTAAATGCCGGGCCCGACCGATCCCCGCGGGAAAGTGTATAAGCCATCAAATCGAGGATTTCCTCCTCCGATAACGTGTCGAGTAACCCGGTCGGCATCATCGAGAGCTTGGATAATTTGACTTCTCCGTCGATGTTGCGTCGGTCGACGTTAACTTGCTTGCTCGGGTCGAGCATGTCGGTCATGACCGACATGCCATTATCGTTCAGGTTTACGATCCGGCCGACGACCTTGCGGCCGTCTTTCAATTCAATTTCCACGGCCGCATACTGATCGGATATTTCCTTGCTCGGTTCGACGATGGATTCGAGCAAGTCCTTCGGACTGAACCGGCCGGCGGCGACCGTAAGATCCGGGCCGGCGGACCCGCCTTCGTTGTCGAACCGATGGCAGGCGAAGCAGTTCACCGCCCCGAACAGCTTTCGTCCGCGGTCGAAGTCCCGGCCGGACGCGAGACCCTTCTCCAACTTCGGCGTCAGATCGGCGACCGTCCAGGCTTTCACGAACGGCCGATTCGCTGCTGCCTTCACCGGTCCCGGCTTCGGCCGAGCTTCCAATAGCGATTTGTAAATGATTTTTTCCGCGTCCGTCAACGTGGCCTTGGCATCGGATTTGATGTTCCGCACGAACGCGGCAAAGCTCGCCCCGCCGCGATACGCTTCGGCCTTGGGGAACCAGGAGAAGTATTCCGTCCGCAAGGCAGGCGTCCACCCGGTCTTGAGCACCCGCAACGCCCGGGCGTATTCGATCTGCTCCTCCTGGGTAGGCGCCTCGGCCATCAGTTTCACCGTCTTCGCCGCGACCGTCGGGGAATCGAGGTAGACGAGCACCTGACAGAATTCGCCGTCGACGAACCGGTTGCCCGTGGGATAAACAGCGTCGAGCTTCGCGACGACGCCGTCGCGTTCCCGGTCCGACGGTTTCCCGAACCGGTTAAACAGCACTTCGTAGACGCGGGCCAATTCGAGCCGTTCGGTAACGGAGAGTTTTTTGACGTCGAAGGCATCGAGGGCGGCGACGATTTTCGCCCGCAGGGCCGGGTCGGCCGGTGGGTCTTCCGGCTTGCGGTGGAACGGGTCCGGGGCCGAAACCCGGGTCAGGGCCAGGAAAGCCGTGATTGCCGCCTGGGGATTCGTCTCGGCGAACGCTTTGTCCGCCCATTCCGAAACGGGCTGGTGCTCGATCGCCACGCGGGCGGCGAACCGCACGAACCGGTCGGCCGAGCGCAGGAAGGGCCACGCCGTGGGCACCGCTTTCGGATCCTTCTTTCCGTGGAACTCTTCGAGCATGGTGCGGAAGGTGCGATTCACGTCCGGTTTCGTCGTATCGTTCGTGGGAGCGGTCGATTCCGAACCCGTGTACGTGACCCGGTAGAGGCCGGACTGCGTTTTCCGCCCGCCGATGGTGAAATACATGGCCCCGTCGGTCGGGTTGATCACCACGTCGGTAAGCGGCAACGGCGTGCCATTGATGAACTCTTCAGCGACGGCCTTGTAACTACTCCCGTTGGGCGTGAGGTGTACGGCGTAGAGTTTGCCGTAACTCCAGTCGCACATGAAGAGGGCATCCTGATACTTGGCCGGGAACTTGGCCCCGTACCCGAAGCAGATACCGGTTGGGGAGCCGGGCCCGATGTCGAGGATTGCGGGGAGGCTGTCGGCGTAGAAAGGCGGGTACTTTCCAGCCCCGTTTCGCCAGCCGAATTCGGCCCCGCTAGTCGCCAGGCAGACGCGGGTCGGGCGGTACCACGGCGTGTTGAAGTCGTATTCCATGTCGGCGTCGTAGGTGAACAGGTCGCCGGCCCTGTTGTAGGCCGCGTCGAATTCGTTTCGGAATCCGACGCAGACGAGTTCCCAGGTTTTACCTTCGGGGTCGGTGTTGTAGATGGCCCCGCCCGGCCCCAGGACGTCGGTCATAAAACCCTTGCCGTCGGGCATCCGGGGCAGAAGGTGATCTTCTCCCCAGACCGAGGCGGGTCGGGACGTTTCGAACTTGGTGAGTTTGGTCTGATCGCCGCAGACGACGGTGAGGTGTTTGCCGTCCGGATTTTTGATCACGGCGTGGGGGCCGTGCTCGCCGCCGCCGCCTGAGAACGCGCGAAGGAGAGTAACAGTATCGAGCGGGCCTCCTTTGGTCTTACTGCTGACGCGATAAAGACCCGACTTGTTCGAATTTACCACCACGTAGAGAGAGTCGAACGCCCAGACCATTCCCTGCGCTTTGCCAATGTTGAGATCCAGGCGTTCGACCTTGGTATCCGAAGCCTGGCCGCCGATGGCCGGTGGGGTGATGCGATAAAGCGGCCCGTACTGGTCGGAAGTGTAGAGTCGCCCCTGGGGATCGACGCACAGGTTGACCCAGGACCCTTCCTTATCTTTCGGCACGCTGTAAAGGAGTTCGACCTTGAACCCCTGGGTCACCTTCATCGTCTCGGGTTTGGTCGCGGTGATCGCCCGGCCGCCGGCATTTTCCGCGCGGCCTGCGGGCCTTTTCTGCCGCTTTTTCTGGGCGGCTTGCGGGTCCGCCGAGGACGACCCGGCGACGAGGCCGAGCAGGGCCGCGAACGCGGCAAATGCAATCAGTCGCGGAAACGGAGCTCGCATGGGAGGGCGACCTCGAAAAGGGAGCGAGTCGGAGGCGGGCTAAGGAAGGATAATAGCGTTTCGGCCGGGAAGGGCATCACCCGTCCGTCGGCTTCGCCGAGACGAGACTCATCAGTCGATGCCAGACGCCCTGACGTTCCGAGTGGAGTGCGGAGATTCGGTCGAAAATGTGTTCTTTATTCAAGGCAGAGTCGTCCGCGGGAATCGGCGTATTGTCGGACGACTGGATCGCGTTGCGGACTGCGGTTGGGTCTGACGCGTCTGCGGCCGGGGCCTGCAGTTTTTGTAGTTCTTCCGTGAGTGCGGCGAGCTTGGCCATTTCCCGTTCCATGGCCGCAATCTGTTCCCGGTGGGCCTGGCCGAACAATTTCATCATCATCAACATCGACTGCTGAAAGCGTTCGAACAATTGGCTCTGCACGGCGGAGAACCGGGTCGCCTGAGTATCGTCGTCCGCCGGAATGAGCGTCACCGGGGGAGCCGACAAAGGTCCGGTCAATCGGTCCGGGAATCCGCTTGTCACATCCGGGTTGGCCGTGGCGAGTGGGGCGGTGATCGGCTCCGGGCGTCGAGTGTTCGTCGCCCCTTCCGCGTAAGAGATCCCGAGAATGAATTTCGCGATCCGGACTTCGTCCCCGTGATCGAGTCGGCGGAATCGCACCGGTTCGTCATTCACGAGCACGCCGCCCCGACCGTACAGGTCCACGACCCATACGCCGTCCGGGGTCAGTAGGAAATAGGCGTGGAAGAGGGACACCTCGTCCGATGCAAGATTGATTTTGCACGCCCGGGCGCGGCCGACCAGCGTAAGCGTTCGATTGATATCCCAACAACCCTGGGCCACTTTCCCGTTGCGAAATTCGACCGCCACCCGCGGATATCCCTTCGGCAGTGGGCCCGCGTGAAGAGGGTGGTACGTCGGCCCGACGATGGCCGGAGTATCGGAAACCGGCGCGGTTACGTGAATGCGGAACGGCCCCAGTTGGACCGGCGTGTCGGGCGTGAGCCAGCCGTCGGGCCGGGGTAAATCGTCCCATCGGGTTCCGGATCGGCTGTCCAGGTCCACGACGAAAACGCGGCCGCCGACGACCTGAAGAAACGCGTGGCGGGCCGAAACCGATTTGTCGGCCAGCACGATTTCGCAATACGGGTCCCGGCCGATCATCGCGCAGGGCTGCTCGACTGCCCCGCGAGTGACAACTTCCCCCGTGTCCTTCTCGATGACCAGGTCGAGGGACGAAACAGCACCGCACGCTGCGGCAAACCAGATGGGAGACTTGTTGTCCACCCCGGAATCGTACCTCAGAGAATGCTCCCCGGGGAGCGTTTTCACGATTGACTCGGCCGGCGGGTATGCCGGACCATGCCGTTCGGGGGCCGGTCGAGCGGGATGACAACGCCCGGAACCGGACCTATCTTTTTGCTGAGTGAGTATGCTGAATGCAACGCACTGTGGCCCGGTGCGGAAATATCGCGCCAGGGTTGAGCCGCGATACCGTGATCTCTGGGTAGACTTTTGGTGTGGGAAAGCAATGTGTTTGGGGAGTCTGAGTGACCGGGTCCGCACCGATCCCGAGGGCGACACAAACCGCCGCGTGGCGGTGGGGATTCGGTGCGACGTTATTCGCCGTTTTAGCCGCGTTCGCTTTGCCGATCTACGATGTCGCGATCGGGTGGTTTTCCCGGGCGGATTATTCCTTCGGCTTTCTGGTTCCCATTTTTTCCGGGTGGTGGCTCTGGAGCCGGCGCGGGAATACCCCGCACGTCCGCCGCTGGCCGAAGGCGGAGGGCCTTCCGTTCGTATTATTCGGCGCGATTCTGCTCGCGGTCGGCACGTTGAATTACGCCAAGGAAGCCGTGCAGGGCGCCGGGTTCGTGTTCGCCCTGACCGGTGTGGTCATGATGTTTTGCGGCGGGTGGCGGGGCTTGAAGTGGGCCTGGCCGGCCTTGGCTTTCCTCGCGTTTATGTTCCCGCTGCCGAACCGAATCGAACTCACCGTGGCCTGGCAGCTCCGCCGCGTCGCGGCCGAACTGAGTAACGCCTGCCTGCAACTGCTCGGGTTCCCGGCGTTCATTGCCGGATCGGGGACGGTCATTACGGTCGGAACGGAGAGGCTGGACGTCGAACACGCCTGTTCCGGCCTCGGCATGCTGCTCGCGTTCTGCGCGCTGTGCGTGGGGGCGGCCATGACCATCCGCCGTCCGAGCGGTGACAAAATCTGCATCATGCTGAGTGCCATACCCATTGCGATTATGTCGAACGTGATCCGCATTACGGTGACGGGCATCGTCTACGCGAACGGCTGGCACTGGCTCGGCACAGTGGTAGTACACGACCTGGCCGGTTGGTTGATGATGCCGGTCGCACTCGGACTCATTTGGATCGAACTGAAAGCGATCGATTGGATATTCCAACCGGTCGTTCGGCTCAAGAAGTACGAATTCATCAAGAAGAACTATCTGGTGGCTCAGCAGGACGCCCCGCTGGTAATGGGTAGAAGAAAGGTGCGAAAGGCGGGGGACGCAACGTCCGCAAGAGTGACCGTCGAACCCGGGCCAAAGCCCATTCCGCTTCCCGGCGAAAAGCTCCCCGGTTTCGCCGCGGCCATTCCGCCGCCGGGAGGCGAACCGGCCAGCGGGACCGAAGCCATCCCCCTCCCCGGAGGCGAGTCGGCCTCGTGACCGAAGGCCCGCCCCCATTCCCGACCGCCCGCACATTCGCCGGATTCACCCTCGGCGTTGTGGCCCTCACCATCTATGGCAGCCTCGTCCCCTTCGAATCGCAACCGCGATCGTTCTCCGATGCCGTCAATGCGTTCGAATGGGTGCTCCACCACCGCAACCGGTTGGAATCCCGTTCGGACGGGGCCGCCAATTTCATTCTCGGGTTTCCACTCGGATATTGCTTGCTCGGGGCCTTTCGCATCGACCATTTCGGCCGTGTCAAATCCCTCGTGACGGCCATGATACTGATCCCGCCCTGCATTGCCTTTTCATCGGCTGTGGAGTTCGCCCAACTCTGGTTCCCGAAGCGAACGTGTTCGACGACCGATATTGAAGCCCAGACCCTCGGTTCCACGACGGGAATGGCCGTATGGATTTTCTTCGGTCAAAAGATCGTTGACTGGGTTCGGGGCGTCTATGCGACCGACCGGTTTGGCGGAAAACGGGGCCGAATTCTTCTGGTTTATCTGATTGTTCTGCTCGCCATTCAGGTGCTACCTTTTGACGTATCGACGAGTCCGGGCGAAGTGTACAAACGGATTCAGGACGGCAAGAGCGTCACCGTGCGGCCGTTCGCGGAATGCGCGCAGATTGCGACCGAAGCGAAGCGGGTCGAAAAAATCGTGGCGTGGATGCGATTGGCTGGAGTGTTTCTGCCGGTCGGAATCCTTGCCGCGGGTCTTCCCGGGTTTTGGCGAACTTGGGCCGGGTTTCCGGGGGCAATGGCGTCTGCCGTGTTGCTCGGGATCGGAATGGAATTGGCCCAGGTGCCAATTCTGTCCCGGCACGCGAGCACGACCGACGTGATGATTGTGTCCGCAGCCATGATATTGGGTTGGGTCGGAGCGTTGGCTGTCCGACGTTTGGGGTCGATCGTTTACCTCGGGTTCGCGGTCGGCTGGACGATGTTCCTTATTGCGACCGGATGGTATCCTTTCGATTTCGCCGTATCGGCGGCCGACCGGGTGACCGCGTGGAACCTGATCCCGTTCGCCGCTATTGAGACGAAACAATACCTCATGCTGTTGAACGAAGTCCTGGAGGTCGTTGTGCTATACGGTCCGCTCGGCGCGGCAGCGGGTGGGGTGGCGAATACGCGGCATCCCCGCGTCGGTGGTGTGGCGGCTGCCGGCGTGGCCGGTACGATCGAATTGGGCCAATTCTGGCTCGCCGCCCGAACTCCGGCAACGACGGACATTTTGCTCGCGGCCGTCGGTGGAGCCCTTGGAGCCTACGTGTGCATGTTCATTCGAACGGACTCGAAAAAAGGATTTTCCGCGTGACGACTGCTACGTGCGAAGACCGACCGGTAACGATTCAGGGCGCCAAGCCCCGGCCGAGACGGATACTGTTCGTCAAGGAGCGATTGGCCTGGCCGCGGTCGAGCGGTCACGACGTTCACGCTTTTCACTCAATGAAGGCGTTGGCCGATGCCGGCCATTCCGTTGCGTTATCCACTCTCGACCGACCGACTGACGCGGCTCTCGACGGTCTAACCCTGGCGGCCCGGTTTTCGTTTGCCGAACGAACGCCGTCGGTGCCGGCCGAGGGGGCGATACCGGTCCAACTGACGAAATGGCAGGAGAAGTTCCGGTCGTATTGGGGAATCGACCGCGAGAAAATCCGATGGGTAGCCGCTGCCGCAAATGCGTTCCATGCCGACGGTGTCGTGGTCGTCGGTCTAAACGTTCTGCCATATCTCGGTGGCGTAACCGGGCGGTTACGTATCTGGTACGCCGCGGACGAATGGGTCTGGCACCACTTGTCTCAATGGAAATGGACGCACGTCGGATCGTGGAAGGAATTGAAGCCGGCACTCGTGAAGGGACTCTACGAACGGGCTTATGCTTCCCTGCTCGACCGCGTCTGGTTCGTGTCTGACCAGGACGCCAGGGCATACCGTTGGGTGACGGGCAGGCGGAACTCCGACGTCGTGCCGAACGGCGTGGACGCGGAGTATTTCGCACCGGGTGACGAAATCCCGATTCCGAACAGTTGCACGTTTTGGGGTCGGCTCGACTTCGGGCCGAACGTGCAGGCGATCGAATGGTTCATCGGGAAAGTCTGGCCGCGGGTGCGGGCCCGCGTTCCGGACGCTCGATTGGACATTTTCGGCTTTCACCCGACCGCGGCGGTGGAACGGCTCGCCGGACGGGACGGAATTTCGCTCACGCCGAACGTATCGGACCTGCGGCCGGAAGTTCGGGCCCGAATGGTTGCGGTCTTCCCGTTCGTCAGCGGGGGTGGGATCAAGAATAAAATTCTTGAAGCCGCGGCCATGGGCATTCCGGTATTGGCCACGCCGCGAGTTACGGCGGGCTTGGCGGGGGATCCGCCGGTCGTCACGGCGGAATCGCCGGGAGATTTTGCGAAGGAATTGATTCAATTGTGGCAGGAGGCTCCCCGCCGGACCCGACTCGGGCAGGCGGCCCGTGATTGGGTGACCGCGAATCACACGTGGTCGGCAGCCGCCCGAGCGGCACTCGCCGGGTTCGAATCGGCAACGAGGATGCCGGCGTGAAACAAACGATTTTCATGGTGGTGCTCACGGCTTCGGCCTGCCTCGGGTCGTTCGTGATACGTCCGTTCATCGGGCTTGCCGTTTACATTCTCTATGCCGTCCTCCGGCCGCAGTTCCTTTGGAAATGGTCGCTGGAATGGGGCGTTTCCTGGTCGTTTTACGTCGCCATTGCCACGATCGCGGCGCTCGTAATCACGGGCTCGCGGCCGCCGTCTTCCGCCCCCGGCCGATGCCCGCCGGGGCGGTTTAAGTTTTCCTGGTCCCACGGCTTTTTCTACGCCTTCGGCCTCGCCATTATCCTCAGCTACATTTTCGCCCGCGACCGGCAGGCTGCGGAACAACACATGGACGAGTACTCGAAACTGTACGTCATGTATACCGTCGGCATGATATGCATCCGGACCGTCGGCCAGGTCTGGGCGATTTTCCTTATCTACACCCTGTCGCTCGCTTACATTTCCTACGAAATCAACTTTCAATACCTCGTGAACGGTTACCTGGGCATCGCGAAGCAAGGGTATGGCGGTCACGATAACAACGGGGCGGGGATGCTCCTGGCCATGGGGGTCCCCCTCTGCGCGTTCGCGTGGGAGTATTACCGCCGATGGTACCGCTGGGCCTTTGCGATCCTGATTCCCGTCATCATCCACGCGGTGTTACTGACATATAGCCGGGGTGCGATGTTGAGCCTGATCGTCGCCAGCCCGTTCTGGGTGCTTCGGGGCAAGTACCGTAAGCAGAAATTCCTGCTCGGGTGCCTGGTTGCGGCGACGATTCCCTTTCTCGCCGGCAAGGAAATTGCTGATCGGTTCTTTTCCATCTCGAAGATGGACACGGACGGGAGTGCGCAAAGCCGGTTTACGAGCTGGTCGATCGGTCTACAGATCGCGTCAGAATACCCGGTCTTCGGCATTGGCGTACGGAACTCTCCACTGGTGACCTTCGATTACGGGGCGGACGAACCCGGCCGAGTGATTCACAACCAATACATACAGATTGCCGCGGATTGCGGGTTTGTTGGGGCGGCGTGCTATCTCGGGATCGTCGGCCTCGCCTTTTGGAACTTCCGCAAGGTCGCCCAACTCGCCCGGCCGTACGACGACATCGATTCCCGGCGGACCTACCTCGCCGCGTGCGGGCTGCAGTCTTCGTTGGTGACTTTCTGCACGGGCGCCTTCTTCCTTTCGTGCGAAGCGTTCGAACCCCAATACTATCTCTTCCTCTGCGCCGCGATGCTACGTAGCATTTACGAGGGCGGGGTGAAGCAGGCTCAATCCGCGGTCGGGCCTCGGGTCGTCTCCGCCACTGTGTCTGTACCGGTCGGACCCGGCATACGCATGCCCAACCGCGGGGCGGCCGGGGTATGAAACTATCCCTCTACACGTTCGTCCGCAACGGCCTGGTTCAGGACTACCACGTCGTGGACATGCTCAGACATCACGTTCCGTTCGCGGACGAAATCGTTGTACACGAGGGGTATTCAACCGACGGAACCTACGACGCAATCCGGAATATCGATCCCAAAATTCACATCTTCCGGTCGGATTGGGACGTCAACACCGGAATGAATTTTGCCGTGCGGTTCAAGGACGATGCCAGGAAAAAGTGCACCGGGGATTGGTGCATTCTTCTGGACTGCGACGAGTTCATACCCGAATGGGAATTCGACGCAATCCGGGCGCGGCTGAAAGCGGCGGACGCGACGACTTTTCCGGCCACGCTTCTGAATTTCTACGGCAACTACAAAGTGCTGAATGTCGAACCGGATCGATTTCGCTGGCCGGGCGTGAAAGTGCTCGCTCACCGGAACCGACCGGACATCGAAGTGTGGGGGGACGGTTCGAGCGTCAGACAGCAGGGGGTTGCGGTCCAAATGAATCCGGCCGAGTCTCTGTTCACGTGCCATCATTTCGGGTTCGTCCGGAATGCGGCCCGACTGCGGGAAAAGTGGCGGAACATGCGTGGCCGCCTGTACAACGCGGCACGGCCGCGATTCCCAATGCCCTCGTTCCTCTTCAACCTGTTCCCCCACCGCTGGGCGGATCCGGAATACCTCCCGTATTTGCGGACATACGACGGGCCGTACGTGAAGGCGGTACGGGATAACCCGGCCGAATTCGTGCGGGACGGGTTCCAACTCTACGATTACCTGAAGCAGCAGACCGTTCCGGTTTTGGCAATCTGATGGATACGATTCCCCGCCGCCCGATCCGCGTGGCATTCGTGGTTCATGCCATGCAGGTGGCGGGGGTGGAAGTGCTGGTACGCGAAACAATCCGACGGCTGGGGCCGCGGATTGTGCCGACCGTTTTATGCCTGGACCGCGTGGGGCAGATCGGAGACGAACTCCTTGGCGAAGGCATTGACCTGCATTGTTTCGAACGGAAACCGGGACGGGATTTCGGCGTGAGTCGCCGGATTGCTGCCGCCGTTTCGGATCGCAAAATCGACGTGATTCACGCCCACCAGTACACCCCGTTCTTTTATTCCGCCCTGGCCAAGCCGTTTTGTCGGCCGGTGACGAAGTTGATTCTCACGGAGCACGGGCGGCACTTCCCGGACGTCGTTTCGCCGCTCCGACGGGCGTTCAACCGGACAGTGCTCGACCGCCTGGCCGACGCGGTCAACGCCTGTTGCCGGTTCAGTGCCAACGCATTGTCGCGGGTCGATGGGTTCCGCGGCAATCGAATCCGGGTCATCGAAAACGGGATTCCACTTGAACCGTACGGCCCCTCGGTTGACAAAAGTGAACTCAAGCGAACCCTCGGCCTCGAGCCGATCCGGCGGTACGTCGTCCACATCGCCCGGCACCATCCGGTGAAAGATCAATCCACACTTATCCGCGGGTTCGCGTCGGCCACAACAACATTATTGGACGTCGATCTCGTCCTGGTCGGCGACGGACCGCTCCGGGAGGAACTCGAAGACCTGGTCCGCTCGCTCGGCGTCGCGGACCGGGTACGATTTGTCGGCATCCAAAATAACGTCCCCGAGTGGCTTCGGGCCGCCGACGCATTCGCGTTGACTTCGGTCAGTGAAGCGGCATCGCTCACCCTTCTCGAAGCGATGGCGGCCGGGTTGCCGGTCGTCGTTACGAACGTCGGCGGTAACCCGGAAATCGTTCGGCAGGAGGTGGAGGGGTTGCTCGTGCCGCGGGGCGATGCTCCTGCTTTGGCCGAGGCGTTCGGACAAATCTTTTGCGACCCGGACCTCGCGCAAAGATTGGGAAATGCCGGCAGGCGGCGGGTGAACGAAACCTATCGCCTCGATCGTACCGTCGATTCTTACTTCCAACTTTATCGTACATTAACCCGACTATGAACGACTTCAAATCGTCGGCCAAGGTGGCCTTACATTACCTCTGCGTTATCCTGGTTTCGCCGACCCTTCTCGGGTATTGGTGCTCGGCCCTGCTTTTCGGCCGGAACCGGGCGCTCGAAGGATGGTCGCAGGCGTTCGCGCCGCTGCCGGGGTTGCCCGGCGTCTACCTCCGCCGGGCGTTTCTGGCCAACGTGCTGGCTCGATGTTCCCATTCAGCAGAAGTGCACTACGGCACCCTCTTTTCACAGGCCGGGGCGGTGCTGGACGATAACGTCTACGTCGGCCCGAACTGCCACCTCGGATTCGTCTACCTGGAAAAGGACGTGCTTCTCGCGGCCGGGGTGCACGTGCCCAGCGGCGGTAAAACGCATTTCATCGACGACCCGGAAGTGCCGATCCGCAACCAGGGCGGCATTCGTTCGCTGGTCACCATCGGCGAAGGAACCTGGATCGCCAGCGGATCGGTCGTGCTGGCCGACGTGGGCAAGGGGACGGTCGTCGGGGCCGGCAGCGTCGTGACAAAACCGCTGCCGGACCACGTCGTCGCGGCCGGGGTCCCCGCAGTTGTCATTCGATCGCGTTAGGAGTGTTTTTTTGACAGGATATACAAGATCAACATGATTTGATTCAATCGTGTTAATACTGTTCATCCGGTCAAAAATACATCAGCCAAATAATGAAGGTGATGATTCCTGCAAGACCAACGATCCCTCCGACCGCCACGATCATCTTCGCCCGGCGGATGGCCTTTACCTTCTGGGGAACGAACATCCGCCATTCACCGCAGTGATCGGGTGAGACGGCAACGTTCGGGAACGGGGCCGACGCATCGGGGTGAGTCATCCACCACGCCCGGGACCAGCCGAAATTGAGCACGAGAACGACAGGCCGGCAAAGCGATTTTGTTGGAAACTCGTGCAGTTTCTTCTCGACGTATCGGAAGAACCATTCCGCCCTTTCGAGGAATTGCTCCTTCTCTTTGCCCTCCGCGTGCTTGGCCGCGAACTGAAAGACTTCGACCTTCCGCATGTCCTGAGCGGCCCAGGTTTCGGTCGGATATTGCAGCTTGTCCGGTGTGTCCAAAATAGGCCGCTCGCGCGCGACCATCCATCGAGCGAAGTACAAAAGTGTCAGCCGAGCATATGCATACGTCTCATCCAATTCGCCGAGGTCGATCTTGTAATCCAGGTATCTGCCGAGGGATTGCAGGAACATCGTGTAGAACCATCGCAACTCGGCATTGAGCAAATCCAGCGAATCCAGGTTCTGTTTCGGGTGCGACACCCGACGAATGATTTCCTCAGCCTTGTCGAGGTATTTTTTCTCGCCGCTGAGTTGGTGCCCGACGAGCAGCGCGTTGACGCTGTTGCCGCTTGCCCGGCCCGGGCCGTGGTATCCACCGCCGCCGCTTTCGGTGGCGAGCCCGGTGTATTCCCGAGACAGGAACCGGAATGGCGTCTTGGACGGGTCCTCCATATTGATGACGAACTGCGCGAGATCAACGGCCGTTTCTTTGTAGAGCGGGTTCCCCGTCAGGAAATACGCGAGCATGAGGCCGTGGTTGTAGTTGTGGCCGGCGCCTGGGCCGCCGCCGACGGCATAGGACTTCTTCAGCTTCTCCGCGGTGGCGCCAAGCTGGTCCATTTTCTTCGTCAAACTTTCAGGCGGTCCTTTCCTCAGACTCTTCGGATAACTGCGGTGCGTGCCGGTGTCGGCCGGGGCGTAGTGATAGGTGTGCCAAAAGAGGCCACGATTGTATGCCGCCTTGTCCCCGTCGGTGTGATAGACGTCGATGTCGCACGTGTGATCCGCGCACGGAATCGCCAACTCCCACCAGCGTTGATCCGGGTTGCGCATGAATTGATACAGGAATCCGGCGACGCAGTCGTACTGATTGTTGTAATGCGACACCATGGGCTCCGGGCCGGGCCAGTAGACCGCCTCGTGGTCGCCGTAGACGTCGCCAAAGTGCCGCCAGCCGTATTCGTCGATCTTCTCCCGCTTGTCGAAAAACGTGTCCGGCCCCTCGATCGCCTGGTCGACGAGTTTCATGTACTCCGCGTTCGGATCGGTTGCTTTAGGTGTCAGATAGGGAATCGCCCCGGAATTCTCGTACCACTCCGGGTCGGCGTGGCAGACGAGCGGGCTGCGGCACCAGGCCATCGGCTCGTCCGTGATCGTATCCTTGCCGAAGGCGACGTAGAAGGTGTGGGTTTTTTGTTCCCCGCCTTGGAGTTCGTGGGGGCCGGCGTCTTTCGGGAAAAGGTGGAGAGTGATGCCGTCCTTGTCCGCTGTAATTGTCTTCGGGAAGTTTTCCCAGAAGTGGGGCATTGCAACGCCTAGGAACTTCTCGCCCGATTCGAGAAGGACGATCGGCGTCGCCCGATCGCCCTCGATCGACCGGCCGTCGGCCGTAACCCTGTAACCTCGCGCCGCGAGTGAGACGTGATGATGACGGTCGAGGTGATTGGTGGAATCCCAGTTCGCACCGCCCGACGAGACTTGCGATAATTCGACGCAACCGGCATTCGTCCATTCGGAGCCGGGTGCGCACGACACACGGACCGTCGCCGGCAATGACGACAGAGCCGGGACATGGCGGGATACGAGTTTCGTTACGTCGATTCCTTCGGACTGACCGAGGTCCCAGTTCCCGCCGGGGTGTCCCGCCGGTTGGGGGTTTTGGATCGTAAAGTCGAATTGGGTGACGGGGACGTCGCGGAACCACCGGATCCGCCCGAACCCTTGAAGGCGCTGCCCGTTGGTGGTTCGTCCCCCCCACACGACCCGGAACTGGCGGTGAATCGCCCCGGCCGTGCCCGTATCCGCGTTGAACGGAATCTGAACGGCGTCGCCGTTGTTTTCCGTGCCGAGTTCGAAACATCCCCCGCCGTGAATATCGGGCGGACTACCGTCGTTCGATTTTGCAAATCGATAGTCGATATCGTCGTTTTTTTCGACGGGCCAGGGTTTTGTCGGAGTCGTTCGATTTTCCGCCCGGTCCGCGGCAGCGACCTCGATCCGATATCCCCCGTTCTTCACCCCCACCGTCGCCCGGAAGTCGAACAGGCACCACCGCACGCTCCCGTCCGGCCAGCGGTCAAGGAGTTGGGTTTGCAGCGCTTCCTCCGTCCCGCCCGGGCCGATCAACCGGAAGCAGCGGTCGTCGGTCACCGCCCCCCGCGGCCAGGGGAGGCCGACGGTGACCGGCTCGCCGCGGCGGACGGGGGCTTCGCGGGGTGGCAGGAATCGCAGGGGGCAGGATAGCATGCATAATAGCGGTATGCCCGAACCGCCCGCGAGCAAGCCGCCCCTGTTGGTCTTCGCCGACGATTGGGGCCGGCACCCGTCGAGCTGCCAGCACCTGATCCGCCACCTGTTGTCGCACCGAAGTGTCACGTGGGTGAACACGATTGGCACTCGGCCGCCGCGGCTGGACTGGGGGACGGCGAGGCGTGTGACCGGCAAACTCGGGCAATGGCTTCGAAAACCTAACCCCCCGACCCCCTTCCCGAAGTGGGAAGGGGGAGAAAATCCACTCCCCTGCCCGCTTCGGGGAGGGATGGGGGAGGGGTTAACGGTCGTCTCCCCGAAGATGTGGCCGTCGTTCCGGTCGCGGTTCGGCCGCAATCTGAATCGAAGATTAATCCTCCGTTCGCTCATCCCGATCGTCGAGGCGATGCCGGAGAAACCGGTCGTCGTGACGACGCTGCCGCTCGTCGCCGACCTGGTCGGCCGGCTTCCCGTCGCCCGGTGGGTGTATTACTGCGTGGACGACTTCTCGCAGTGGCCCGGGTACGACGGGGAGACGATGCGGCGGATGGAGCGGGAACTGGTCCCGGGAGTCGACGAGGTAATTGCCGTCAGTGACACGCTGGTGTCGCACGTCGCCAATCTGGGAAAGCCGGGCCGCCTGCTCACGCACGGCGTCGATCTCGATTTCTGGCGACAATCAATTGCCTCAGGAATTCCAGGGGAATTCGCTGGGCTGCAACCACCGCTCGTCGTTTTCTGGGGCGTCGTCGACCGGCGGACCGATTTGGAATTCGTCCGCACTCTGACGACGCGGCTGACCCGGGGCACGGTCGTCTTCGTCGGTCCGCGGGAGGACCCCGACCCGGCCCTGTTCGCCCTGCCCCACGTTGCGAGTCACCCGGCAGTGGCGTACGATCGGCTGCCTGCCCTCGCGGCCGCGGCATCGGTGTTGGTCATGCCGTACGTCGACCGGCCGGTGACCCGGGCGATGCAGCCCCTGAAGTTGAAGGAGTACTTGGCAACGGGTAAGCCGGTGGTGCTGCGGGGACTACCCGCGACCCGCCCGTGGGCCGACGCGTGCGACGTGGCCGAGACGGCGGACGAGTTTGCGGTCAAGATAGTCGAACGGATCGCAACAGGTCTTCCCGACGGGCAGAGGATGGCGCGAGAGCGGTTGAATTCAGAAGGCTGGGCCGTGAAAGCAAAGAAATTTGAGGACTGGATCGATCACGGGTAATGCAGGTGTTTCTGGAGGAATTCGAACGTTCCCTTGCCGTTGATCCGGTGGTATCCGGGGAAGAATTCGATGGCGGTGCGGTCGGGTATATTGAGCTTGTACGCATAGAGGTAGCGCACCTTCGCGTACTCGTAGGCGACCATTTCGTCGGTGCCGACGCCGTCGTCGTGGCCGCGTTCGACCATGAACGGGCGGGGGGCGATGAGATACGCCATCTCGGCGTAATTGAACGTGTTTCCGAGGTCGAACTCGTACATGTCGTACTCGCGGGTCCACATGTAGCTGCGGTCGAGGTCGACCGAGACGCACTTGCCGATCCATTCGTTGAAATCGCCGGAGCAGATGGAGAGGCAGTAGCGTTTCTCCACGGCCGGGACGCGCATGGCCGTTTTGCCGCCGTAAGAGAGGCCGTAGAATGCGATCCGCTTCGGGTCGACGTTCGGCAACGTCTCCAGCCAGTCGATCGTCCGCCGGTGCTGGGCGATGATGAAGCTGAAGAGCGAGAGCTTGAGCGGGTTCGCCTTCCGTTGAATCTGCCGGAAGTGGTTCTCAAACTTGTACGGGTTCTGGGGGCAGTAAACGATGTAGCCCTTTTCGACCAACTTGCGGGCGAACTGGTCGTAAGTCGGCCGCGGTTCCGGATCGATGCAACTCCGCGGCGTGCCTTCCAATCCGTGCTGGCAGACGACGACCGGCCGCTTCTCGTCCGGCTTCATTCCCTTCGGGAGTAGCAGTATGCCCTCGGCGAACACGTCCGGAAAGAGGTCGAGCATCACTTCATACCCGGTCCAGGACTTTTCGTCGTAAACCTGCCGCGACCGCGGGTTCATCGGCACCGTCGGCTCCGGCAGCTTGCCGATAACTTCCTTCCAGAAGTAATCGCGATACCACTCGCAGGACTGCTCCCACTTCTCGGGCGATGATGCATCGGCCTTCTTCCAGAACTCTTTGCGGACGGCTTCGGAATCTCGCCAGAGCTTTTGGGTGTAGGCGACGAGTTGATCGAATTGGCGTTGTTGACGGGGGGCGGAGTCAGTCGGTTTCCTTTCGACCGTGTTGGAACGTTTGAGAAGGGCATCAGCCGGGCCAAGAAGAGAGCCAACCAATAACGACTCGTTAATGCTTCCCCCAACCGGCTGGACTCCATCCCCGTGGTGTATCGACTTCTCCACCGAGCCGGCCCAGTACCTCGCCCGCTCGTTACGCAGTGATTCTTCCGTCACAGCGAGCCTACCAGGGGTAGCAGGACTTTTG
>DASXPC010000145.1:0-2926 GCA_036493815.1 Fimbriiglobus sp. | reverse complement strand
GTTCCGGACTAATCGAAGAACTGATCGACGTGCATCCGGGCCGGGCGGACACCGACCCGGTTTTTTTCGTCAAGTCGTTTTCAGCACTTCCGAATCACCCCGACCAGCACGCCCAGAATCGACACGTCGTGTTTCGACGGGTCAACGAGGATCGGGTCCATCGTCCCGTTCGCCGGTTCGAGCCGGACGTGGTCTTTCCGCTTGTAAAATTTCTTGAGCGTCATCGCCTTCTCCACCATCGCCACGACCTTTTCGCCGTTGTCCGCCTGCTCCTGCTTGCGGACGACGACGTAGTCGCCGTCGGCGATGTGGCTTTCGACCATGGACTGGCCGCGGACCTTGAGGACGTAGAGGTTGTCGCCGCCGAACATGTCGCGGAATTCGAGGCGGTCGTCCTGGGCGACGGCTTCGAGGGCTTTCCCCGCGGCGACGACACCCAACAGCGGCAGGCTGAACCCGCCGGCCGTCACCCCGGGACTGGTAATGCCCCGGGCCTGGGCCCGCTTCTCCCCCCGCTTCTCGGCCCGGACGATGTAGCCCTTCTTTTGCAGGGCACGGAGGTGGCACATGACGCCGTTCGGGGAGCGGATGTCGAACGCGGTGCAAATATCGCGGATGGCCGGGGGGTAGCCCTGGTTCTGGATGGTGTGCAGGATAAAATCGAGGATTTTCTGCTGCTTGGCAGTCAGAGCGGGATGTTCGGACATCGTGGGCCTCCGGCCGGAAGGAGCGAGGGCGGCGAAACCGGGGGTCGGCGGCCGCTTCCCGCCGCCGACCCCGGGCGCCGGGTCCGCCCCGGCGGGTCACGCGTGTGTACTCTGTAAGCAAGTATATGCAACGTCTGTACAGACTGAAAGAGAGAAATTGCGAAAACCCGCCGGAATCCGGTATCCTCACTTCCGCCCCCCCGGCCGATTGGGAGTTCGCGTGGAGCCGTTCCGTCCATCCTGGTTCGACGCCGCCTATGCGTCCCTGCTCGCCGGCCGGGAGTTGGCCCCGGAACCGGTCACGGCCGCGATCCGGGATTTCGTCGCCGGCCGGGTGCCGGATACGCTCGGGGCGGCACTCCTCACGGCGTGGCGGGTCAAGGGGGAAACGGCGGCCGAGATCGCGGCCGCGGCCGTCGCCCTCCGCGAACAGATGGTCCGGCTCGTGCCCGTCTCGGGTCCGGTGCTGGACACGTGCGGCACGGGCGGGGATGCGGCCGGCACGTTCAACATCAGCACCGCCGCCGCCATCGTCTGCGCCGCCGCCGGCGTGCCGGTGGTCAAGCACGGCAACCGGGCCGTCTCCGGAAAGACCGGCAGTGCCGACGTCTTGCGCGAGTTCGGCGTGCCCATCGAAACCGGGCCGGACTGGGCGCAACAGTGCCTCGACCGGTTCGGCTTCGCCTTTTGTTACGCCCCGCAGTTCCACCCCGGCCTGGCCCACGTGGCCGCCCTCCGCAAAGCCCTCGGCGTGCGAACCCTGTTCAACCTCCTCGGCCCGCTCGCCAACCCCGCCGCCGCCGACTTCCACCTGCTCGGCGTCGGGTCGCCCGCCCTCCTCGACACCCTCGCCGAAGCCGTCGCCCGCCTCGGCACCCGCCGGGCCGTACTCGTCTCGGGCGCGGACGGACTCGACGAGGTGACCCTTTCCGGCCCAACCAACGTAAGAATCGTGGAAGGAGACGAATTCGCGGTCCACACCTGGACCCCGGCGGACTTCGGGCTGGACCCCTGCCCGGCGGACGCCGTCCGGGTGGAATCGGCGCGGGAGAGCGCCGCGGTCATTCGGCGGGTGCTCGACGGAGAGGATTCGCCCGCGGCGCGGTACGTATGGGTGAACGCGGCCGCCGGGCTGTTCGCCGCGGGGGCCGCGACGCGATTAACAGACGGCGTCGCCGCCGCCCGCGACGCGGTTCGCAGCGGGAAGGCGGCCGCGATGCTCGACAATCTGACGAACTCCAGGACGTGACCAATGGCCAAGAAGGTAATTCTGATCGCGGACCCGGGGATCGACACGTCGTTCGCCGTGGCCCTGGCGCTGCACGATCCGGAGTTGGACGTGCTCGCGCTCGTGCCGACGGCGGGGAACGTGTCGGCCGAGCAGGCGACGATCAACTGCCACGTGCTGATCGACCTGCTGGACCCGCCGAAGTGGCCGAAACTCGCCTCCGCCCTGCCGGTGCAGTACGAATCGAACGGAGCCGCTCTGCACGGCCCGCAGGGGCTCGGCGACCTGTCGTTCGAGATCTGCCCGCGGAACCCGCCCCCGCCCGCGGACAAGGTGCTGATCGACCTCGTCCGCGAGCACCCGCGGGAAGTCACGGTGATCGTGCTCGGGCCGAGCACGACCCTGGCCGCGGCGTTCGCCCGCGACCCCGACTTGGCCCGACTCGTCGAACGGGTGGTCCTGGTGGGCGGGGCGTACCGGGAGCCGGGAAACGTCGGCCCGGTGGCCGAGTTCCACGTCTGGCTCGACCCGGAGGCCGCGAAACAGATTTTGCACGCGGACTGCCACCCGACCCTGATTTCGCTGGACGTAACGCGGAAGCTGATCCTGTCGCCGACGGAACTGCTCGAACTCCCGAACCCGAATTCGCGGACGTGCAAGTTCCTGCGGCAGGTCGTGCCGTTCGCCCTCCGGGCCAGCGCGTCGCTGTACGGGATCGAAGGCTTCCACCTGAAAGACGTGCTCGGGATTGCCGCGGTCGCCCTGCCGGGCAGCGTGAGCACCCAGCCGAAGTGTGTCGACGTCGAGACGAAGGGGGAGGCGACGCGGGGGATGACGGTGGTGGACGACCGCAGAACGCCAAGCGGTCCGCCGAACGTCCACCTCGCCACCGGCGCCGCCATCGGGGAAATCCGGCAGTACGTCGAACGGATTTTGACCGGGGCGCCCTGACAGTCCGCTGAATGGGAAGTTCGTTGATAAGGAGCCGCGG
>DASXPC010000144.1:0-6169 GCA_036493815.1 Fimbriiglobus sp. | reverse complement strand
ATAAGCGACGTCTTCTTCTTTCAACAGGGCACGATGCCGTCCCTCGACCTGGCGACTGGCCGGCTTCTGCTCGACGGCCCGGGGTCGCTTTTCCTCAGCCCGAACGGGCACGGCGGTACCCTCACGGCCCTTTCCGACTCGGGAGTGCTTGAAGATTTAACGGGCCGTGGGGTCCGGCACGTCTTCTACTTCCAGGTCGATAACCCGCTCGTCCGGGTGGGCGATCCAAAATTCCTCGGCCGGCACGTCGAGCGCGCCGCCGAGGTGTCGTCGAAGATCGTCCGCAAACAATCACCGGGGGAAAAAGTCGGCATCCTCGCCCTCGTGGGCGGCCGGTGCTCGATCATCGAATACTCCGACCTGCCCGCGGACGTCGCGGAAGAGCGCGACCCGTCCGGGTCGCTCACGTTCCACGCCGGCAGCCCCGCCATCCACCTGTTCGCCGTCGATTTCCTCACCCGCATCACGACCGGCGCTTCGGGGTTGCCGCTCCACCTCGCGAAAAAGAAGGTATCGTACTTTGACCCGGTGTCGAAAACGGCGGTCAACCCGGACGAGGAAAATGCCCTGAAGTTCGAGCGGTTCATTTTCGACGCCCTGCCGCTCGCCGACCGCTGGCTGGCGGTCGAAGTCGAGCGGGAAGACGAGTTCGCGCCATTGAAGAACGCGACCGGGCCCGATTCGTGGGCGACGGTCCACAAGGCAATGACCGGTCAGGCGGCCAAGTGGCTGGACGCTGCGGGACTCGACGCCCCGCCCGGTACGCCTCTCGAGGTCTCTCCGCTCTACGCCCTCGACGCGGACCAGTTCGCGGCAAAGGTGGATAAGAATATCGTCCTCTTCGGGCCGACGTATTTCCGGTAGGGTGGGCACCGCCCGCCGTCCTCTAAATCGGTGGGCCGTGCTCCCCCGACGAGACACATGTATCACGCGTTGATTATGGCCGGGGGCGGGGGGACGCGGTTTTGGCCGCGGAGCCGGGCGAAACGCCCGAAACAATTCCTTTCGTTTACCGGGGACCGCAGCCTCTTACAGGGTACGGCCGACCGCATCGCCCCGCTCATTCCCGCCGAGCGGGTGTGGGTGCTTACCGGTGCGGCACACGTTGCGGAGGCGTCCCGGCAACTGCCCGACGTCCCGCCGGCCCAGATGGTCGGCGAGCCGATGGGGCGGGACACGGCCGCGTGCATCGGCCTCGGGGCCGCCCTCGTCGCCCGGACCGACCCGGACGCCACCTTGCTGGTCCTGCCCGCCGATCACGTCATCGAGCCCGCGGCCGAGTTCCAACGGGCCTGCGCCGCCGCCGCCCAGTTCGTCGCCGAATTCCCGAACGCACTCTTCACCTTCGGCATTCCGCCGACGTACCCCGCCACCGGCTACGGATACATCCACCGCGGCGCGGACGTCGCCCGGCGAAATGCGATTCCCGCATCCCGCGTTCTGGCTTTCCGCGAAAAGCCCGACGCCGAACTCGCCGAGCGGTTCGTCGTCTCCGGTCAATACGACTGGAACGCGGGCATCTTCGTCTGGAAGTGCTCCGCGATTCTCGGCGAGTTGAAGCGGCAACGGCCGGTCCTCCACGCCGCGGTCGAGCGGATCGCGGACGCCTGGGGCACGCCCGAACAGGCCGACGTGTTCCGGGCCGAATACGAGCCGCTTGAAAAAATCAGCATCGACTACGCGGTGATGGAGCACGCCCCCGACGTGATGGTCGTCCGCGCCCCGTTCCAGTGGGACGACGTGGGGAGTTGGCTCGCCCTCGAACGGCGGAACCCGCAGGACGCCGGCGGCAACACGGTGCAAGGGAGCCACGTCGGGTTGCGGACGAACGAATGCGTCGTCGTTTCCGACGCCGATCATCTGATCGCCACCATCGGCGTGAACAACCTGCTCATCGTGCAGGACGGCGACGCGACGCTGATCGCCGACCGCCGGGAAGAGGCGACCGTGAAACTGTTGGTGGACGAATTGAAGAAGCGAGGGTTGGAAAAGTATTTGTAGTTCGGAATGCGGAGTTCGGAATGCGAAGTGAAAACAAATCGAGCGAGTTGGTTTCGGATTTTGATTCCGCACTCCGCACTCCGCACTCCGCACTTCCCACCCAGGGCCGGCTTCTCGGCGTCGATTTCGGCACGGTCCGCATCGGCCTGGCCGTCTGCGATCCGGACCGAATCGTCGCCTCCGCACTGGATACGCACGTCCGAAAATCCGAGGCGGACGACACGGCGTATTTTCAGTCGCTGGTTCGAGCGGAACGGCTCGTCGGTTTCGTCGTCGGCTTGCCGATCTCGTTGAACGGCACCGAAGGGCCGAAAGCGAAAGAGGCGAGAGAGTTCGGGACGTGGCTCTCGACCGCGACCGGACTGCCCGTAGTTTTCAGCGACGAGCGGTTCACCACCGCCGCGGCGGACGATGCCCTCCGCCAAGCGAAAGTCCGGGCCGACAAGCGGACCGGCAAGCGGGACCGCATCGCCGCTCAGATCATCCTTCAATCGTTCTTGGACGCCGGCTGCCCGGCTACGCTCTGACCCTGTTCCACGGGCCGGCTCGCGTCTAACAAGAACCCGGCTAGGGCGGCAAGAGAAAAGGCGATCGCCCCGGCGACGAAAACGGCCGGCCATCCGTACGCCGACTGAACTTCGCCGAGCACCAGGGGAGAAAACCCCGCCCCGATCTGCCCAAACATATTTCCCCAGGCGAGCGATGCCGCCGCATGGCTCCGTCCGACGTCCTGACTGAACGCCCAATAGGCCGGGTTTGCACAATCGATCGACAAGGCCATGACGCCGATAAGCGACGCGGCGACCCAGCGGTCGTGCGTGATCGCACATCCGAGGTAGGCCAGCATCGCCACCGCCGGCAGTCCGCCCAGAGGTAGGCTTCGGCCCAGCCGAAGCCCGAATCGCTTCGTCAAACCGTCCGTCAACACCCCGCCGAAGATCATTCCTCCGCAGCCGACAAGTGCCGGCATGGCCGATATTTCACCCAGGTCTGCCTGCACAACGTGATGGTAGTCCGTGAAATAGCCCGACATTTTTGTGATCAGAAACGCCCAGCCGATATTGACCCCGAACTGGTTCACACTGGCGAGCCACAGATTTCGGTCAGTCAGGAACAGCCGGAGTGGCAAGACGTCGGCTTTGAAGGCCCGCAGTGGGTACGGCAGAAGATCAATTTTGTCTTTGACCCACGGATGTTGATTCGGTGTATCGCGGGCCGCGAGCCAGAAGAAAACGGCGGCGAAAAGGCCGACCCCGGCATAGCCCAGAAGTGTAATGCGCCAGCCGTAATTTTCGACAAACCCCGGAGTGAGGAAGAGGGCGAGAACGAGACCGGCCCGGCCGCCGAGGGCCACGGCACTGCTCGCCCGCCCCCGCATCGGCAGGGGAAACCACCCGCGCACTAAAGCCGACGCGGTCGGGTACGCCCCCGCTTCCGTCAACCCGACCATGAGCCGGGCGAATAACAGGCCTGCGAAACTCCCCGCCAGTCCGGTGACACCCGTGTACCAGGACCAGAGCAGAAGGTACAGCGTGAGTGCAAGGCGGTACCCGTATCGCTTGCCCAAGGCCGCGGCCGGAACTTGGGCGAACGCGTACGTCCAGAAAAAGGCCGAAAGCGCCAGGTCCTTCTGTCGGTCGGACAGGAGCAGGTCCGCCTGCACGTCTTTGATGACGTGCGACAGGCAGACCCGGTCCATGTACATGTTGAACGCAACGAACGCGGTCGCGGCGAGAACCAGAAGGCGGAGGCGGTGAATCGGCATGGAGGTGCGAAGGTCTCGGAGTGTGTGGGTGTGCGAGTTATAACCGGAATTCAATGACTCCGATACCCTCTCAGCCCCCACACCCCGAAACAGCTTACGGCTTTCCGAACTCGATATCGTCCGACCCGATGTCCCAGACGATCTCTTTCTTCCGCAATGCGGTTGCCAGCGGGTCTTCCCACGACGGGGCGCCGTTAATCGTCGGCGTGCGTGTTTCCACGTGCCCGTCGGCGAAGCAGACGTTCGCGACTCCCGAATGGCGGAAGTGCACGTTCGGGAATTGTTGAATGGGGGCCGACAAGTACCAGTTTTCGGTTACCTTGTCGAAGGGCGGGGAGAACGGAACGTTAGCCGAGTCGGCGAAGGCGATGGTGGCCGAAGTGCCCCGTCGGTTGCTGACGGTGAGGATGGGCAACCCCGCCACGCCCCAGGTCGAGAACTGGTCGTTGTAGGCGTAGCTCGCCACCGGGATGTCGAATCGGAGGGTGAACCGGTCGAGCGTAAAAACGGGGCACTGCACGATCGCCCGGTTCCCTTCGAGGTACGGCGACAGGATGCCGTGGCTCGGGTCCATCGTCCGCGGGTTCGACGAATCGTTGGTAATGAGTCCGAACCAGTACCAGTCAGTGAAGGTAGCGGACGGGCTCGATTTCATCGAGGAGACGGTGAATCGCTCGCCGTTCGTGCCGGCATGGTTGTGCAGTGCAAGGCCGAGTTGTTTCAGACTGTTCTGACACTTCAACCGCATCGCCGCGTCGCGCACCTTCTGCACGGCGGGTAACAAGAGACCGATCAAGACGGCAATGATCGCGATCACCACGAGCAGTTCGATGAGGGTGAACGCCGACGGGACGGACTTTCGACGCAATCGCATGAGCACTCCCCGGGCCGGAATCCGGGCCCGTTAGAGGTGCCCCGACCCTGCCCCGGCGAGCGGTGCCCGCGCGTGCGGACGAGTGCCTGCCGGCTCGGGGGCCCGTGACCGAGGCTCCGAACCAATCCCGAAGGGCAGGTCTTCTGGCTTCCGGCTCGAACGACGCCCGGGCGGCCTTCCCACGACTCGCGTCGCAGTGGCAGTGGCCCAAACGTCTCGCCGGTTACAGCGGCGGTCCCGCGTCGGTTTCGCACCGACTTCCCTTTTCACTCCGACAAACATTCGCGTGGCGGAGCACCTTTCGGGTGGAATACAGTTTATGACTTGCGGCGGGTTGAAAGGAGAGGACGGGCCGGTTCAGAATTGGCGTTCGCCAGTTGCGTTCGGACCGAATACATCACTCTTACCCCGCAACCTTCTCAACCTCACACGTCGAAGATGCCCCCTGCCGGCTTGTCGCCAAACGAGATCGAGCGCAACCGTTTGGCCCACGGGTCGAACGTTCTGACGCCGCCCCCGCGCGACCCGTGGTGGCGGCTATACCTGGAAAAGTTCGACGACCCGGTGATTCGCATATTACTCGTCGCGGCGGCCGTCTCCGTCGCGGTCGGCGTGGCCGAAGGACACTTCGCCGAAGGTGTCGGCATCGTCGTGGCCGTCCTCCTCGCCACGGGCCTCGCATTCTGGAACGAATTCCGGGCCGGTCAGGAGTTCGATCTGCTGACCCAAACCGACGACGACGTACCGGTGACGGTGATCCGCGGCGGTGCGTTTACGAACGTTCCGCGGAAGGACGTCGTGGTCGGCGACGTGGCCCAGGTGGAAGTCGGGGATGAAATCCCGGCCGACGGGCGGGTGATCGAGGCGGTCAACCTTTCCGTCCGGGAAGCCCGTCTGACCGGCGAATCCCGGCCGGTGGAGAAAGGGCCGAACGCCGGTGACGGCACGGCCGCGTATCCGGGAAACGTCGTCCTCCGCGGCAGTACCATTGCGGACGGTTACGGCGTGATAGAAGTCACGGCCGTGGGGGATGGCACGGAGATCGGGCAGACCGCCCGGGCGGCGGCCGAACGGACCGGCGGGGAATCGCCGCTCGACCGGCAACTCGCGGCGCTGAGCAAAGTGATCGGCGTCGTCGGACTCGGCGTCGCATTATTGACGTTCTTGGCTCTCGTCGTTCGCGGCGTCGCCGATGGCGATTTGGAGCTGTCGGCGGGCGGTTGGCTGGTCGCGGCGGCCGCCGGTGTTGGCGTGGCCGTCGGGTTAATTCGCGTCTGGTTGCCGATCGGACTCGACGGGCTCGAATTGCTGGGCCGGGCGAAAACCCCGCCTGCCTGGCTGACCGCCAGAGGTGCCCGGCCGTGGGTTAATTCGTTGGGTCTCGGGCTCGCTCTGGCCGGAGTAATTATTGCAGCCGGAATCCTTTCGGGGCTCGTGCCGGCCAACCCGCGCCATTGGATTCCGTTGTCGGCCGCCCAGGAATTCCTCACCGCGTTCATGGTCGCGGTCACACTCGTCGTCGTGGCCGT
>DASXPC010000143.1:0-17567 GCA_036493815.1 Fimbriiglobus sp. | reverse complement strand
CCACGTGCGGGGCAACAACCTCTACCCCGCGGCGATCGAGGCCATCGTGCGGCGGTTCGCCGGGCTGGCCGAATATCGGCTAGTCGTCGACCGGTCCGGGTCGCTGGCCGATTTGCGGATCGAAGTCGAGCCGGCGTCCGGTTTCACGGGCGATCGTCTGGCCGGCGACGTGAGCCGGGCGGTGCGCGACGAATTGCTGTTTAGGGTCGAAGTCGTCGCGGTCGAGCCGGGAACCCTGCCGCGGTTCGAGTTGAAAGCCAGGCGGGTAATTGAGAAAACAGAACTTGCCGCCGAGTGTGCGGGGCGACCATCACCAGAATAGGAGCATGCGATGAAAGCTCAGGCAATGCGGGCCCTTCTCCTATCCTTGCTCGTGCTGACCGCATCCCGGCGGGCGACGGCCGACGACTGGATTCACTGGCGCGGCCCCGAACAGACGGGCGTGGCCCGGGGTCAACACCTCCCGGACAAGTTCGACATTAAAGACGTGGGGAAGAACGGCCTGGTATGGAAGGAACCTTACGGCGGCCGCAATACCCCGCTCGTTCTTAAGGGCCGCATCTATATCATCGGCGGGTACGACGCCGGCCTGCCGACCGAGGGCGAACGGGTGGTCTGCCTGGACGAAGCGACCGGCAAGACGCTCTGGGAACAGAAATTCAACGTCTTCCTGACCGACGTCGTGTCCAGCCGGCTCGGTTGGACGACGCTAACAGCCGACCCGGAACACGAACGGATTTATGCGCAAAGTTCGGCCGGGACGCTCTTCTGCTTCGATCGGGACGGCAAGATCGTCTGGAAGCACGAGCTGACCGAAGAATACGGCCGAGTGTCCGGGTACGGCGGTCGACTCGTGTCGCCGGTGTTCGACAGCGGCCTGGTAATCCAGGGCATGTTGAGCGCCAGTTGGGGGGATTTCGCCAAAGGCGGCCAGCGGTTCGTGGCGTTCGACGGGGCCACCGGGGCGGTGGTCTGGTGGTCGAACATGGGCCTTCCCGCCAAGGCCACGCACATGTCTTCGCCGGTGATCGCGACGATCAACGGCCAGCGGTTGGCCATCGCCGGCGGCGGGGACGGTTACATTCACGCCCTGAACGTCCGCAGTGGAAAAGTCGTATGGGATTACCCGCTCGCCAACGGACCGATCAATCCGACGCCGGTCGTACACGGAAACTTGGTTTATTGCTCGCACGGCGAGCCGAACATCGGCGGCGGTCCCGTCGGCGGGGTCGTGTGTCTGGACGCCGCCCACATGGACACCGCCCATAAGGGTCCGACTCCCCGGCCCAAGAAAGTCTGGGAATACCACCGGTCCGTCCGGTTCGGCCTGTCGTCTCTGTGCCTGGCCGACGGCCTCCTATATATTCCGGACGATTCGGCCCAGCTCTACTGCTTCGACGCCAAAACCGGCAAGTTACTCTGGAAGGAAAATTACGGGACGACCAGCCGCGGGGCTCCGCTCGTCTGCGACGGGAAGCTGTACGTGTTCGACGTCCTGGGTCAATTGGCGGTCATGACGTTGGACGGGAAAAAGCCGCCGAGCGACACTCGGCATTACCGATTCAAGTCGAGCATTCCCGGGGCACAAGTCGAAACGAACGGGACGCCGATCGCCGTGAACGGCCGACTCTACTTCCTCACCCGGGACGACCTGTATTGCATCGGGGCGGAAAAACTGACGCCGGGCGGACCGTACGCGTCGATGCCGGCGGAATCCCCCTACGATCCCAAGGCCACCCCCTCGTCCGTCCGTATCTTCCCGGCGGACGTGCTGGCCAAGCCGGGCGAGGCGATGAATTTTACGGTCGATTTCATGGACGCCGACGGCCGGGTTCTTCCCAAGAACGAAGCCGCCGCGGCCACGTGGTCCCTTCCACTTCCGGGCAAGACGCCAACGGGGGGACAGCCGCCCGCACTGGACGGCGAGATCCAGGCGGCCAACCACTCGGCCGTCCTCACCCTCGGCAAAAAACCACTGCAACAGGGATTCCTCGAAGTCAATTGCGGCGGGAAACTGGTCGCAACCGCCCGGGTCCGGGTCGCCGCACTCGTCGGGTTCAAGGCCGATTTCTCCAAACCTCCACTGGGCGCTCCCCCCAGCGGGTGGGTGAACGCGGCCGGGAAATACGCGGTCAAGATGTTCCAGGGGAAAAAAGTCCTGGCGAAACTCAACACCAACCCGAACCCGTACCTGGCCAAGGCGAACACCTATATCACCGGACCCGACGCGAGCAATTACACGATCGCGTGCGACGTGTACGGCACGGTCATTCGGGAAAAACTGCCCGACGTCGGCGTCGTCAACAGCCGGTATTCGCTCATTCTCGACGGCAAAACCGACCCCGCCACGGGTAAATCCACGGCCCATTTGGCCACGTGGGAGGCGATGCCCCGCTTGCGAGTTTCCGTCCCGTTCGCCTGGAAGAAGGATACCTGGTACCGCATGAAATTGACGGTCGATCCGACGGGTGCGAAGGCCCGTGCCAAGGGGAAAATCTGGGAACGGGATCAACCGGAACCGTCCGACTGGTTGCTGACCCTGGACGATCCGAATCCGAACCGGAACGGTGCGGCGGCGCTTTACGGGTACATCCCGAACGTCTTCAAGGCCTCGGAACCGGGTTCCGAGATTTACTACGACAACCTGTCGATCCTTCCAAACAAGTAACCGGTCCCGCGACCGAGGAGCGCACGATGAAAGCAACGAGGATCCGTATCACGGCCGCGACCGGTCTGGCCGCGTTGATCGCCGCCGGCTGCCAACCCTCCCCGGCGGCGCCGGCGGAGAAACCGACGACCCCCGGTACGGCGGCGGACGTGCCGGCCGCACCCATCCTGACCGAGACCGATCTCCATACGACACCAAATGACCACGTCATGTTCGGCGGGTCCCCTAGCCGCAACATGGTCGACCTCCACAGTACAAACATCCCCGAGAAACCCGACCCCAACGACACCAGCGTTCTCCTCTGGTCTGCGAACCTCGGCTCCGTCGCCTACGGCGGCCCGACCGTCGGCTACGGCCGCGTCTTCGCCGGCACCAACAACGAACAGCCCCGCAACAAACGGGACACCGTGCCGAACTCCGACGGCGGCACCGACCCGATCGACCGCGGCGTCCTCATGTGCTTCGACGAACAGACGGGCAAATTCCTCTGGCAGGCGGTCCACCCCAAACTCGAAGGCGGCGCCGTCCGCGACTGGCCCAAAATCGGCATCTGCTCCGCACCGCTCCTCACCGACGGCCGCGTCTACTACGTCAGCAATCAGTGCCGGCTCGTCTGCCTCGACCCCCGCGGGTACGGCGACGGTACCCACGGTAAACCCCTGAAGGGAACCGACCGGAACAACAAACCGATCGACTTCAACGACCCCACCGACGCCGCACTGATCTGGGACGTCGACTTAATCAAGAAGTTTGACGTCTTTCCCCACAACCTCGCCGCCAGTTCCCCGATGGCGGTGGACGGGAACGTCTACTTCGTCACCTCGAACGGGGTGGACGAAGGGCACATCAACATCCCGTCGCCGGAAGCCCCGAGTTTCATGTGCGTGAACGAAAAGACCGGAGCGGTGGTCTGGGACAAGGCTTACCCGGGCAAGTCGATCATGCACGGGCAATGGTCGAGCCCGTCCTACGGCGTGTTCGGCGGGGTCAAAACGGTCATCTTCCCAGGCGGCGACGGCTGGCTCTACGGACTGAAACCGGACACCGGCGACATCATCTGGAAGTTCGACGCCAACCCGAAGGGCACCATTTACGAACTCGGCGGCACCGGTAACAAGAGCGACTTCATCGCCTCGCCCGTCATATACGACGGACGCATCTACATCGGCCTCGGCCAGGACCCCGAGCACTTTACCGGCATCTCCCACTTCTGGTGCATCGACCCGGCCGGGAAGACCGGCGATGTCTCCCCCGAGTTGGTCGACAAAGTCATCCCGCAGCCCGAAGGGAAGCCCAAAGTCACCGGCAAGCCGAACCCGAACTCGGCCGTCGTCTGGCACTACGGCGGGGCCGAAACTCGGCCGTTCATGCCCCGCGACTTCGTCTTCGGCCGCACCATCAGCACCGCCTGCATCGTCGACGGCATCGTCTACGTCGCCGAACTCCAGGGAATCATCCACTGCCTCGACGCCAAAACGGGCAAAAAATATTGGCACTACGACGTCAAAGGGCAAATCTGGGGGTCTCCGTTCTACGTCGACGGCAAGGTCTACCTCACCGTCGAGACCGGCGACCTGTTCGTGTTCAAGCACTACAAGAAGCCGAAGGTGATCGACTCGTTCGACCAGCCCGGCGCGAAGACCGAAGACGACTTTCGAGCCGGCGAACGGAAAAAGCGGGCCGAGGTGGAAAAAGAATACCTGATCGACAAGGTCGAATTCGACGCCCCGATCCGCAGCACTCCGGTCGTGGCCAACGGCATTCTTTTCGTCATGACCGAAAACAAACTCTACGCGTTCAAAAAGAAGAAGTAACCCCGAGGACCCCCGTGAACGACACCCCCGGAAAGCCGGCCCCCGCGGCCGGCGCGACCGCGGCCGAAAGAATCCAAAACGCCAAAGCCCAACTCGACGCCCACGTCCGCGACGTCGTCCGCTGGCACTTCTCGCCGGACACGGGGACCCCGTTCTGGCTGGAGAAGGCGCGGTCGTTTTCCTTCGACCCCTTGAAGGACGTCCGCGGCTGGGACGATTTGCGTAAGTTTCCGTACTTCGAGGACGAATGGCTCCGCGGCGGCCCGGTCCGCCGTTGGGTGCCCAAGGGGTACGCCGACCGCGGCATCTACGTGTTCGAGACCGGTGGCACCACCGGCATCCCGAAGAGCCGGGTCGTGATCGACGATTTCAAGATCGACTACGAAATGATGTCCGACACCCTGCCGGAGGCGTTCTTCCCGAAAGGATCGAACTGGCTCATGCTCGGCCCCAGCGGCCCCCGCCGACTCCGCCTCGCCGTCGAACACCTCTGCCAGTACCGCGGCGGCATCAGCTTCTGCCTCGACCTCGACCCGCGGTGGGTCGTCAAGCTCATCAAAAAGGGCTGGATGGAACACCTGAAAGCGTACCAGGAACACTGCATCGACCAGGCCATGACCATCCTTTCGGCCGGGCACGACATCCGCTGCATGTTCACCACGCCGAAACTGCTCGACGCCCTCTGCCTGCGGTTGGAGAAGGAGGGGTCGAGCATTTCCAAGGCGGGCATCAAGGGCATTTTTTGCGGCGGCACCGAGATGACGTCGCAGTGGGTCCGGTTCACAATCGAGGAGTATTTGGGCCCGGACGTGTACATCGCCCCGACGTATGGAAACACGCTGATGGGCCTGGCCGCGGCCGAGATGCCGAAGCCGGCCGACGATTACAAAATCGCCTACTACGCCCCCCAACCGCGGGCCGTGGCACAGGTGGTCGATTTCAAGGATTACGACAAACTGGTCCCGTACGGCCAGACGGGCCGGGTGTTGCTGACGACCCTGACCAAGGAGTTCTTCGTTCCCCGCTTCGCAGAACGGGACGAAGGCGAGCGGGAACCGCCGAGCGAAAAATACCCATGGGACGGCGTCAGTGGCGTCCGCCCGTTCCACGAAACCGCCGCCCAGACGACGGTCGGGGTATACTAAAGACGGGAAGTAGGATTGGGCATGCGACCGAATGCACTGATCTCAAGCTTACCCTAAGAGACGCGGATAATTTGTGACGGCACGCCCGACCCGAAAAGAAGATCAAGGATTTTGCACGGGACTCTTAATCTTCTACTGTGAAAGTTCATCGTCATGAACGATAAAAGCGAACCGTACGTCGCCGAAAAACAGAAACCGGTGCCGCTTCCGGCCGACCCGGAAGGGCGTTGGGATTGGGAATTTTATCAGGCCCCACCCGAGCCAAAGCGACGTTGGTCCGTTCCCGCGAGGATCGTCTGGAAAGGCCGGGCTAAGCCCTTGCCCACGACCGACCCCGAGGACGAGCACGGCATTTGATGGACGTGGCGGACTATCCGTGGTACGCGTTGACGTCGGGTGATCACCTCGAACAGGGTGACATTCTTGAGTCGTGTACCGTTTTCTTGCCGCCGGACGAGTTGGTTCGCGGGGAATCGATTGCGGGGGCATTTGAAGCGGAAGAAAGAGGTGCGTCGAGGAGTTCTTCCGTCTGACCACATGCTGTCCGCCTACGTGTTGCCCGGATGCGAACGGCCGGTGAGAATTGTCGACTTCCGGCAATTATTTCCACTGCCGGTTGCACGCGTTCGCCGAGAGGCTGGATCTGCCGAAAGCCGACTCCGCCTTCTGCAGCCTTATCGAGAACACTTGGCCCAGGCGTTCGCCCGATTTTTCATGAGGATAGGATTGCCGTTGGACATACCCCCGTTCCGCTGAGCGGGCTCGTTTCGCCCGAATCCAAAATTGCCATCGTCATAAACCGGAGACGCTTTCCCATGATCCGCATCCCCGTGCTCCGCTGGGGCGAGCCTTATAAGAGTCTGGAAACCGACAAGGTCGTGCATTTCGCCACGGGCGAGGTGCTGGCCGAAGTCGGGCGGGCGAACGCCGCACTCGTCGAACGCGACATGCGGCTCGCCCAGCGGGCGCGGGACGTGCTGCGGGCGATCCCCATCCCCGACCTGCTGAAGATGGTGAAGAAAGCGGGCGAGTTGTATGCCAACGCCGAATTGCCCCTGGGCGACGGTACGCAGACGCCGGAACAGTTCGCGCGGATGCAGTCGGCGACGACCGGCCTGCCCGAGCACATGTGCAAGTTCAACATGGAGAAGAACAATTTCGTGTTGGGGAACATGGAGAAAATCCTCGACTCGCTTACCCGTGGGCTGGACCTCAACATCCTCAGTAAGGGGTACGGCGTCGAGGCCCGGGGCGTGCCGGTCAGCTACCAGTGCCAGTCGCCGGTGCTCGGCATGGTGCTGCCGAGTAACTCCCCCGGCGTCCACACCCTCTGGCTGCCGATCGTGCCGATGCAGGTCGGCCTCGTCCTGAAACCCGGCCCGCAGGAGCCGTGGACGCCGTATCGGATGTTCAGCGCGTTCGTACAGGCGGGGATTCCGAAGCAGGCGATGTCGATCTACCCCGGTCTCGGCGACATCGGCGCTGCGGTGTTAAAGGAGTGCCCCCGCAGCCTGATCTTCGGCGGCACCGCCACCGTCGAGCAGTACAAAGGCAATCCGCGGGTGCAGGCCCACGGCCCCGGATTCTCGAAGATTATTCTGGGCGACGACAAAGTGGATCAGTGGGAGAAGTACCTCGACGTCATGGCCGACAGCATCTACGTCAACAGCGGCCGGGGGTGCATCAACTGTTCCGGCGTCTGGGCGTCGCGGCATACCGAAAAAATCGCCGAAGCTCTCGCTGCGAAGATCGGCCCGCACCAGCCGCTGCCGCCGGATGACCCGAAGTCCGGCATCGCCGCATTCACGGTCCCCGGCCAGGCCGATGGGGTCAATGCCGACATCGACAACGCGTTGAAAGAAGCGGGCGTCAAGGATATGACTGCCCCGTACGGCACCCGGCTGGTGAAGAAGGAGCGGTGCGATTACCTTCGGCCGACGGTCATGCACAGCGACAGCCCGGACACGGCCATGGCGAAAAAGGAATACATGTTCCCGTTTTGCACCGTAGTGAAATGCCCGCAGGACAAAATGCTCGAAAAGATCGGCCCGACTCTCGTCTGCTCGGCGATCACCGAGGACGCGAAGTTCCAGCGGTCGCTCATCGACGCGACGCATATCGACCGCCTGAACCTGGGGCCGATGCCGACGATCAAGCTCAACTGGCTCCAGCCGCACGAAGGGTCGATCGTCGACTTCCTCTTCCGCGCCCGGGCGTTCCAGTATGAGGGGGCGGTGACGGCGTAATCGATGAAAGCCCGGCCGTGAGGGTGTGTTTGCTTACAAGCCATCCCTCACGGTCGCTCCTCCGATGAAATCGCCCCGGTTGATACTTCCGCTCGGATTGACCACCTTCCGTCTGCTACTCGCTCCGGTCGTTATTATTTTGGCCTCGGCCGGTATCGAAGGCTGGGCCTGGCCGGTCGTACTTCTTGCGGCCCTCCTCTCCGACCTCTTCGACGGCATGGCCGCCCGGCGACTCGGCGTCGATACGCCGCTCGTCCGCCGCTACGACAGCGGCACCGACGTCGTCTTCTATCTGGGAATTCTGACGGCCGTTGCAGTTCTACGGTGGACCGTGTTGGTTGAATACCGGTGGTTCCTTGCCGCGGTATTGGGAATGGAAATCGCCTGCAATGCAGTCAGCCTGGTGAAAAACCGTGTGCTGCCGGCCACGCATTCGTACCTCGCCAAAGGCTGGGCCGTTCTGCTCGCGTTGTCTTTCGCGGTCGTCCTCGGATGGGGAACCGCCTATCCCCTGCTCGACCTGACGCTCGGTTACGGGATCGTAGTTGACCTGGAAGTGATTGCGATTATCCTGCTCACACCCGGCCCAGCGGTGGACGTGCCGACGGTGGCCCATGCGTGGCGCAAGCGGCGTGCGATTCCGACTCTGGGGTAGTACCCGTGAGTGACTGTTCGGGCCGCCACGGCGGGCGGCCCCTACTAACCGCGTTGGACGTGCCGACGGTGGCCCATGCGTGGCGCAAGCGGCGTGCGATTCCGACTCTGGGGTAGTTACCCGTGAGTGACTGTTCGGGCCGCCACGGAGGGCGGCCCCTACGAGTGCTCGTAGGGGCCGCCCTCCGTGGCGGCCCGCGAGGGCTAAACCTTCACCGAAAACAACCCTCTGGTTGGTTTATGGCCGATATCGACTGGGCACGGGTCACCGGGTTCGTTGGTGTTGTCGTTTGCGTCTGGGAATTGGCCGGGCGACTCAAGCTCGCCGGCCGGGTCCGGCCCGGCGACGCCCGGAAATTGAACCACGTCACGGCTCTCGCAGGCGGGGCCGTCGTCTTCGGCTGGCTCCCCGAACCCATCGCCCGGGCGAGTTGCTACACCGGCATGGCCGTCGCGTTCGGCTTGCTCCTCGTGATGTGTACGCTTCACGAACGAACAATTTTCCGCACCATGTTTGCCGGATACGCCAGGGAATCCGACGCCCCGCACGGGGCGTTCCACGTCTGGTTTTCCTGGCTCGTCAGCATCGTCGGGTTGGTCGCAATCGACCGTGCGTTCGGGGACATGGCCGTGACCCGCACGGCCGCCCTCGTGCTGGGGCTTGCGGACGGCGTCGCCGAGCCGGTCGGCGTGCGATGGGGCCGGCATAAGTACCGAGTGCCTTCGTTGACGGACGGTGCGGCGGTTTATCGTTCGGTCGAAGGCTCGGCCGCGGTGTTCGCCACCACGTTTCTCGTGATGCTGGTCACCCGCAGTCCCGCGTCGGTCGGCCTATCGCTCCTCGTCGCAGCCGTCGTGACGGCGGCCGAGGCCGTTTCCCCGCACGGGTTGGATAACCTGTCGATTCCGCTCGCGGTCGGCGGGGTGCTCGTCGTGGCATAGGGCCGCGTGTAATATCCGCCGGGTCGGCCGGTATACTTCGGGTGTCGCCGGACCGGGCGTTCATGTATCATGTCCGTACGACGTGTTCCGATCTCCCTTGCCGAATTCCCGCCTCATGCACCTTCCGACTTTCGACTATCAACCACTCGGACGGGTCATATGCGAAGCGGGCGGCATCCGCCGCCTCGGGCAGGTCTGCCGTGACCTGGGCGGCACGCGCGTCCTGCTGGTGACCGACCCGGGGCTGGAACACGCGGGCCACCCGCAGCGGGCCGAGGGTTCTCTTCGCGAGTCCGGCATCGAAGTTTCGGTATTCGACGCGGTGCGGGAGAACCCGTCGGACCGGGAGGTGGCGGTGGGGGCCGCGGCCGCCCGGAGCCATGCCGCCGACTTGATCGTGGCCGTCGGCGGCGGCAGTGCGATGGATTGCGCGAAGGGCATCAACTTCGTCTACACGAACGGCGGGAAGATGGCCGACTACGTCGGCCACGGCAAGGCGACGAAACCGATGCGGCCTTCCGTCGGCATCCCCACCACGTCCGGGACCGGCAGTGAGGCCCAGAGCTTCGCCCTCATCACCGACGATTCGACCCACGTGAAGATGGCCTGCGGCGACGTCAAAGCCGCCTTCCGCGTTTCCATTCTCGACCCCGAGTTGACGGTCACCCAGCCGCGGTTCGTCACTGCCGCCACCGGCATCGATGCATTGGCCCACGCCGTCGAGTCCTTCGTCTGCACCAAAGCCAACCCGGTTTCCCGTGCGTTCTCGCGGATCGCGTTCGAGAACCTGGAGCCGAATTTCGAGCGGGTTCTGGCAGAGCCGGGCGACGTGAAGGCCCGGGCGGCCATGCAGATCGGTGCCTATTTCGCCGGGTCGGCGATCGAAGCTTCGATGCTCGGCGTCTGCCACAGTTGCGCCAACCCGTTGACCGCCCATTACGGGTTGACCCACGGCGTGGCGATCGGGATCATGCTGCCGCACGTCGTCCGGTATAACGCGGCTGTCGCGGACCCGTGCTACCGGGCGCTGTTCGGCGGGGCGGACCGTCTCGCCGACCGGCTCGGCGGGTTCGTCCATACGGCCGGGCTGCCGACCCGTTTGAAGGACTGCGGCGTCACCGCGAGCATCCTCCCGGTTCTGGCCGACGAAGCGAGCCGGCAATGGACGGCACGTTTTAACCCCCGCCCGCCGACCGAATCGGATATTCTCGAACTATATCAGGCGGCGTTGTAATTCGAACCTGCAGGCGAGCTATGACCCGGGTGTTTGGAATCCTGCTGCTGATTGTCGCGGCCGGTTTGGCGCGATCGGCCGACTGGCCGGTGTTCCGCGGCAACCCGGCAATGACCGGTCACGCCGAGGCCAAGCTGCCGGACCAGCTTGCAATCAAGTGGAGGTTCGCAACCGGAAATTCGATTGAGGGGGCACCCGCCGTCGTCGCCGGCGTGGCCTACGTCGCTTCTGACGACAAATTCCTTTACGCGGTCGATGTGGCCACCGGCAAACAAAAGTGGAAGCAGAAACTCGGCTCGCCGATGAAGGCCTCCCCGGGCGTCCGGGACGGCCGCGTGTACGTGGGGGACGTGGACGGCATTTTTCACTGCCGGGACGCGGCCACAGGCAACGCACTCTGGACGTACGAACTGCCCGGAGAGATCAACTCCGGGTGCAACTTCTTCAAAGATACGATCCTCGTCGGGTCGTACGACGGGACGCTGACCGCCCTGACGACTGCCGGCAAGAAAGTGTGGGACTTCCACCTCGACCAGCCGATCAACGGCTCCCCGGCGGTGGCGGGGGACCGTACGTTCGTGGCCGGGTGCGACAACGTCCTGCACGTGATCGAAGCCGCGACCGGGAAGGAACTGGCGGCGGTGGATATCGAAGGCCAGTCCGGTGCGACGGCCGCCGTGGCGGGCGACCGGGTCTTTGCCGGCACGATGTCCAACCAGGTGGTCGCGGTGAACTGGAAGGCCGCGAAGAAGGCTTGGGCGTTCGAAGCCCCTCGCCGCCAACAGCCGTTCTTCGCCTCCGCCGCTTTGGCCGGCGACCGCGCCGTCGTCGGCAGCCGCGACAAAAAAGTCTACGCCCTCGACCAGGCCACAGGAACCAAGGCGTGGGAATTCGCCACCGACGGCATGGTCGACGGCTCGCCCGTCATCGTCCGCGGCAAAGTCTACGTCGGCTGCCTGTCGAACGACGGTAACTTCTACGTCCTCGACCTCAAGTCCGGGAATAAACTGCAGGAACTCAACCTCGACAGCCCCGTCACCGGTTCCCCCGCGGTCGGCCCGGACTGTATTCTGGTCGGCACGGAAAAGGGCACGCTCTACTGCCTCGGCGCGAAGTGAGGGACGAAAATGACCGTTGCGATCGATCAGGAAAAAACCGGACTGGGTAACTATTTCATCGCCAATTATCCCCCATTTTCGGCGTGGAAGAAGGAGCACCTGCCGGCGGCACACGAGGCGCTGAACCGCCCGCCCGTGCAGGGCACGCCGCTCGGCCTGTACTTGCATATTCCATTCTGCCGGAAGCGGTGCAAGTTTTGCTACTTCCGCGTTTACACCGACAAGAACGCCCGCGACGTCGAAACGTACATCGCGGCGATCACGAAGGAAGTGGAACTGCTGAGCCGCACCGCCTGCGTGAACGATCGGCCGCTCGATTACGTCTACTTCGGCGGCGGCACCCCGTCCTACCTGAGCGCCGCCCAACTCGAAGGGTTGATGTCCGGCCTCCGCCGCATTCTCCCCTGGCACGACAGCCGCGAAGTCACGTTCGAATGCGAACCGGGTACGCTCCAACAGCACAAACTCGAAACGCTGCGGAAAATGGGCGTCACCCGGCTCAGCCTCGGGGTCGAGAACTTCAAGCCGGAGATTCTGAAATACAACGGCCGGGCGCACCTGGAAGAGGAAATCCACCGCGCCTACGGCTGGGCCCGCGACCTCGGGTTTCCGCAGATCAATATCGATCTGATCGCCGGCATGGTGGGCGAAGACTGGGACAACTGGAAGGTGTGCGTGGCAAAAACCCTCGCCCTCGCCCCCGATTGCGTCACCATCTATCAGATGGAATTGCCGTACAACACGGTCTTTTCGAAGGAACTGAAGATGGTCGGGGTGGACGAACCGGCCATGGCCGTCGCCGACTGGCCGACCAAGCGGGCTTGGGTCCGCTACGCCTTCGACGAGTTCGTGAAGGCGGGGTATACGATTTCCAGCGCCACCACGGTCGTGAAAGACCCGGCCAAAACTCGATTCGTCTACCGCGAAGCCCTCTGGCGAGGGGCCGACATGTTCGGCACCGGCGTTGCCTCCTTCGGCCACGTCAACGGCGTCCACATCCAGAACGTGGACACCTGGGAATCGTACGTCGAACATCTCGACCGGGACGAACTGCCCCTCGGCCGGGCCTACCCCACCACCCCCCGCGACCGATTGATCCGCGAAACGGTGTTGCTGCTCAAAACCGGCCACCTCGACCTCGCCTACTTCCGTGCCAAGCACGGCGTCGACGTGCGGAAGGAGTTCGCCGCCGCGTTCGAACAACTGGAACGGGACGGCTGGTTGACCGTCGGCCCCGACGCCATCGACTGCACACCCGACGGCCTCATGCAGATCGACCGCCACCTCCCCGTGTTTTTCGACCCGCAATATCAGGACGTGCGGTATACGTAAAACGATTCACCGCAGGGAACGCGGAGAGCACAGCGGATGTAAGCGGAAATGAATTGAATTCAATTGCCGTTCTCCGGGTTTCTCTTCGCATTCTCTGCGGTGAAATGTCTTGGAATCCGAACCCCTCACCTTTCTGATGGGCAAGCACCCCGCCCCGTTGCCGGGGGATCGGCGGTATTGCCGAAACCACATGTGGTGCAAGGCGACGGACGACGGCTACCGGTTCGGCTTCACCGCCTACGCCGTCCGGCTCATGCAGGACGTCTATTTCCTCGAATGGTCCGTCGACGCCGGGGCCGCCGTGGCCGCCAGGCAGCCCATCGGATTTCTCGAAAGTTCCAAGGCCCAGTCCGAACTCTACGCCCCGCTCGCCGGAACGGTGCTCCGATTCAACCCGAGTCTTCTGAACGACCCGTCGGCCATTAACGTCGACGGGTACAATGCGGGTTGGCTGTTCGATCTGTCGGGCGACCCGGTCGGAACGCTCGACGTCCACGAATACCGCGATTTCCTTACCGCCGGTTGGGAGCACACGCAGCGACTTCTGAAAAAACAGGTCCACGAGACCGAAGACGAATAACTTGACATCCCGGCCCGTTCTGCTTTCCTGAATCACGGGTCGAACCCGGAGTGCGTATGGCCCGGAAACTAACGGTCGTGTTGTCGCAGGCGCCCGGCAAACACCCCGCCAAGCGGGGACTGGAAGAGTCCGTCGCCGCCGCCCTGCTCGTCGAACCGGGCGTCGAACTCGCCGTCGTGCCAAACCTGTACGACCTCGGCCCCGACCACACCGGCCGGCTCTTCCTCGACGCCGTCCGCGGCGACATGGTCGTGATCTCCTGGCTCTACCCCCGGGCCGCTTTCTGGCTCCTGGACCGCAACGGCATCAAGGGCCACTACGGCGAAACGGCGCTGAAGCCCCCGGCCGACGACGATGAGGAGGAGACCGACACCGACACGCCGGTGGAGAAGAAAGAAACCATCGGCCCAGCCGGCACCATCCCGGACCGGCACATCTACACGCTCGACTTCCGCGATGCGAAGTCACCGGGCCCGTTCGTCGACGAAGTCCGACGGATCCTGGCCGAATGCAAATCCCGGCACGAGGCGAAAGCGTCGTCGCCCCCCCCTGCCCTTTTGGAACTCGGCCTGCCCGCCAAATCTCCGATCGAACCGGGCTTGGCCGCGTTCAGCCCGGACCAACTGCTCGCCGACGCCGGCCGCCGCTGGTACCCGGTCATCGATTACAGTCGATGTACGAATTGCCTCGAATGCCTCGACTTCTGCCTTTTCGGCGTCTACGGCGTCGACGACCACGACCGCATCGTCACCGAAAATCAGGACCAGTGCAAAAAGGGCTGCCCCGCATGCAGCCGCGTCTGCCCCGAACAGGCGATCATCTTCCCCGAATACAAGTCGGCCGCCATAGCCGGGGCGAACGACGGAGTCGTCGGCGGATTGAAAATCGACCTGAGCAAACTCTTCGGCGGCGACGCGGGCGACGCGATCACCGCCGCGGTCGCCGAACGGGATCGAGAATTAGTCGCCGACGGCCGGCAGGCGGTCGGTGCGACCATCGGCATCCCCAAACGCCAGGAAGGCCGGGACCACAAGCCGAAAGACGAACTGGACAAACTGGCGGACAGCCTGGATGATTTAGGGGTGTAACGGAGGGAAATCATGAATTCGGTGAAAGCCAAAGCGCTAAAGGCAATCGAATCGCTCCCCGACGATTGCACGTGGGAAAACGTGCGGTACCGTCTCTATTTGCTGAGCGAAATCGAGTTGGGTCTGGCGGACGTCGAAGCCGGTCGTGTCGTGTCTCAAGAGGAAGCCGAAGCCGAGGTCGAAAAATGGCTCGCGTCTCGTGGTCGAAAAAAGCGATTGGTCGGGTGACCCAATACACGGATTACATCGCCCGCGATTCACCCGCCGACGGAAACAAATGGGCGCGCAAACTCCTCCGCTCGACTCGAATTCTGTCGAAACTTCCGGAAATCGGATCCCCGGTTGAAGAATTCCCCGGCTTCGACCTGCGGGAATTGATCGTTGGCCCGTTCCGAGTCATTTACCGATACCGCAAAGGAACCTGCCGGGTCGCCATCGTTGTTCGTGCCGAGCAGGACATTTTCCGTCATTTCGACCCTACGACGCCCGACGAATGACGTCTCAAGACCGGACCCGCCTCCTCGCCGCCTACCACATCGCCCGCGACGCTCTGCTCGCCGAGCGGAATGCCGACGGATTCTGGGTCGGCGAACTTTCGTCGTCCGCCCTTTCCTCGGCCACCGCGGTCATCGCCCTGCACTTCGCCGATTCATCCGTGCATTCCGTGTTAATCCATGGCGGACTGAAATGGATCGACGAAACCCAGAACCCCGACGGCGGCTGGGGGGACACGACCAAGAGTTTCTCGAACATCTCGACGTCGATGCTGATCCGGGCCGCGTTCGCCGTCACCGGAACGGAAAGCGAACACTCCACCGCAGTGAATAAACTCGAAGGCTATCTCACCGCGAAGTGCGGCACGACTCCCGCCGAGCGGGCCGAAGCGATTCGCAACCGCTACGGTAAAGACCGCACCTTTTCCGTTCCGATCTTGATGACCTGTGCCTTGGCCGGCCTCGTCCCGTGGAAGGAAGTCCCGCGATTGCCGTTCGAACTCGCCTGCCTGCCGCAAAGCTGGTACCGCTTCGCCGGCCTTCCCGTGGTCAGCTACGCCCTCCCCGCCCTCATCGCCATCGGCCAGTGCGTCCACGCCCACCGGCCGACGTGGTGGAATCCGCTCCGCCGACTCGCCCGCGGGCGGAGTCTGAAAGTCCTCCGTCGCATTCAACCTTCCAGTGGCGGCTATCTGGAAGCGGCGCCGCTGACGAGTTTCGTGGTGATGGGCCTGATCGGGGCGAGTCGAACCGAAGGCCCGGCAGTGCAAGTGGTCGCCGAGTGTGTCCGCTTCCTGATCGATTCCGTCCGCCCCGACGGCAGTTGGCCGATCGATACCAACCTCTCCATCTGGGTCACCACACTCAGCGTCAACGCCCTCGCCGCGGCCGACGACCTCGCGTCCCTTCCCGACAAGGACATTACCCTCGCGTGGCTCTTCGATCAGCAAACCAAAGAGCAACACCCCTACACCGGCGCCCCCCCCGGCGGGTGGGCCTGGTCCCACTGCCCCGGCAGCGTCCCCGATTGCGACGACACGCCGGGGGCGATAATTGCGTGTACAGAATTGGGCCGTCATTTGACCGGAGATAGCCGCTCGCGGGCCGCCACGGAGGGCGGCCCCTACCGCGCACTTGTAGGGGCCGCCCTCCGTGGCGGCCAGGCACTACCACTGCCGAGGCGCACCTCCCAATCCGGAAATGCTTCGACGACATTATCCGTCGAACAGGCGATTCGGGCCGGTCGTGATTGGGTAATCAATCTTCAAAACTCCAATGGCGGCTTTCCGACGTTCTGTCGGGGATGGGGGAAATTGCCGTTCGATCGGAGCGGGAACGATCTGACCGCCCATACACTCCGGTCACTGGAAGTTGAACGCCGGGAACGAATGACCACTCCCAAAAGAGGTTTTTGGACTCTATCACTCGGTGACACGAGACTACTTGGTGAATGGGGATTCGCGCTCCTCTACTTGGCGGACAACCAGCGCCCCGACGGCTCCTGGCTCCCCCTCTGGTTCGGCAACCAGCACGCCCCGGACGACGAGAACCCCGTCTACGGCACCGCCCGCGTCCTCGCCGCTTACCGCGACCTCGGCCTGAAAGACTCGCCCGAGTGTCACCGCGGTGTCAATTACCTCCTCTCCGTCCAGAACCCCGTCGGCGGCTGGGGTGGGGCTTTGGGCTGCCCGTCGAGTGTCGAAGAGACGGCCCTCGCGGTCGAAGTGCTGATCGATCTATCGCCGGGTGACGCCGTCGCCCGCGGCCTCGCCTGGCTTGTCGCCGCAGTCGAATCCGGCCGGTTCCGCGACCCGAGTCCCATCGGCTTCTACTTCGCCAAACTCTGGTATTTTGAAAAGCTCTACCCGCTCATCTTCACCGTCGCCGCTTTGGGCCGGGCGACACGGTCGTTCCGGCAGACGACTTAGGCGGCACGAAATGTACGTCCTGAAAACCAAGTGTCCGTTGTCAAGGGGTGTGTGATAGCGCCTTAGCGCCTTGGGTCATTTCCCGAGGAAAATGCGAATTCCCGCTTACGTAACGGACCAAGGCGCTAGCCGGGCGGCCGTAGACGGATGACTTACCCGCCCGTACTGCCTAGAAAAACTATTTCGCTAGGGGTGCCCGGCCCGTTCGGCCGGGCTGAGACCACACCCTTCGGACCTTCAACCGGGTCATCCCGGCCGGGAAAGCGAGCACGCCATGACGCAACTGGAATCCGCCCGGAAGGGCACCGTCACTCCCGAAATGCA
>DASXPC010000142.1:0-10972 GCA_036493815.1 Fimbriiglobus sp. | reverse complement strand
TCTTCGAGTTGGCCCGCTTCTTGAGGCCGACGAGTTCCAGCACTTCGGGAATCTTCTTTCGGCGGTCGTCTTTCGAGAGGCCGTAGAGCTGGCCGTAAAAATCGAGCAGGCTATTTCCGGTGTGATAGAGGGGGAACTGGTGGTCTTCGGGCAGGTAGCCGACCCGCTTGCGGATTTCGGAGGTGCCGGCGGCCTTGCCGAGCAACTCGGCGTGGCCTTCCGTCTTCCGCACGATGCCGAGCAGCACCTTGATAAGGGTGCTCTTGCCCGCCCCGTTCGGGCCGAGGAGGCCGTACACCTCGCCGGGGTACACGTTGATGGAGACGCCCTGCAGGGCTTCCACCCGGCCGTACGACTTCCGCAAGTCGGCCGTATTGATGACCGCGTCGGACCGGGACACGCCGCCTCCGGGTTAGACCCCGAATGATACCCCGTGTGTTGTATCAGGGATTCGCCGGGCGGGGGAGTTTCTTGGCAAAACCGGGCCGGGGGAACCGGGCGACCGGCGCTATCTCCGTCGCGATGGTCTACATAGTTCGGCCCTTTCCATACCACCGCTCGGCGATCCGGTCGAGCTCGATCATTACCCCGTCCAATTCCAACACTTTCTTCGTGATGGCGTACGTCACCTGCGGCGGGACGGTCGGCTTGTAGTCACGCGACAGCCACCCCTCGGCTTCGAGCATGCGGAGCCGCTCGGTCAGCGTCTTGGTCGAGATCGGCCCGAGCCGCCGCTTGAGCACGCCGAACCGCATCGGGCCGTCCGTGTGCAGGCGGTGCAGGAGGAGCATGGTCCACGGGCTCGACAGGATGCCGAGCAACTTGGCGAGGGGTTGGTGCGTGTTGTCGGCGTCGACCGGTTTCCGGCGGGCCATGGTTACTCCTGATAAAGCAAGTTCATAATAAGAACCTACTTTACTTAAGAAAGTATGCCGCGTAAAGTCCCTTAGCCCGATGCGAGACCGTACTCGCCGGGTATCTGACCCGCACATCGCCTCTACGGGAAGCCGACCATGCGTCTCGATCTACCCGAACCCGTCGCCGCGTATTTCACCGCCGACACGCGGGACGGCGAAGCCGTTTCCCGGTGCTTCACCGAGGCCGCCGTCGTCCAGGATGAGGGGCACACCTACCGCGGCCGGGCCGAAATCCGGCAGTGGAAGGCGGATGCGTCGGCCAAGTACCGCTACACGAGCGAGCCGGTCGCGTGCGAGCAGAAGGACGGAAAGACCATCGTGACCAGCCGGCTCACCGGGAACTTCCCCGGTAGCCCGGTGACCTTACGGTTCTTCTTCGGACTGGACGGGGACAAGATCGCGTCGCTGGAAATCATCCCCTGAGGCCCATTCCGAGGAATGGAGGAGTATCCGATGTTCGCCGTATACGCCACGCACGCCGCCCCCAACGACCCGCTTTCGGCCCTGAAGACCGGCGACCGGCCCGACCCCGCGGTACCCGCCGGGTGGGTGCGGGTGAAAGTCGGCCACGCCAGCCTGAACCGCCACGACCTTTTCACCCTGCGCGGGATGAGCGGGCATCCCGAGGGCATCACCTACCCCATCATCCTTGGCAACGACGCGGCCGGCACACTCGATGACGGCACTCCCGTCGTCGTCTACCCGATGTTGGGGGGCGACGACTGGCGCGGAGACGAAACACTCGACCCTGCGTGGCACATCCCCAGCGAGTTCGTTCACGGCACGTTCGCGGAGTACGTCGCCGTCCCGGCGCGGAACGTGATCCCGCTGCCCGAGGGCCTCTCACCCCTTCACGCCTCGGTGCTCGGCACGGCCTGGCTGACCGCGTACCGGGCCCTCTTCACCAAGTCGGGCCTCCGGGCGGGCGAGACGGTGCTGGTCCAGGGCGCGACGGGTGGCATGGCGACGGCGGGCATCCAACTCGGTCGGGCCGCCGGGTTCGAGGTCTGGGCGACCGGCCGCTCGGACGAAGGTCGGGCGCGGGCCGAGGCCCTCGGCGCCCATCGGACGTTCCCACCCAACGAGCCGCTACCGCGGAAGGTGCCGGCGGTCATCGACAACGTCGGGGCCGACACCTGGGTGCACAGTCTCTCCTCGCTCGCCCGCGGCGGCACGCTGGTCACGCTCGGCGGCACGACGGGGTTCGACGTGCCGCTGAACCTCCTTCCGGTGTTCGCCGACCAGCTCACCATCGCCGGTTCGATCATGGGCACGCGGCTGGACATGGAGAACATGATGCGGCTGATCACCCGGGCCGGGATCGAACCGGAGATCGGTGCCGTTCTGCCGATGGACCGCGCCGAGGACGGCTTCCGGGCGATGTGGGACGGAAAGACACGCGGGAAGACGGTTTTCACCCGCTAATCCGTCCGAGCGTCGCGGGCCTAGAATGAGCCCGTGCGCCTCCTCCACACCGCCGATTGGCATCTGGGCGACCGCCTCGGGCGGATCGACCGCACGGCGGACCTGCGGATCGCGGTCGAACGGGTCGCCCGGTATTGCGAAACGGAACGGATCGACGTGCTGGTGGTGGCCGGCGATTTATTCAGCGAACTCGCCCGGCCCGACACTCTCCGCGAAACGATCGCCCATTGGCAGACGACGTTCGGCCCTTTCCTCGCCCGCGGCGGCACCGTTCTCGCCATCACGGGCAACCACGACAACGAAACCTTCTGCCAGACGCTCCGCCACGCAATGGCCCTCGCCGCTCCGCTGCCGGAGGAATTGGGCGCGGTCGTCCCCTTGGGTCGGTTCTACCTCGCCGCGGAACCGACGCTTTTGAGGATCAAAGACCCCGCCGGGTTCGACGTCTGGTTCGCCCTTCTCCCCTGGCCGACGGCGAGTCGATACCTGGCGGGGGAATTGGGGCAGAGTTACCGCGACCCGGGCGAGAAGAACCGCAAGCTGGTGGAGGCGTTCGACCGGACGTTGAAGGATTATCAACGCCGGATTCCGAAAGGTGCCCCGGCCGTATTGTCGGCTCACATCACCGTTCGCGGGGCCGACATCGGAGCGGGCTTGTTTCGGCTGGACTCGACCGACGATCTGGCCGTGGAAGGAAACGACCTGGCCGAACGATTTGCGTACGTCGCCCTTGGCCACATTCACAAGCCGCAATCCCTCAGCGGCCATTCCCACGTCCGCTACTCCGGCAGCATCGAACGCATGGACCTCGGCGAACAGAGGGACGCGAAAGGCGTGGTCGTTTTCGAACTCGGCCCCGCGGGGCGTACTGCGGAACCGGTCGTATTGCCGCTCGAATCGACACCGATCTACGACGTTCAGGTCATCAACCCCGCGGCCGATCTTCCGCGACTCCGCGAAGAATACTCCGATGCCGGCAACGACCTCGCCAACCTGCACGTCCGCTACACCGCCGGCCTCGACGATCTCGAAGACGTCCTCCGCGACCTCGACCGCCTTTTCCCGCGCTGGTACGCCCGCGACTGGACCGAGTCCGGCAAGCTCGGCCCCTCGTTCGTCGTCGGCGAACCGGATCGGGAAAAAGGCTTCGCCGAAACGGTGCGGGAGTATTTGAAGCAAGAACTCGTTCAGCACGGCGACGAGGAAACGGCGGCGATCCTCGAACGGGCGGAGACGCTAATGCAGGAATCGCCGTAATTCATACTTCGTTCCGCATTCCGAACTTTCACCGATGACTCCCGTTAGCGTCAAAATTGCAGGCTTCCTCTCGTACGCGGACGAGCAGGAACTTTCGTTTGACGGGGCCGGGCTGTGGCTGCTCGCCGGGCCGAACGGCAGCGGCAAGTCGGCCGTGTTCGACGCCATGACGTACGCCCTCTTCGGCGCCCACCGCGGCGGTACCCAAAACGCGGGCGAACTCATCAACAAGGAAGGTACGTCCCTTTCCGTCGAATTCGACTTCACCCTCGACGGCAAACTTTTCCGTGCCAAGCGAACGCTCCGCCGTGCCAAAAGCGGAACCGCGTCGGGCACGCAGCAGGTGTTTGCCCACGCCGCCGGCGAATGGGCCGCGGTGGCGGACACCACGAAGAAGGTCGATTTCGACAAGTGGATTCACGCGAACATCGGCCTCAACTACGACACGTTCACGTCGTCGGTGCTGCTGCTGCAAGGCAAGGCCGAGAAACTGCTCGATAGCAAACCCGCAGGCCGGGCCGAGGTACTGGCGGGCATTGTCGATCTGGAGCGGTATCAGGCCCTGCACGAAAGGGCGGTTTCGAAACGGAAGGCGTTGGAGGCGCAGGCCGACGCATTAGGCGAACAAGCGGCCGCCATCCCGGAAGTCGCACCCGAGGAATCCGCTGCTTCGGACGCGGCGATCGCGTCGGCCGACGCGGCCCGAATCGATGCCGCGGCCCGCGTGACGGCACTCGCGGAAGTCGAAGTGCAGGCTCGCCGCTGGCAGGACGCGACGGCCCGACTCGCGGCGGCGAAAAACGAGGTGAAGGTGGCGGAAGAGTTGCTGGCCGACGCCCCGAAAATCGAGGCCGCCTTCGCCCGCATCACGGAACTCCGGTCCGTCCTTCCCGCAATCCACCTGATTGCGGGCGAACGGGCAAAGGTTTCCGAATCGGAACGCAAGTCCGAGCGCTTCCAGAAGGACCGCGAGCAGGAGAAGCAACGCGAGGCGGCAGCGGAACGGGATGTGGCCGTCGCCCGGGCCACGCGAGACAAGCTCAAGGCCGCCTTGGTTGATTACGAACAGAAGCATTCGGCCGCGACGGTCGAACTACGGACGATGGCCGGGGTGATGGAAAAGGCCCGAATGGTGGAAACGCTGGACGCCGAATTGGAGCGGCTGGCGGAGGAATTGAAACGGTTCCCCGCCGACCCACACGGCGACGCCGAATCGGCCCAGCGGGAAGTGGACCGGCTCGCCGAACTCGAACGCGTCGTTCCCGTGCTTGGCCGATTCCACACCGAACGGGCCGACCTGGCCCGGGCAGCGGAGCGGCACCGCACGGAGACGGCCGCAACGGAAGTCGTCCGGGCGGCGGGCGAGAAGGCCAAGGCCGAAGCCGACGCGGTTCAATCCCGGTTCAAGCAGGCTGTCGAAGAGCGAACCACGGCCGAGCGGGTCGCGGCCGGGGCGTCCGTGCTGGCGGACCGGGCACAGGCGTCGCTCGCGGAATTCGAGGCGCAGGCCGGGGAAACCAAATGCCGGGCCTGCGGGCAACCGCTCACCCCGGCCCACTTCCGGGAGGAAAAGGCGAAACGCGCGTCGGAATTGGAGTCCGCCAACCGAAAGCGGTCCGAGGCGGAAACGGCCCGGACGAAGGCCGTCGCCATCGAAACCGACTGGTCCAAAAAGCAAAGCGAACTCAAGGAAACGCTCGACGCGTTGCGGGCCGAGTTCAAAGATCATTCGATCGCCGCGAAACAGGCGACGGCGGACGTTGACCGCCACGTCCGCTTCTGCAAGGCCGCGTACCTCGAACTCCCTCCGTCGTTTCAGCAGCTCATCGCCCCAAGGGTGCCCGACGATTGGACCGCGACGAAATATCCGGAACGGGACGAACTACCGACCCTGGCACGCGAAGCGGCCGGCTTGGACACATTAAAGCGGCACGCGGTCTCGGCAAAGGCGGTTTTGGAAAAGTGGCAAGCACTTCGCACTGCGGTCGAAACGAAACGGGCGACCCGCCAGGCGCTGGCCGAAGGTCTCCCGGCCGACGTAACAGCGATCCGCGAAAAACACGCCACCGCCCACGCGGCGGAGGCGGCACTCGTAACTGCCATCAAGGCCGGCCGACGCGGGATCGAAACGGCGGAACGCGAAGCCGACACCCACGCCCGCACCGCACAATCTTCGGCAGTGGCCCTCGCCGAGTTGACCGGAAAATTGAACCAGGAGGACGCGACACGGAAGCAGTGCCGCGAGGCCGTCGAAAGGGCCGCAAAAGGACTCCCCGTCGACTGGCAGTTGCGGGTCGAACACACCGGACTGCAGGATGCCTTTGTATTGCAAGGCGAACTCGATACGGCCGTCGCGGACGGTGTGGAAGAAAGGTACAAACGGCTCGACCAGGCACGGGCCCGGCGGCAAATCCTCACGCATCAGGCAACGGAATTGGCCCGGGAAGTCGAGGCGTTCGCCTTGGAGCACCGTCGCCCGCCGGACGAAGTCCGGGTCGAACTCGCCGCCGCCCGGCAGACCGCGGACCGGGCGGCCGACGCCGCCCATGTCGCCCGGCAAGCCAAGGCCGCGCTCGACACCCGCACCGCCCGGCGAACGGAACTCGGAAGGAAGAAGAAAGAAATCGACGCGGACGCGAATCACTACAAGCGGCTCGCCGAATTGCTGGGCCGGGACAAACTGCAACGGCACCTCGTCCGCACCGCCGAACGGCAGATCGTCGACCACGCCAACGCCGTCCTCGATCGCCTCTCCGGCGGCCAACTCCGCCTCGTCATTTCCGCCGCCGGCGATGCCGGGAGTGCCGATAAAGCTCTCGAACTCGACGCCATCAACCGCGCCGCGGGGGGCAGCCCGGTCCCGGTCGCGTTCCTCTCCGGCAGCCAGAAGTTCCGCGTGGCGGTCGCCCTCGCTCTCGGCATCGGCCGATACGCCAGCCGGCAGTACCGGCCCATCGAAAGCGTCATCATCGACGAAGGCTTCGGCTGCCTCGACCGCACCGGCCGCCAAACCATGATCCAGGAACTTCACGCCCTCCGCGGCCAACTCGCCCGCGTACTCGTCGTCTCCCACCAGGAGGAATTCGCCGACGCTTTCAGCCACGGGTACAAGTTCGAACTGGAAAACGGGAAGACGCGGGTGGAGCGATTCGGAGAATAGAAAATCGCTCGACGGCCGAGGCGATTTGATCAGAGAGAAATCCAAAGTGTCCGAATACAGCAGGGTAGGCAGGACCTGCTCGTGCTTCATTCCGCATGGACAGTAAAGCTCTTTGCTTCGATTTCCAGATACGCTTGACTCTGGTCATCCCAATTTGCAAATACAAATCGCCGCATTGGTGGAGGACAGCTCATTTCGGTCAAAGAATACAGCAACATATTTTCAGGGCAGTTGGCTCTTACACCGCTGGGGTTATTGAAGCCCACAACGTAAACTTTTCCACTCGCACCACGAACGCGCACACGAACCAATTCGTCATTCTGTTCGACCATGAGGATCGAACCATCATGGAAATCCGCTTCTCCAACGCAACCAATGAACGACGATTCAGTTATTCGCGGAACAACAACACCCGAATTCAGAACGGCATCGATCATCTCCCCCACCCGCTTCGCGGTCCGTGCCCCATTCACTTGAACCTCAGTGTGATTCAACGCGCCCTTCGATAGCCCCGCCGCCTTGTTCGTGATGCAGGATATTCCGAGCACTTCCAGCCCACATTCGGCGGCAGCCTCGGCTTCCATCGCGGTGGACATCCCAACCGCATCGGCTCCCATTGCTTTCAATGCTCGTATCTCGGCAGGAGTTTCGTAACAGGGGCCGGTAAGGGCGGCGTAGATGCCGGAGTGGAGAGACCGGCAGAGGGCCGATTCGGCATCGATCAGACTTTCGACCATTTGGGTGGAATACGGCGTCGCGATAGCGAATTCACCCTTCGCATCTAATCCCTTCCCTTCGCAGGGAAAAGGGAACCATTTCAGGTGCCCACGAATGAGCATTACGCCGCCCGGATTCAAGTCGGGGTGGATGCCCCCGGCCGCGTTGGTCAGCACGATTCGTTTCACGCCGAGTTCGGAAGCGAGTCGGACGGTGCCCGTGATTGTTTCCCAGGAATGGCCTTCGTAGAAATGCAGCCGACCGTGAAAGACGAGCACCGGCACGCCGGACCAATATCCCACCGATACTTTCCCCGCGTGGCCGGGAACCCCGGAGGGAGCGAGACCGGGCACGTCGGCAAAACTTGCCAATGCGTCCGGGCGATAATGCGTCGTTGCCCCGGCCAACCCCGACCCCAAAATCACCGCGGCCGACGGGCGAATCCCGTCGGCCGCGGCTCGAAACTCGGCAAACGACATGGCATCACCCTTCGATACTCACGCTTTCAGCGACTCCATGTCAATCACGAACCGGTACTTCACGTCGCCTTTCAACAGCCGGTCGTAGGCCTCGTTGATCTTCTGAATCGGAATGATTTCGACTTCGCTCGTAATCCCGCGTTCGGCACAAAAATCGAGCATCCCCTGCGTTTCCGCGATCCCGCCGATACCCGACCCGGCAAAGCTACGCCGAGGAATTAGCAGGTTGAACGCCGCCACCGGCAGCGGCTTTTCCGGTGCACCCACAAGACAGAGTGTGCCGTTCAACCCGAGCAGCGAGAGGTAGGCGTTGATGTCGTGGTTGGCCGAAACCGCGTCCAGGATGAAGTCAAAGCTCGACGCATGCTTCGCCATTTCGTTCGCGTTCTTGGAAATCACCACTTCGTGAGCCCCGAGCCGTTTGCCGTCTTCGACTTTATCCGGTGACGTGGTGAACAGTACGACGTGGGCCCCGAATGCGCGCGCGAACTTCACCCCCATGTGCCCGAGTCCGCCGAGGCCGACGATCCCCACCTTTTGCCCCTTGGTCACCTTCCAGTGCCGCATCGGCGAGTAGGTCGTGATCCCGGCACACAGCAGCGGAGCCGTCGCCGCCGGGTTTGCCTTGGCGGATACCTTCAGCGTGAAAGCCTCGTCCACCACGATGCGCTCGGAATACCCTCCGTAGGTGACGCCGCCCGAATGTTTGTCCCGGCCGTTGTAGGTGAACGTCGGAAATTGCACGCAATATTGCTCGAGACCCTGCTTGCAGCTCGGGCAGACTCGGCACGATTCGACCATGCACCCGACCGCCGCGTGGTCTCCCACTTTGAACTTCTTCACGTCCTTGCCGACCTTCGACACGCGGCCGACAATCTCGTGCCCGGGGACGCAGGGGTAAACGGTGGGGACGACGTCCTTCCACTCGTTGCGGACCTGGTGCAAGTCTGAGTGGCAGACGCCGCAATACAGAATTTCGATCTGAACGTCGGTGGGTAAAGGCTCGCGGCGGGTCAGCGAGTAAGGGGCGAGGGGATCGGTCCCGGATTGGGCGGCGAATGCTTTCGAATTCATAGGGGTCGGACCTCCGGAAGGTGGCGACGGCAGGCGATTCCTTTTTTGTACCGATCGACGGCCCCGGCCTTACGATCCGGCCCGGTTTTTACCCCGCGTCGGGCAGGAATGGGTCGCCGACCTCCGGTTCCAGTCGTTTCGCTCGAGCGGCCTGAACGATCAGGTCGGCGCACGTTTCTTCGCCCAATCGACTCGAATTGAGGACCAGGTCGTATCGATTCGTTTCCGACGGGTCGCGGCCGAGTAAATGCGACAGGAAGAGTGACCGCCGATGGTCCCGGGTCTTCACCTCGGCCGAGGCCTCGTCTCGCGTCAGCCGCAGCCACTGTCCGACGTATCCCACCCGCTCTTCCAGCGGGGCGACGATGCGCACGTGGACGGTCGTTTCGGGGGGAAGCAGGAACCCGGCCCCGCGCCCGACCAGCACGACTTCGCCGCGGGCGGCAACGGTGAGCAGGAGCCGGGCGACTTCAGTCGCGGCCGGGCCGACTGCCAGCACCCGGTCCCGTCCCAGCCTCGACAACTGGGCGTCCGCCCAATGCCGTGCCCCGGCCGGAATGCCCGCCAGCAACGACGCCCGGGCCTGTTCGTCCCGGACGAGGCTGTCGAGTTGCTCCTGGTCGAAAACCTGCCAACCCAGACCCTTTCCAACAAGTTGCGAAATGCTCCACCCCCGGGCGCCGGCCTCCCGGCTGACGGCCACGGTTAATCCCTTCGGCCGATCGAACGGGGCGGGGTCCGACGGATCGCCGCGGTAACCGTGCCACGGTGGCGGGGTAAACGCTTCCAGCGGAGAGGATGCTATGTCCATGACGACCTGCTACGTTTCATCTTTCGGTTCGGCCCGGCTGAACAGCCACATACCGAGGCCGGTTAATGCGGCGGCGGCCAAGGCCAACATCACCCAACTCGTGGTCGAGTCCGCCGGGGCGTATACGTCGAGCGACTCGGTCGCGGTCGCCCGGGACACGCCGGACGCCTCATTATACATCAGCGACCGCACGTAATAATTAAGACTGAGCTGTTTCAGGCTGCCCGGCAGATTCGCCACTAGGGTCTCGAAGAAGAAAATATAAACCAGGCCGAGCACGGCCGGGCGGCGGAAAACCGCCCCCACGAGTTGAAACAGGGCCGCAAACCCCACGGACCCCATTCCGACCGCGGGCCAGTAGGTGGCAAACGCCGACCGCCCGAGTTGTCCCCCGGCCGAACAAAGGATTGCAAATCCGACGACGGAAATCAACAAGCACCACGGCAGCACGCCGACGAATTTCGCCAGATAAATTGCCCACCGCGGCAGCGGCCGGGTCAGGAGCCAGACGAGCGTCCGCCCCTCCCTGTCTGCCCCGACCGCCCCGGATGCGAACGCGAGGTTGAACAGTGGCAGCAGAAACCCGAGGTAAAGTCCGAAGACCACCCAGCGGGAGAAGCTCAGGAAGGCATAATCGTTCTGAAAGCTTTCATCCGCCATCAAGGCCCGGAACGGGGCGAACGCGGCCGAGGTGACGGCAAATTGTGGGACCGGCCCGGGCAGGCTCTGGTAATACGTCAGACGGTCGCGCGTGTACTGCCGGTAGGACATGACGTCCACGCCGCGATGACTTGTCGAAGCCACCACAGCCCGCCGCCCGCCGAAAGACCACCCGTCCCGCACGTGCGTGACCAGCCCGACCGCGACGGCCATGATCGCGAGTAATCCCGTCGTCACCCACCCCAGCGCCCGCACCCGCCAGTGTCGGCGGAAGGTGAGGGAAACCAGGGCGAGCCAACCCAGTAGTGCGGAGTGCGGAGTGCGGAGCGCGGAATCCAAACCCCGATCGTTGGGCGCTTGTGTATTGGGTATTTCACTCCGCATTCCGAACTCCGCATTCCGAACTTCTAAGTCTTGCCGCTGCCGCCCAAGAGATACCCCAGAATGGCGTGAGCCGAGTCGTCGAGCGGTT
>DASXPC010000141.1:0-22643 GCA_036493815.1 Fimbriiglobus sp. | reverse complement strand
CTTTTCTAAAGTATCGTATCATGTTCGTTTGAATGATGTTGAGTAATCCCATCCGTCCTGGCGTATCAACTTTCGGATTCTTTTCCTCGCCGATCTTCTGCAGGAAGGTCCCAGTGAGTTCTTTGCGTGAGTTCACCGCTTGGACGCCTTCTTGACGGTGTGCGGTTTTCGGTTGCTGTCGGCGTCGTTCCGGTCGCCGGAGCACCCGCGGCGAGCCCTTGGCCTAACTACCCCTATTGCTTGCCCGCGCGTCGCGGAATTGGGATATTCCCGGCAAAGTGCGGCGGGTAATATTTCTTCGCCTCTTTGGCCGATCCGCGCTAAAGTCGTGAAATCATTCCGCCGGGTGCCGGGACTATACCCGGAACCGACAGGACGTCCACGGTCCGAAGGATTCATGGCCATCTCCCGCTTCAGTCGCGTAATCGCCGAGTTGGCGCCGGCGGAAGACAACCGCCCGGACGCCGAGCTATTGGGTTTGTTCCTGGCTGTGCGGGACGAGCGGGCGTTTCGGTCCCTGATCTATCGGCACACGCCCGGGGTGCGGGCGGTTTGCCGGGGTTGGCTCCGGTCCGCGGCCGATATCGACGACGCCACCCAGGCCACATTTTTGGTATTACTCCGCCGGGCCGAAACCATTCGCGACCGTTCGACGGTCGGCCGGTGGTTGTACCGAACGGCGGGGTACGTCGCCCGCCGGTTGAAGCAGCAGATAAACCGGGCCGGTCCGTTGCCGGACGACCTGCCTTCGCGGGTCGAATCGCGTGCAATGGCAGAGTCGGAGATGCTGGCGGGCGAAATCGTCCGCCTGCCGGAGCCTTACCGGCTGGCGATTCAGCTTCATTACATGGCCGGTTTGTCGGCCGCGGCCGCGGCCGACAGGATCGGCTGCCCCCGCTCGACCGTACTCACCCGACTCGCCCGCGGTCGGCGGCTCCTGCACCGCCGGCTCCTCGCCCGGGGCGTTGCCCCGGTCGTGCTCGTCGCGCCGCTCGCCACCGTCTTCACCGCCCCGCCCGCCTGGGCCGCGGCACTCGCCCGGTCTACCGGGCCCTCGTTCGATCCGAAACTCTCTGCCCGATCCCGATCCCTTTCCGATGGAGTGGCCCGTACCATGCTCTGGAAAAAGCTTCAATTCCTCGCCGCGGCCGCGATGATCGCGACCGGCCTCGTCGGCTTCGTCATCGGCCAGTGGGCTTCGGCCGACGGCCCGAAGAAGGCGGGTACCGACCCGGATGCCGCCGGCGCCCTCGCCACCCGAACCGCCCGGCCCGACGACGCCGAACCGCCGGTTCCGGGCAGTCGCCGCGAAGCGATTATCCGCATGCCCGTGGGCACCTTTGTCAAAGAAGTGGACGTTCCCCCGTACGGCTCGGGTCGGATCACATTCACGTACGAGGCCGACCGCGTCCACTCCCGGTACGAATTGGCCGTCATGGGCGGCGAACTCGAATTTACCACCGACGCCGAAATATCGATGGCGAGTACCGGGACGATCTACGGCGTACTGACCGGGTTTAAGGTCCTCCACGTCAAGTTGCCGCCGGAGATGAAAGCCAAGGATTTAGGTGGGATCGATTTCGCCAAGGCGTGGCCGTTGGTCGAACCGGTCGTGAACGACGTCGTAACCGATCTGCCGTTCAGCTACTCCATCCGTCAATCGAGCGGCGGGCTGACGATCCAGAACTTCCGCATCCTGCTCGCCGGCCCGAATCCTCTCGGCAAACTCGGCGGCTTCGCTGCCGCGGGACAGAGCGAGGCAATCGGGGCTCTGGCCTATTTCCAGGCCATCGGTTCCGCCGTGGAAGGCACGTATGCGTCGGTCGATGCGGAGAAGGAAGCGCCAAAGCAGCGGTCGGCGCCAACGAAGGCAAAGCCATTCACACTGCGGAAAGGGCATTGAAATAGCGGTGGGCCGGGGGACAGACTTGACCCGGCCCACCCGCAATTTTCCGTCTTCCCTCCGTCGGCTATTCCCCCAAATTCCCGGTCGCCCGGACCGGTTCTGCGGGCCTTACCATCGCATTCCGGGGGAAACCCCCGCGAATCTCAGCGGACCGTTGACACCCCGCCGATTCCCTTAAATCATGAACCGGCCCGGGCGAACAGCCGGGTGTAGACCCTCGTCGTTACTCGCGAACGGGGTGGTTCAATGGAAACACTATTTTTGGTGGTCGCCGCTCTCGGCGGGACCGTACTCGTGTTGCAAATTCTTGCCGGGGTAGTCGGCTTGGGCGGCGATCACGACCCCGGGGCCGACCACGGCGACGTCGACCACGGGGGCAACTGGTTCCTCGGGGCTCTGGGCGTTCGCACGGTGGCGGCCGCGTTGTCCTTCTTCGGCCTCGGCGGCCTCACTGCCGGGTATTACGGGGCCAACGAACCGACTGCTTTCGCGGCCGCCGTCGGCTCCGCCGCCGCCGCCTTCTACGCGGTCGCCTTCCTCATGCGGTCGTTGCACCGATTGAAAGCCGACGGCACGGTCCGGATTGAGCGGACGGTCGGCCGCCCCGGAACCGTTTACCTCCGCATTCCCGCCGGCCGGACCGGGCCGGGAAAGATTCATCTGGCGATACAGAACCGCACGGCGGAGTTTCAGGCGGTGACGGCCGGGCCGGAACTTCCGACCGGGGCGGCTGTCCGCGTCGTCGCCGTCCTCTCTGCCGACACCCTCGAAGTGGAAACCGCCTAACCGGAGCCCTCTCCATGTATCCGCTCGCCCTTCTGGCCCAGAACACTCTTCTGAGCAAAAACGAAATCCCCTGGCCGCTCATTGCCGCCGTGGCCGTCGGCGTGGTTTTCTTCGGCATCCTTCTGCTCCTCGTCAAACGCTACAAACGCTGTCCGTCGAACCGCGTGCTCGTCATCTTCGGCAAGACCAGCGGAGGCAACGCCGCCAAGTGCGTCCACGGCGGGGCGGCCTTCGTCCTCCCCCTCGTCCAGGATTACTCGTACCTCAGCCTCGACCCGATCCAGATCGAAGTCCCGCTCAAGGGCGCCCTCTCCATTGAAAACATTCGCGTCAACGTTCCCAGCGTCTTCACCGTCGCCATCGGCACCGACCCGGAAACGATGCAGAACGCGGCCATCCGACTCCTGGGGCTCGACACCGCGGACATCAAGCAGCAGGCCGGCGACATCATCTTTGGACAACTCCGTCAGGTGATCGCCTCGATGCGGATCGAGGACATCAACCGCGACCGCGACAAATTCCTGGAGAGCGTGCAGAAGTCGCTCGAACCGGAGTTAAAGAAGATCGGGCTCGTCCTGATCAACGTCAACATCACCGACATCACCGACGAGAGCGGGTACATCGAGGCGATCGGCCGAAAGGCGGCGGCGGAAGCGATTCAGAAGGCACTGGTCGACGTGGCCCAGCAGGAAAAGACCGGGCAGATCGGCGTCGCCGAGGCCGAGCAAGAGCGGGCCATTTCCGTGGCCAACGCGACCAAGAACCGGGAAATCGGTACCCGGGAAGCCACCCGCGAGCAGGCGATCAAGGTCGCCCAGCTCGACAAGGACCGACAGGTCGGCGAGCAGACTGCCCAGCTCGAACAACTGGCGCTGGTCAAGGAAGCTCAGAGGCAGCAGGCGATCCGGGTCGCCGAACTCGACCGGGACCAGAAGGTAGGGGAGCAGCAGGCGGTGTTCGACCGGGAGGCGCGGGTGGCCGAGGCCGATCGGGACAAGCGAGTGCGGCTGGCGGACGCGAACGCCAAGGCGGTGGTGGGTGAGTCGGCGGCCCAGGCCGACGTGGCCGACGCCCAGGCCACACTTGCGGTCCGCAAGGCCGAGGCGTACCAGTTGTCCGAAACGAAGAAGCGGGAGGCCGAGGCGGCGGTGCTGGAGGCGCAGAACCGGGCCCAGGCGAAGGCCGCTTTGGCGGAGGCAGAGAAGATCGAGGCCGAGCAGCGGGCCGCGCTCGAAGCCCCGGCGAAGGCGGAGAAGGCCAAGGTGATCGTCGACGCCGAGGCCGCCGCCGAGCGGGTCAAGCTCGAAGCCCAGGCCCAGGCCGCCACAATCTATGCGAAGCTCGAAGCCGAGGCACGCGGCCAGTACGAGATCCTCGCCAAAAAGGGCGACGGCCTCAAGAAGATCATCGACGCCTGCGGCTCCGCCCAGTCCGCCTTCCAACTGCTTATGCTCGAACACATGGACGCCCTCGCCCACGCCTCGGCCACGGCCATCTCGAATATCAAGTTCGATAAAGTCGTCGTCTGGGAAGGCGGCGGATCGAACGGCACGTCCAGCACGGCCAACTTCCTGCAAAACATGGCCAAAATGATGCCGCCTATGATGCAGGTGATGAAAGAAGTCGGTGGCATCGAAGTGCCCGAGTACGTTGCCAAAATGACTGGCGACGGTCCCACTGCCACGCGTCCGACCACCACGGCTCATGCTTCTGCGGACAACGCGAAATCGGTTTAGTTGCATCCGATCGGACGGATAGGCGAGACTTCCCGACCGAAAACGAATCGGTCGGGTCTTCCCGCTTGCCACCTCGATGGGTCCTCACAATTCGGCAGACCGGGCAAAACCGTTTCGAATCAATCCCCCACAAGCACCGAGTACTTGTACTTCAACTTCTTTTCCTCCCCCGGTTTGAGGGTGAGGGTCCAGGTGAGTTCGTTGCGTTTATTCACGGAATAGACACCTTCTTCCCGCAAGGATGATTTCGGATTGCCGTCGGCGGAAATCAGGTCGCCGGAGAAGCGGCGGCGGATGACGAGAGTGACTTCCTCCTTGCGATGATTGTTGGCGGTGAGTTCGCCGTCGACGTTCGTGCTGCGGTATTGTCTCCGGCCGATGTAAATGGTGTCCCGGCCGCCGGTGCCGTCGGCCTTTTTCGCCTCCTCGCGTTCGATTGCCCGGGTGCGGACGGACAGAGCCCGCTCCACCCGCAACACGGTCTCCTCGCCGGCGTTGGTCCAGTAACTGGTCCGTTGGCCGTTGAACCGGCCGCCACTCACTACCATCGCCGGACCGGTGGTCATGGGGAAGGGCAGCGGGTTCTTGAACTTGAGCGCATCCCAGGCGACGTCGTCGTCGCCCGGCGGTGCATCGTCTCCCCGGCCGCGCCGCCCGGCATGGCCGTACTCGTCCCGCGTGTCCGGTACCAGCCACTCGACGATCCGTTGATAATCCGCCTTCCCGCCCGCCACTTTCAGGGCAAGCGAGTCCCCGTTGGCCAGCGTCCGCTTGCCGAGCGAGTGGTAGTGCAGGTCCACACCTTCGCCGGTGGGGACGGCGCCGAGTTCGAAATCGGCCCCACCCGTCCGGCTGAAAGCGACCGCCTGCACTTGTGTCGGAAGGGCGTTGATGAGCGGTTGCGGTGCGTAACGACCTTCCGGATTCATCAGCTCCGAATGGAATTGGGAAAGGTTAGTCGTGAGCGACAGCGGTGAGGTCACCTGCCCGAACTGTACGCTCGGGTATCCTGAAATGAGTTGCATTTCGGCCCCGTCCAGCTTCTCCAGTTCGTTCTTCACGACCGCATGCTGTTCGAGGGTGAGCGTTTTCGGGTCGGTGATATCGATCTTGTAGCTCGGCGCCCAGGCGAGGCCGCGGGCGAGGTAGTGGATCGTCACTTTCGTCTCGGGCTTGTTGGTCGCTCCGAGCGTGAGCACGAGCCGGGGCTGTTTGCGGGTCACCACGTCCGGCCCTTCCGTCTCGACCGTGGCGATCTCAGACCTTTCGACGTATGTTCTCCCCTTGGCCGTTTTCACCAGCAGGAAACGGGCGGCCTCCCGCGCCCGCTCCCCGTCATTCGTCGGTTTGAGTTTTATCACCGTGCCCGAAACCGGCGGCGTCTTGTCCCCTTTCATGTGGATGATCACGACCTTGCCGGCCAAGTCTTCCTGAAGAGTTGACGGCGACGTCTCGGCCGTCGGGACCGACACGTCCCGCATCTTCACCGCAGACTCCACCGGCACCGCGCTTTCCCCCAGTACGTTCCATGTATCGGCTGCGGCACGTCAGACAGGAGATACGTCCCGGGTTTCCCCAGCGTCGCCTCGCGCTTTACCACGCAAAGCCCGTTCTTGAACAAATCGACCGCGACGATCTTGCTCGTCGCGTACTTCTCCTGCGAACGGGCCGAAGTTGGGTCGAGAAAGTAGATGCAACACAGCGAAAATAGATGGAAGTTGCGCACGTTAGGCATCCTCTGAGTCGGAGTGGAAATCGGCCCATGATACCAGAGCAGAAAGGTGAAGGTCATTAACTTGACGAGGTTGTTACAGACTCAACGGCGAGCAGGGGCGTCTTTCCTCCGTAACCCGGTTGGGAAAGAAATCCCGGCAGGACTTGTTCGAGAAAGAAATCCGTCCGGCATTGTGGATGGAAGTGCGACCGGCGAATCCGCGCCGATTCGTTGCTACAACATCCCCCATGCGACTATCCGACCTGGCCCGGTCCGCGGCGTCCGCCCTCTGGCGTCAGAAGACGCGGACACTGCTTACGCTTTCCGGCGTGGTGGTCGGGGCGACCGCACTTGTGGTCAGCTTTTCCCTCGGCCTCGGTCTGCGGGCGATGACGGAGCGGGAGTTTTACCAGCGGCCGGAGTTCTGGCTGGTCGCCGTTTACCCCGGGGCGAAGCCGGTGAAGGAGGAGGCGATACCGCCGGATGCGATACGAGTGCCTGCGGGGGTATCCCCTGAGCGGGCGGACCGGGTTCGGCGGTCGCTGATTCAGAAGTACCGCTGGGAACACCCTTCGAACGAGCGGGCCGAACTGGACCGTGCGTCGTTGTCGTGGCTGGCACGGCTGCCCGATGTCGAGGATGTATTCACGACGCGGACGGACCAGGGGAAGCTGGGCATCGGCGACCAAACGATTTCGGCCCTGATCTACGCCGGGCGGCTCGACCCGTTCGACCCGGGGTCGCGGCTGGTGGCCGGCCGGTTGCCCGCCTCCGCTGACGAAATCCTGATTTCCGAAATGACCGCATTCCAACTCGGCCTTTATACCGACGCGGAGGTGAACGGGATCCTCGGGAAGGAGGTGCAGGTGTCGGTGGGGGCGAAGGGACAGAAGGGGGCGTTTCTGTTCTCGGCGTTGACGCGGCCGGGGGCGGTGCCCGGGCCGTGGACCCGGTCGCAGGAAGAGTTGATGGACAAGCTGGCCGATAAGCTCCCGGCCGCCCTCGAAAAGCTCGACCTGACCCCGGCCGAACGGGCCGCCCTCGCCGCATATTTGCACGTCAAGAAGCCGGACCCGGGAACGGAGAACCGCTGGAACTCATACGCGTCCGCGACGGCCACGGTCCGCGTGGTCGGCATCCTGCGCGCGCCGACCGAAGACGAAGAGAAGCTGACTCGACAGTTGACGATGGCTTGGCAGATGCCGGACGTTTACCTGCCGACGGAAAGCGGCGAGCGGCTGTTCGGCCAACTGCCGTGGTTCAAGGATCGGGGATACGGGGCCGCGGTGGTGAAAGTCCGCGGTGGGGGAAACATCGAGGGCGTCGTCGCGGCGGTGAAGGCCGAAGGGTTTCAGGAAAATTCCACGGTCGAATGGCTCAAGCACGCCCGTACGGAAGTCACGCTGATCGCGGCCGGGCTGACGATATTCGCCCTCGTCGCCCTGGGCGTCGCCGCCATCGGCATCACGAACACGATGGTCACGAGCGTGGTCGAACGCACCCGCGAGATCGGCGTCCTCAAGGCAGTGGGGGCTCGCGACGGGCAGGTGATGGCGTTGTTTCTCGCGGAAGGGGTCGCCCTCGGCGCCCTCGGCGGCCTCCTCGGCTACGCCCTGGCCCGGGTGTTGGCCGGGCCGCTCGACCGGCTCTGCCTACGGTTGGTCCAGCAGCAGACCAAACAGCCGTTGATCTCGACCAGCGTGTTCGAGTTCCCGCTCTGGCTCGGCGTCGGGGCCGTCGCGCTGGTGCTGGTCGTCACGGTTTCGGCCGCGGTATACCCGGCGTTTCGGGCGGCGCGGATTCAGCCGGTCGAGGCCGTCCGGCACGAATAGGCGAGCGGCGACCACCGGGCCGCCGCTCGCGGGGTGATTACTTGATAACGCCGGTCGTGCCTTTGATTTCACCGACCGGTTCAGCCCGGCCGCCGAGGTGCTTGGCCAGGAACTGCTCCGCCACGGCGAAGAAGTGCAACCGGTTCTCCGGCCGGGCGAAGCCGTGCCCTTCGTCTGAGTAAAGCACGTACTCCACCTCCTTGCCACCTTTTCGCATCGCCGACACGATCTGATCGCTCTCCGCCTGCTTCACCCGCGGGTCGTTCGCTCCCTGGCCGATAAGCAGCGGCTTGACGATCTGGTCTGCCTTGAAGAGCGGCGACATGGCCCGGAGGGCCGTCTCGTCCGAGAGCGACCCGAGCCGCTTTTCGAACATTTTCATCATCGGGGCCCAATAGGGTGGAATGGTGCGGAGCAAGGTGACGAGGTTGGAGGGGCCGACGATGTCGACGCCGCAGCAGAATTCGTTGGGCGTGAAGGCGAGGCCGGCGAGGGTGGCATATCCTCCGTAACTGCCGCCCATGATGGCGACCTTGTCCGGGTCGGAGACGCCTTGCTTGATGAGCCAGGCTTTGCCGTCGAGCAGGTCCTGGTGCATCTTTCCGCCCCACTCCTTGTTACCGGCGTTCAGGAATGCTTTGCCGTACCCGGTGGAGCCGCGGTAGTTGACTTGGAGAACGGCGTAGCCGCGATTGGCGAGCCACTGCACCGTCGGGTTGTAGCCCCAATTATCCCGGGCCCAGGGTCCGCCGTGCACGTAGACGACGGTGGGCAGATTTTTCGCGTCGACGCCGGTGGGTTTGGTCAGATAGCCGTGGATGAGCAGGCCGTCCTTGGCTTTGAATTCGACCGGCTCGGTTTGGGACAGGGCAAGGCCTTCCAGCTTCGTGTTGTTGACGAAGAGGAATTCGGCTTTCCGGGTGCCGCGGTCGTAGACGTACCACGCGACCGGGCCGTCGTCGACGTTGTAGGCGACGACCCATTTGGACTCGTCGGCCGTTTTACCGACGACGGAAAAGTCGCCGCGACGAACTTTGGCCAGGGCTTCGAAGTCGGCTTTCACCGAATCGTCGAGCACCGTCCACTCGGTGCGGGCCCGGGCGAACGCGACGGCGAGAGGAATGCGTTTGTCGTCATCGATTAAGGCACCAGAAACGTCGTACCCCTTGTCTTCGGCCAGGACGGTTTCCTTCATTGTGGCCAGGTCGAGCTGGGTCAGGCGGAGCGTGTCGGTGTCGTGATTGCCGATCACGTACAGGTCGTTGGGCGTTGGGCCGAACCCGACGGCCTGCCCGTTTTCCTCGTTCGACCAGTGGCGGATCGTCTTCCATGCCGCCCCGGCGTTATCGCGGACGAGCAGGTCGTAACCGCCGTCCGCGGCCGCGGCCGTGGCCGCGCGGACCTGAAACGCCGCGTCCGTCGTCCACCCCACGACCGTGCCCGGGTTTTCCGTGTCGAGCGTATCCTTCCCGGTCGCAAGGTCGATCCGATGCATGTCGAACAGGGCCTTGTTCCGTTTGTTCAACCCGACGAGGAGCTGGTTCGGATACTTTTTGTCCAACTCAACTCCCTGGGCCCGGACGCCGGCGAACGGGGTCAGGTCGCGGGTCTGTTTCGCGGCGAGGTCGGTGGCGAACAGGTGGAAGTTCTCGTCCCCGCCGGCGTCTTGCAGGTAGAGGAGGTGTTTGTTGTCGAAGGTCCAGTAGTACTGGCGGATGCCCCGCTTCTCGTCCTGAGTCACGGCCGCGTCGTCGGTTTTGCCGACTGTGCGGACCCAGACCTGCAGGACGTTCTTGTCGTCCGGGCGCAGGTAGGCGAGCCGTTTGCCGTCCGGCGAGATCTGCGGGCTGGCGCGGTCGGGGTTGCCGAACAGCACGTCGCGGGGGATCAGAGGCGGGGGAGCGGCGGTGGTGGTCATGGTAAACAGAACTGTAAAAGCGCCGGCGGCGTACAGGAATCGACCCATGGCAGTGTTCTCCGAAAGGAGTATGGGCGGGGCGAACCGCAAGGAATGCGGGAAATTCGCCCGAAGGCCAGAACTATTGCGCTACGGACTTTGGACAAGCGGGGAGGAGTCGTCCGGAAGGTGATGCCGACGAATCTGCCCGCCGGTAAAACGACGGCCGAAATTATTCTTCCAGTACCCGGGGGGAGTGGTCCCTGGAACCATTTCCCGACTCTGGAACCAAGTTGGAAAGTCTTTGTCGGGAAAGAATTGCGGCATTTTCCCGTATTGACGCGCGGACGATCGGGTGCGATGACGGTGCTGGAACCATTTTTTGCACCCTCAGGAATGAAAGCGGAAGGCACGGTCTGGAAGTCCCTTGCGGACCGCATGAGGCAACCCGTAGGGCAAGACATCATGGCACCCGGCGAGATGAGGTTGACTTGGTTTCGGTATAGCTCCCCCTTTCTTCGGAGGAAGGGGGTGGTTCTGGATGTGGGCCACTCGCCGTCATGGGGAGATTGAGAGGACTGCATCAGGGGGCACATGACCGCAAGAGGATGCTTGATTCGCGGGAACCGGACGACTACGCTTGGGTAGCGGCCGGGAGTCCCAGACGTGGAAAGGGCCTTTGCATGCCATCCGACCCCGTACCGGCCGAATTGGCCGACGAGTTTTTCCAGGTGAAGCGGCACGGCGACGTGGCCGTGATCGTGCCGTCGCCCGAGGTCGAGCACTTGCCGGAGACGCTCATCCAACCGGCCGCGGCCATGGTCCTCGCCCCGCTCAAAGAAGACCCGCCGACCCACATGATCGTGGACCTGGGCGGCGTCCGCTACTTCGGCTCCGCCTTCATTACCTTCCTCCTCCGCTGCCACCTGCTGGTGAAGCAGCAGGGCAGCGAACTCATTCTTGCCGGCGTGAACGACCGCATTCGCGAACTCCTCCGCACGACCGCCCTGGACACCCTTTGGGCTCTGTACGACACCCGGGCCGAGGCGATGGAAGCATTGACGGCGGATTGACACAATGCGGGCAAGCTGCACGAACGCGTGCTGGGCGATCCCGGGCGGAATCGGTAGGAAACGGGGATCGCACGGGAAGGGCCAGTCATGCAGTTGTGGGAAGCCGTCGTCCTCGGCGTCGTACAAGGCGTGACCGAGTTTCTGCCGATCAGCAGCACGGGCCATCTCCTCGTGGTGCGAACCTGGATGGGCCACACCCATCCGGAAGATGCGTTCACCACCGTCATACAAATCGGCACCTCGCTGGCCGTGTTTTGGTACTTCCGGGCCGACGTGCTCCGACTCGTGAAGGCGCTAGGCGACGACATCCGCGCCTTCCGCCCCGGGTCCACGCCGGACGCACGCCAGGGGTGGCTCATCGTCCTCGGCACGATTCCCGCGGTCCTCGTCGGCCTTTCCCTGAAGTCCTGGTTGAAGCAGGAATTCTTCAACGTGCGATCCGTCGCGAAGATCGGCATCATCTTTGGCGTCGTGATGGCGCTGGCGGAGTATTGGAAGGACCGTCGAAGTCGCAGGGGATTGCGGGAGAAGCAGGAATCCGACATCGGATGGAAGGACGCCCTATTCATCGGGTGCTTCCAATGCCTGGCGCTGATGCCCGGGGGGTCGCGGTCGGGGACGACGATCACGGCCGGGCTGTTCGCCGGGTTGTCCCGCCCGGCCGCGGCCCGGTTCTCGTTCCTGCTGTCGCTGCCCATCGTGCTCGGGGCCGGCTTGAAGGAACTTTACGACGAGTACAAACAATACCGCCACCCGGACCTCGCCGAACCGCCGAGCCTCTTTGCATCCGGGGACGACGTGACGAATCTCGTCGTTGGAACCGTCGTCTCCGCCGTCGTCGGCTACTTCGCCATCGCTTGGTTGCTCGGGTTCCTCAAGAGATATTCGACTTACGCATTCGTAGTGTATCGGATCGTTCTGGGCATCCTGATTCTTGCGTTGGTCTCCAGATAATTTGACCCGAACCTCCCGAACCCCGACCGTGTCCGTACGGGCCATCGGTCCCATACCATACCTTGCCGGGCCAGATGGGGGAGAAGGGTATGGCGGATACAGTCATCGAAGCAAGCGTGGCCGGCACGTTGTCGCAGGCCGGAGAAGTCCCGCAGCGTAGAGATCCGATCCACCCATGGGCCGGCGGATCCCGCGAGTTATTGAAGCTGGCGTTGCCCCTGATCGTCAGCCAGAGCTTCATGACGGTGCAGGTCTTCGTCGACACGATCCTCCTGTCCTGGCACAATCCACGCGAGATGGCCGCGTCGCTTCCGGCGGTGATGTGGTACTGGCAGTTCTTCGCCCTGCTTCAAGTTACCGCGGGATATACCTCGACGTTCGTGGCCCAATACACCGGGGCGAACCGGCCGCATCGGGTCGGGCCGGCCGTGTGGCAGGGCGTCCACTTCGCCGTCGCCTCCGGGCTGCTCTTCCTCCTCGCGGTGCCCGCCGCCCCGTTCCTGATCGGCCTCGGAAGGCACCCGCTCGCGGACCAGGTCCTCGAAGTCCAATACCTGCAAGCCATGTGTTTCGCCGCGCTGCCCATGCTCGTCATGGCCGCAATAAACGGGTTCTTCTCCGGCCGGGGCCACACTTGGACGGTTTTCGGCGTCGAAGCTGCCGGGACGGCCGTCAACATCGCTTTCGCCCTCGTGCTGATCTTCGGACGATGGGGATTTCCGGAATTGGGCATCAAGGGAGCGGGGTGGGCGACGGTGGCAGGGTCCTGGGTTTCGGCCCTGGTCGCTCTCGCCCTTCTGTTGCGGAAAAGGTTTCGCGTCGAATTCGCCACGCTACGGGGATGGCGGCCCGAACGGGAGTTGTTCGTTCGCCTGATGCGATTCGGCGGCCCGGCCGGGATGCAAATGTTTCTCGACGTGCTGGTGTTCAACCTGTTCATTCAGATCGTCGGCCGGATCGGGGAAGCCGCACTCGGGGCGTCCACACTCACTATCCGGCTCAACATGGTGGCGTTTCTGCCCATGATGGGTATGGGGCAGGCGGTCTGCATCCTCGTCGGCCAGCGGCTCGGGGCCGACCGGGCCGACCTGGCCGAGCGCACGACCTACACCGGGCTCCGGTGGATCTTCGGCTACATGTGCGTGGTGGCCGCGGCCTACCTGCTCATTCCCGGCATCCTTGTGCGGATCTTCGAGAACCGGGAAAATGCCGAGCACTACGCCGCGATCGCGGCCATCGTCCCGAAATTGTTGATCTGCGTCGCGATCTATTCCGTCGCCGACGCCCTGAGCCTCACGTTCGCGTTCGCCCTCCGGGGGGCCGGCGATACGCGGTTCGTGACCCTCTGTACGTTCGCGCTCGCCTGGCCGATCATGGTCCTCCCGACGTACTTCGTGGTGACCAACGGGGGCAGCGTCTACTGGGCCTGGGGGTTCGCCACGACCCACATCGTGGCCATGTCGATCTGTTTCGCCCTTCGGTTCCGTCACGGGAAATGGAAGACGATGCGGGTGATCGAGCCGGCGGTGGTTTAGAAAAGCATGTTTCGATTCGCGGCTTTTCATTCGATGCTCGTGAGCAACCCTTCCATCTCGCCCAGTGCGTGGTGGTCGCCCGCCCGGCGGGCGGCCTCGATCCCCCGTTTCAGCACTCCGCAGGCTTCGGTCGCGCGGCCGAGGCGGTTCAGGGTCTGCCCCGCCATCAGAAACGCGGGCACGTAGGTTCCGTTCGCCGCGATCAGGTCGTGGAGGAGCCGGGCGGCGGTCTCGTCGTCGCCGGCGGAAACGTATTCCATCGCCAGGCCGTACCGCAAAAACGCGTCGTTCGGATCGTCGGCCAGCAAGGCCTCGATCTGGGCCATCCGCGGGGTCCGTGCCATGCGGTCGCTCCTTGAGTGTTTTTTCAACCTAGTTCGGATCGAATTCCCGGCCAGCACCGCACGTCCGTCACCCCCCGACCATTTCGCGCCGCCGGCCTTCGCCGCACGACAGCCCCGTCCGCCCCCCCCGTCACGATTGTGCCCACTCCCGACCGCGGCGGGCGGTTCCCGCTCGACCGACGTTACGCACGGGTTGCGGCGCGTCCGAACTGAAGGAGGTCGCGTCGTGGGGAACTCAAGAGCTTGCCTGCCATGCCCCGCACTTTTCTCTTCGTCTCTCTGTTCGGATTCGCGTTCGTCCCGGGGGTTCGGGCGATCGACCCGAGCCCCCGCGTGGCCTCCGCTGCCCTGCCGTCCCGGCGGGACGCGATGGTGAACGTGGTGGAGAAGGTCCAGCAGGCGGTGGTGGATATTCACAGCAAGCGAACGATGGCCGGCGCGGCCGACGACCCGTTCCGGACGTTCGGGGGGATGCAGCCGCAAACGGTGAACGGTATGGGTACGGGAATCGTGCTCGATCCCCGCGGGTATGCCGTCACCAACCACCACGTCGTGGACGGCGTGCAATCCCTTCGCGTCAGCCTTTCGGACGGCTCGACCGTTCCGGCGAAGATCCTCGCGGTCGATAAGGACGCCGACTTGGCCCTGATCAAATTCGACGCTCCCAGGCCGTTGCCCACCGTTCCGCTGGGCACGGCTTCGGACCTTTTCCTGGCGGAAGAAGTTCTCGCCATCGGCAACGCCTACGGGTACGAGCACACGGTGACGCTCGGTTTCATTTCGGCGAAGAACCGCGACGTCACCCTCAACAAAGACGTGGCTTACAAGGCCCTGATCCAGACCCAGACGCCGATCAACCCGGGCAACTCCGGCGGTCCTCTCTTCAACAAGTTCGGCGAGCTGGTCGGCGTGAACGTGGCCATTCGGGCGAACTCGCAAAACATCGCGTTCGCCATTCCGGTGGACACGATGATCGGGCGGGCGGCGGAACTCCTGTCCGGGCGAAAACAAAGTGGCCTCCGGCACGGAATGGTCGTCCAGGACCACTTCGTCCGCGACAAGACGGATTCGGTGCTGAAGCGTTGGGCCGTGGTTTCGGCGGTGGAACCGAATTCTTCCGCGGCCGCGGCGGGCGTCAAACCGGGCGATCGGATCGATCAGGTCGGAGAAATCCCGTGCAAAACGTCGTTGGACGTCGAACGGGGGTTCGTCGAAAAGGGTGCGGGCACGAAGGTGACGGTGAAGCTCACGCGGGGTACGGCCGAACGGATTACGGTGACGCTAGCGTTGCAATCGCCGGTTTCGACGCCGGGCACGGCCGCGGAGACGGTGCAACGGCGGTTCGGGATTAAAGTGACGGCCGTTTCGAAGGCGGCGGTTTCCGCCGTCAACCCGGAACTCCGGGGCGGCTTGTACATCGACGACGTGACGCCCGGAAGCCCGGCCGCCGCCGCCGGCCTGGCCAAAGGCGACGTCCTGATCGGCGTCCACCTCTGGGAATCCCTCTCCCCGGAACACGTCCTCCACGTCTTGAACCACAAAGATTACGCCACGTTCCTGCCGCTGAAAATCTACTTCGTCCGCGGGGGAAAGTTGCGCGAGACCAGCCTGACGCCCGACATTTAATCCGCGGCATTTGCTCCAGCGGATTACGACCGGCGTCTGCGGATCACCCGGACGGCGAAAATGCCGAACGCCGACAGGCCCAGAACGGTGCCGGGTTCCGGAACCGAGATGAAGTTGTAGAGCACCACGTCGTTTCCGCCCGTCAGGGAGTCGGTCGCGGAATCGCCGAGATAACTTACCTTGGCGCTGAACTGTCCCCCGACGCCGATCACAGCCCCTTCGGGCACGTTATTGAACTGGCCGATGATGGGGTCGGACCCGCTGACAACCAGAATGAACAGTTTGTCGGTTCCGGCCGGAAGGTAACTCCCGCCGAGGTTCACATTCAATTCGGGGAAGATGAGCGTCGCACCCCCGTTGACTTGAAGCTGGTCGTGCCCCGTCCCTGGCGTCGGGCCGTTCAGCTTGGCCACGAACGTGCTCGTCGGAAGCATCACCAGGTCACCGTTGACAACGAGGGCTCCGGGGGCAGCCGGCGTGCCCGGGGCAATGGTACTGGACACGCCGACGGTTACGGCACCCTGCACCGCGCCCCCGCCGCGCAGGGTTTGATTCGCCGCGAGTTGGAACCGGGACCCGTCGAAACTGGCTCCCCCCGTGATTCCGGAAACGTCGAGCGTGGCCCCAGTGCCGACGTGAACGATCGCACTGTTCGCCAGCGAGCCCGACCCGGCCAGGACGAGGGTGCCTGCGTTGACGGTGGTATTGCCGGAGTAAGTGTTGGCGCCGGTCAGCGTAAAAGTTCCGCCGCCATCCTTGATGATGTTGCCGCTGCCCGCGATTACGCCGGAAAACGTGGTGCCCCCACCCGAAGTAATGTTCAGGTTCGAGGACGCACCGATCGTTACCGTCGGGGCTGTGGCCGCCTGGTTGGTCAGAGCGGCGACCGCCAGGGTCGAACCGTCCGAAATGTTTACGGCGGAATCGGTCCGCCAGAGGTTGAGGGTACCGCCCACGTTGGCGGTCGCCCCGCCAATGACGTTGAGGGTTCCCTGCCCGCCGGATGCGGTTGCGGTGCCGCCGACGGAGACGTTGGCGACGTTGTTCCAGATCGTTCCCGTGCCGGAAATCGTCAGCGTTCCCGTTCCGCCGATCTGCCCGGCGACCATCGCGTTTTGCGTGTTCATCGTCCCGCCGCCGGACACGGTGAGCGATCCGACGCCTGCGAATTCGACGACGGAGAGGCCCGGCTTGGCCGGGTCGGGGTTCGTCAGCGAATAGGAACTCCCGCCGGGAATCGAGACCGTGACCTGGCCCTGTCGGACGCTGAGGCGGTCGGCGGTGGTGTCTCCGGTCGGCATGGTCAGGGTATAGTTGCCCGAACTCTGCCGGCTGACGATCACGTGGTCCGTGGCCGTCGGGGCGGTGCCGCTAAACCAGTTCGAACCCGAGTCATACATTCCGGACGAAGTGGTCTTCCACCGCTCTTCACCTGTCTTGGGCAGAATGATTTCGGCGGCCTGGGTCGACCAGTCTACCTGCCCGTCATTTTTCGAGAATTCCTGGGTGGTCCAGAATATCCCCGGGTCGGCCTGGTCGGGCGTCGTGGCACTGTAGTCGCCCCACCGGCCGCCCGCGTAAGACTGCGAACCGGCGACGAGGACGGTCGCCGTGTTGAAGTTCCAGGTCGCCAGGTCGGGCGAGCTGCCGGTGATGACCGCCCCGCCGGGGAAGAGCGAATTCGCACCGGTCCGGGTGATGCCGAACCCGATCACCACGTCCCCGATGGCGTTGACCGCGACCGACGGGTGGAAGTAGTCCGCGCCCGATTCCGAAAGAGTGGTTTGGAACACGACCCCGTTGTTCGTCTCGTTCAACACGGTGAATCGAACGGCGGACCGGCCGTTGAAGCCCGTTTCGAACACGGAGTAGATCAGATTCCCCTCGTGGATGCTGGACGAACCGATGCGGTTGTCGATCGTGTCGATGGTGTTTCCGGACCCGGGTTGCTGGGCGTTCGGCGGCGTGCTGTAGGCGTTGACGGTGATTTGCACGGACGGGGAACCGGAGGTGCCGGTATACGTGGCCCCCGCGGCCCCGACGCCGGAGACGGTCGTCCGCCGGATGTTCGATCCGCCGCTGATCAGCGTGCCGAGAACGGGCATGGTCCCGCCCGACGTGGCCGAATAATCCACGGTCGGGCTGATCAAAAAGCCGGGCCCCGATCCGGACGAGGCATTACGGTCGAACGACGACAGATTCGCCGTCGTCGGCGACGTCTGATACAAATCGGCTTTCGGAATGCTGTATAGCGAGACCGTGCCGGACGGCGTGAAGTTGATCGTGCCGATCGCGATGTTGTCGTTCGTCATTCCCAGCGTCGGGTAGTCGGCGAACCGATTCGGGTCGGACCCGGAGGTTTCGGTGATCGAATTCGCCGTGACACTGACCGCCTTCCACGTGCCGGCCGGGTCACTGGTATCCGACCGGGAGATGATGATACGATTGTTGACCGTTTCGTTGGTGCTGATCATGACCGCGATCCAGCGCTGGTTCACGCTGTCGTAAAGGAGACGGGGGTCGCTCAGGTTCGCCGAGGATATGGATACCCCGGCGCTGGTGAAAAATGAGCCGACATTCACCTGCTTGACCAGCGATCCGTCCTTCCGGAAGACGACGAACGCGCCGTTGTTGAACTGAACGTAATTCTGCAATCCCACGGCCCCGTTCGTGTCGGGCGGCTCGAAGAGCCCCCCGCCGATACTCGCCGTCGTGCTGGAATCGATGGCTTCAAAATTCTTCGCGATGATCGGGGCTGGAGGGGCCTGAGCGCAGACCGGGAGTGCCGCCGAGAGCAGCAACACGGCAACGGCAACCGTCCGGACGCGGGACATTGGCATAACCGGCCTCGCGAGTCTTGCGATACAATGCGAAGAGATTGTCAAAATAAATAATCTATTCGACCCTTCCCGTGAAGCCGGTTTCGGAGAATTCTTCCGGACGAATCGAGAAACCGGTCGGCAATTCGGGAAGTGGCGGCGGATTGTACGGATTATTCCATGGCCGTAGTTCCCCCCGGCCTTTCGGCCGCGTGGACGGATTTGACCCAGTTCCTGACCGCCGCCCGGTTTGCCCGGCCGGAATGGCTGTGGCTGGGCTTCGCCCCCCTCCTTATCGGACTGATCGCCTGGGGTGCGGGTCGACGGGCGCGGGCGGGGGCATCCGCCCTCGGCCGACCGGCGGCCGTCGCCCGCCTTGCCGTCGGCCCGCGGCCCGGCGGCATTTTCGCCCGCCTCGTCCGCGGCCTCGCCTGGGTGCTGCTCGTTATTGGTCTGGCCGGGCCGTGCTGGGGCCGGGGCGCTCCGGAAGGCGTTTCCGTCGGCCGGGACGTGGTGATCGTACTCGACATGAGCCGGAGCATGTGGGCGGACGATACCGCCGACGGCCGGACCCGCTGGCAGCTCGCCCAGGCCGCGGCCCTCAACCTCATCGACGCCACCCGGTCGAACGGGCACCGTGTCGGCGTCGTGGTTTTCGCCGCCCGGCCGCTCGTCCTCGTCCCGCTCACAACCGACCCGGCCTACGCCGCCCAACGCATCGCCGCTCTCGACGGCCGACACCCGCCGCCCGATGTCCGACCCGCGGACGATGCCGCCGTTTCGGGAACCCGCATCGGCGCCGCAATCGTAGCGGCCGTGGCCGTGCACGACCCGCGATTTACCGGCTTCCAGGACATCGTACTCGTCTCCGACGGCGACGACCCGGCAAACGACCGCGAATGGTCTCTCGGCGTCTCCGCCGCCCGCAAAGCCAACATCCCCGTCCACACCGTCGGCATCGGCGACCCGACCCGCGATACCACGATCCTCGTGGACGGCGACTTGCTTAAAGTGGAAACCCGGCCCGGCGTCGAGGTCGTCGTCAAGACCCGGCTGCGGGAAGACGTGTTGCGGGCCATCGCGTCCGAGGGCAAAGGGGAATACCTGCCCGCCCGGCGAACGGAGCCCAAACTCGGCGAGTTCTTCCGCACCGTCATCGAACCGAACCCGAACCGCGAACTGACCGACGACCAGTTGCCGCAACTGAAGGAGCGGTACCCCTGGTTCCTCGCCCCGGCCGCGGGGCTGTTTCTGTTCGTATGGTGGCGGCGGCGGTGAAGATTAATTCCGAATTTCCCGGCTGCGCTCTTGCGGCCTTGCGGTCCCGGACCCCCCGAAATCCTCGAAATACCCAGGGAAAATCCAAGGGCGCAAGAGCGCAGTGGTCATTCCCTAACGAAGTTATACCGCCATGCCCTTGAATGCCATATGGGTTTCAGGAACGGACCACCGCATTCCATTTACCGTCGAGCGGACGAAGTCGATACTTGTGGCCACTGTCAATAAACAGTCAACGGCCGGTGGCGTTCGTGCCGAACGGCTTCCGTCCGCACACCTCGGATACTCACATGAAGACGATCCTGTCGGCGGCAGTGGTACTCGGGCTCTGCGGCCTCGCGGGCGCGCGGGACGACAAAGCCAAGGCGGACCCGGTCGGGACCTGGCAGTGCGAGTACGTCATCGGCGGGAAGCGAACGGTCACCCTGACGATCAAGAAGGACGGGGACAAACTCGTCGGCACGATGAGTTGCCCGGACCAGAAGGACGAGAAGATCAAGGACGCGAAATTCAAGGACGGGAAGCTGACCTACTCCGCCGTGCGAAAGTTCATGGACATGACCATCCCCATCGACTAAACCCTGACGATCGACGGGGACAAGTGCAAAGGGAAGGCCGCGTCCGACTTCGGCGGCCAGAAGCAGGAGTTCGACATCGAGGGCAAGCGGGAGAAGGAGAAGAAGGACAAGTTGCGGCCGGACGGTCCGCCGCGAGCGGAACGTGGACAGGCGATTCGATCCCGCGACTCTCCGGTGGGCGTCGCGGGTTCGGCGGTCATGAGTTACCGTCGTGGCGTCGGTAAAGATGAAATCCGAAAAACTTGACTCGTCCATCCGCCGCATGCCTAGGGTTCGATCTCTAGGCCAACTCCGCCCACTTTCTACGGAGCATAGGGGAACGGTTCGTCTGAAGTACTCTGATTGCCGCCGTGTTCGCCTCGATACACTCCTTGAAATCCCGGTTCCCGCCGGAAACGCCACGCGAGTGGAGGTCAGTCAACAGGTCGTTCGCTACTGCAAGTTGACGCTCGTGTTCCGCGACAGTGTCGTCGAAAGTCGAGTGCCGTGCGCGGCTCACCTGGATTCTCAGACACTGCAGGTAGTGTCGGAATGCGGCCTTCTCGGTAAAGTCAACTGTCGAAGGCTGAGGCCCCTGGAACAGGATGTCCGCGTGACTGCTGCCCAAAGAGGGGTCCGGGACCATCCGATTTAATACTCCCTGTTGGAGGGCAACATCCAAGAACGGGATTTTGAACTCCGACAACGCTTGCGGGCAGTAATACCACGTCGTCCGCTTTTTGATGTCCTCTTCGTACTGAGTCCGAAACTTCGCCGGTGGGAACGAGCGGACGTTCATCCACGTGCCGGAGGCGATGGCGTTGGCCGACGCCGACGCCGCGATCAACATCTGATGGTTACAGTAACCGAGAATGACTCGCTTGCCCTGAAGCCGGAAACCCGCGCAAACCTCGATCGTGTTGCTGACCCAAATCGGGTCGTCCACGAGATAATCTTTGGGGTGTTCGCAAACGAGGTAAACGCTCCCTACGGACCACGTGCGGGCGGCCTCAAGGAGTGTGTGGATCTGCTGAATGTTCTTAACCGCATCTGCACTCAGGGCCACGGTGACGATCATCGTGGGTTCTTCGATCCCTAGTCGAACCGCCTCATCAATTATGGTCTGCTGCCTCATCAGCCAATCATCGTCAACAGCGGCGGCGTGTACGCCGGGAAGGATCAGGTGCGAACATCCAAGCTCGCCGTTCAGTTTCTGCAACTTCTTGAGAAGGCTCCCCACTTCGTGGCCGGTCCAGAAGCCTCCGCTTTCGTACTCATTGGGCCAGTAGTCGTGGGATACGAGCCGCTCGTGGTCCGCATACGGCAAATAGAACTGAGGATCGAGAAGTACACTGCCACCGGCGTCGCAGATTTCAGACGGGAGCGACTGTAGCTGTTTTGAGTTGAGGTCACGTGGGCTGAGAATGACAGAGCCGCCCTCCCAATCGCGGATGAGCGATCGGCAGTGCTCCATCATTCCGTACCCGAACTGGAGGTATAGCTCCATCGAAATCCCTCGAATCGCGATTGCCTTGACGAATCTGCTTCGGAACATTTGCATGCCGAGATGCAGATAAACTTGCATCTACGTAACCCCCTCCTTGGCGCAAATCTCCTGTGCCCACTTCAGCGCTTCGGCTGCGGAATCGATCCTCTGGTCTCGGTGCGTGCGAGTCATCGCCAACACCAAGTCTTTGAATTGTCCGTTGGCATCGACCGACTTCGAAATCGGGACGACCGGCATTGACTCGGTGCGGTTGAGCACTTCGCCTTGGTCCCGCGCACCGCGAATTAAAGGATTGTACCCCTCCACACACTCGAAAAGAGTGATACCGAGCCCGAATAGATCGGTACGGGCGTCGATGTCGTTCTTCAGGTTGCGGAACTGCTCTACCGGGCAGTAGCCAGCAGTCCCCATCCCGAAGCCGCCGGTCGCAGTCAACGATACCATGTCGAGGTGACGGGCGAAGCCGAAATCCAGCAGCCAATTGTTCCCGTCTGTACCGCACATGATGTTCGCTGGCTTCACGTCGCGGTGAACGATTCGGGCCTGCTCGGCAGCGGCCAACGCTTCGAGGATGTGCAGGGCGATCCCCAGAGTTTCCTTCGGGGGCAGACCGCTCGTTCCGCTGAGCTTCCGCCGAAGGTCGCGGCCCGTGATGAACTTCTCACGGACCCATATCATGGAACCGGCAGAAGTACTGAGCGTGCCAATCTGGAACACCGGCGGAATGCGCGGGCAGTTGATACTGTGTTCCGCCTGCACCTCTCGGTTCGCGCGGTCGGGACTGGCGTTTGGGTGAAAGACTTTGAGCACGACCTGGCCGTCGCTAGAGTGTGTCCCCGAGTAAACGGTCTTCTGTCCGCCCTGTTCGAGGACGGCGAGGTTATTGATGTCTGTGAATTGCGTACGGAGCCAAACGATGTCGATGCTCATCGATAGCCCCATTTCTGATCATGACACGAACGCCGCCCGCCAAATCCACTCGTTGAATAGCCAAGAGGCATATGACCGCGGAAACGCATCGCGGCCAGTTGATCGCCTAATTTTCGCCAGACTAGATTCACGCTCAAGTATACCAATTC
>DASXPC010000140.1:0-2019 GCA_036493815.1 Fimbriiglobus sp. | reverse complement strand
CCTTCAACGTTTCGGGCTTGATCCCGGCCAATTGAAGGAATCGAACCGAACCGTCGGCCATCGCCACGTTGATCCCGCCGCCGAACGCCTTGCCCAAGTCGGGCAGATTTTTGGTCGGATCGAATTCAATGTCCTCGGGCTTGGTCCACGGGACCGGATCGCCCCCGGCCACGACCATGATCGTGTTGGACGTGCCGTCGGTGATCGAGTCAATCTTGCGGCCTTTATCGGTGAGATCAAACATCGCATCCTTCCCCGTGAACACCTTGTAATACGTCATTCCGGGCGGGGCGTCGGCCCGCGGGTCCGCGTAGAACTTCGGCATGTGCTCGGCGGCCTTCTTGTTCGCCGGGCTGTCCCACGGTTCGTCGAGTTTGAATTGCTGGTAAAGCTGGTTCTGTTCCATGTACGGCAGGAGGTGGACACGCCACGAAAGTCGCTTCTTGGGATCGGCGGGAGCGTTCGGGCTGAACCGGGGTGCGGCCGAGGGGAATGCACCATAAGTATCGTGCATGTTGTGCATCGCCAGGGCGATCTGCTTCAGGTTGTTGGCCCCGCTCATCCGGGCGGCGGCCTCGCGAACTTTCTGCACCGCCGGCAGGAGCAGGCCGATCCCGACGGCCGAGTACGCCCCGGCGAACGCGGTCATTTCCTTCGGAATCACAAACTCCGCACCCAGCCGGTTCCCAGTCCGCGTTACGGGCGGGTTGTCGAGCATATCCTCGAGTTGGGCGAACGCCCCGAGTCCGACCAGGGCCGCCCCCGCTTCGGGCAGGTCCGTTAGCGGTCGGTGCGTTTGACCGTCCTTCAGCTTCCGATACAGGACGGATTCCATCTCGGCCTTGCCCTTTTTCAGTTCCATTTTGCCCTGCAGGCAGAGGGACTTCATCGCCGTCTCGGCGTCCTTCGCTTCGGATTCGCCTGGGTAAACCATGGCGAGGGAGACTTTCGGCGCACCGACTTCCATCCCCACGGTAAGCGTGGCCAAATCGGCCGCAATGAGTGGAGCCACGACCGGCGGAGTGCCTTTCAGTTGTTGCTCGATTCCCGGAATCGACCGGATACTGACGGCGACCTGAAGGAAATACTTGCCCGAGGCCGCCGTGGCGAGGGCGGGAGCGAGTTTATCCCCCTTCCCCGCGGGACGAAGGACGAACTCTTCGATTCCTTTTCGGTCGCTGATGACCACGGTGCGGTCATCCGCGGCAAAGCCGACAACTATTCCGGTCTTGTTGGAAAACAATTCCTTCCCACCTTCCATCTTGCTCGGGCCATCGAAGTACATGCTTTTAAGCTTGGCAAAGTCGATCGGCGAAGAGAATCGTACCGCGACAACAACCCCAACTGGCGGTCCGCCCCTCCCCTCCGTCTGGGGCAACAGAATGGCCGTTATGCGGTCGATGCTGGACGGGGCCGGGTAAAATTGAGAATCGAATGCGGCAATGGCTTTCGGGCCGGCCTTTTCCACAACCCTCCGCAACCCGGACATCAGGTCGCTGGCCCAAAGGTCTTTAGCGCGGATGTGGACGAACCCGATCGCGTCGGCTGGGACAAGGGCGAGGTCGGCCGGCAGCGGGTCCGCCGCCCGCACGGCCGAGGCCGCCATTGCGGCCGAGGCGAGTAGAGCGGTGAGTCGCCGAAACATGATTATCCTCCGGAAAAAGGTGTGCTGAACCGGCAACCGTGCAGGGACCGGTCCCAGGAAAATCGGTGTCCATCCCCGACACTAGTAGTCGTTCGGGTTCACCACTTCGCCGCCGTTGATGGTGATCAAGGCTTTCAGGGTCGCGGCCGAGATCTTTTCCGACAAGGCGCGGACGGAGCCGTCGAAAAATGCGACCTGGGTGACCCCTTTCTGGAAGAGAAGGAGTTTCTTCACGTCGGCCTTCGGGTCGAACGGCAGGTCGTCCGGCTTCGACCACGGCACGGCCTCGGCCGCCGTCACGATCATGATCGAGTTCGACGTACCATCGGTAATCTCCCGAATCCGCGCGGATTGCAGTTGGTTGAACCCGCAGC
>DASXPC010000139.1:0-46977 GCA_036493815.1 Fimbriiglobus sp. | reverse complement strand
TCGAACCCGTACGGCATGAACTGGGGCGACTTGAAAATCGCCCAGGCGAACGGGCACCTGTTGCTGCTCAGCCTCGGCCACGTCGCGTACTGTTTCGACCTGGCCGAAAAGAAGGAACTCTGGCGGTACAACCTGCTCGGGTCCGCGGTGCCGAGCCAGACCAACCAGCCGCAGACCGAAGTGAGCGCGAACGGGGAGATGACCATCACGTACGAAGACGGGTGGCGGCTCCGGCTGGGCTGCAGTGCCGTGCTTCAACCCGGGTACGTCAGCCTCCTGACCCGCGACGGTCTGGTCGCGCTCGACCCGGCCAGCGGCAGCAAGCTCTGGGTCAAGTCCGACGTCTCGTCGCGGGCCCAGGTGTTCGGCGACGCCAAGTACATCTATCTGATCGAGACCAACGAAAGCGGCAAGCGCACCTCCCGCGTGCTGCGGGCGGTGGACGGCGCCCCGGTGCCGAACGTGCCGGCGTTCGGCGACCTTCTGGCCGGACCGGACCGGGTGAGGATGTACGGGCGACTGGCTTTGATTCACGAGTCGGCGAACAAACCTGGCGAGAAGGCGGCGGACAAGAAGCCGACGACCATCCGGCCCGCGAACTCCGTCGGCCGGATCGGGCGTCGCGGTACTCAACCCGCCCCCGCCGCGACCGCCAAGGTGCTCCGCCTTTACGACCCCCTGACGGGCAAAAACGTCTGGACGAAGTCCTACGAAGCCGGCAGCGTATTGCTCCGAACGCACGACGAGACCCTGACCGGAGAGGTCCGTCCCGACGGCCGGTTCGACGTCATCGACGCCCTGACCGGCAAAGTGGTGTTCGCCGGCAGAACGGACCCGGCCCAGGTCGCCGAACACGTGAAGGGCCTTCAATCCGCCGACCTTCTGGCCGACGGGGAACGGTACTACCTGGTGCTGAACAACAATCGACCCTCGACCAACCGGATCAACTACTACTACGGCTACAACCCGATCCGGTGGTTGCAGGTGCCCGGGGCGGTTTATTGCTTCGAAAAAACGACGGGTAAGCGGCTCTGGTTCCTCGACCGCCAACTCGACAACCTCTCGATCGTGCTCGACCGGTTCGACGAATTGCCGGTGATCGTGGCCGCCAACTATGTCCAGGAAGACAACAACATCCAGTCCTACCGCGTGGCCGTCGTCGACAAGAAGAACGGCAAGCTCCGGTTCGTGCAGGACCTCGACCGGAATGGCCCGTTCCAGGCCATGGTCACCGACCCGAAGACCGGGACGACGGAATTGATTCGCTATAACAGCCGGCTGATCATCACCCCGGACGACGGGGCGACCGAGCCGGTCCGGCACGCCCAGCCGTCGGAACCGGTGCCGCCGAAAATGAAGAAATAGACCGATCGGGTGTGAGAATTGTCGGGCCGCCTCGTCGGATTGGTTGGTCGTTCGGTCTCGCAAGGAAAGGGGAAGCCATGACGCCGCGTAAACTGCTCGTCGCCGCGATGGCGGCCGCCGGGCTCGCCGCCGCCGGCCGGGCGGACGACCCGGTCACGAATTCGAAATTCAAAAAGGCCGACGTCGATGCGATGGTGAACAAGGGCCTCGAATGGTTGAAACGGAATCAGGCGTCCGACGGCCACTGGGAAGCCCAGGGCGGCCAATACCCGACGACGATGACCGCCCTCGGCGGCATGGCCATGCTCATGGAAGGGAGCACCCTCCGCGAAGGCAAATACTCCGACAACCTCGTCAAGTGCACCAACTGGCTCATGTCGCGGGCCCAGCCGAACGGCATGATCGGCAACCCGAACAACCCGACCGAAGCCTCCCGCTACATGTACGGCCACGGGTTCGGCCTGTTGTTCCTCGCCAGCACCTACGGCGAAGAAGACGACAAGGACCGCCGCAAGAAACTCGAAGGGATCCTGACCCGGGCCGTCGATTTCTGCGGCAAAGCCCAGACCAACCGCGGCGGGTGGGGGTACGTCTCCGCGATGGAAGGCAATAACTTCGACGAGGGGTCGGTGACGGTCACGCAGTTGCAGTCGGTACGGGCGGCGAAGAATGCCGGGATCAAGGTGCCGAAATCGATTATCGACAATGCGGTGAAGTACCTGCACGACTGCACGACCGACGCGGGCGGCATCATCTACAGCCTCGGGCAGGGCCGGGCCGCGATCGGCGGGGAGCGGGAACCGCTCACCGCCGCCGCCGTGGCCAGTTCGTTCAGTGCCGGGCAGTACAACGACGAATACGCCAAGAAATGGATCAAGTTCTGCAAGGCCCGGATCCCGTTCGGCCGCGGCCGGCTCGCCCACGACGAATACCAGAACTACTACTTCTCCCAGGCCGTCTTCGTCCTCGGCGACGACCGCTACATGGAAATGTTCCCCCACGAACCCAAAAAAGACGCCCTGCTCTGGTCCGCCTTCCGCGAAACCATGTTCGAGTACCTGAAAAACAATCAGGCGTCCGACGGGAGTTGGAACGGTGGGTACATCGGCCCCGTCATGGCCACCTCCGTCGCCCTCACCATCCTCCAACTGGAAAAAGGCATCCTGCCGATTTACCACCGCTAAACCATGGTTTCATGTACCAGAGTTTCAAGTTTCAAGATGTCACGGCACCTCGAAACATGAAACTTTGAAACGTGAAACTCTGAAACGTGAAACTCTTAGTCTAACCCCTACTTCGCGAGACTTGCATGAGTAGCACCCCGATTGGCGGCACGATTACGGACGCGGACCTGACGTCGGTGAAGAAGGTGAAATCCGCATTCGACGACATCAAAGCCCAACTCACCCGCGTGATCGTCGGGCAGGACGAAGTGATCGAGCAACTGCTCATCGCGATGTTCAGCCGGGGCCACTGCATCCTGGAAGGGGTGCCCGGCCTGGCTAAAACACTGATGATTTCCACTTTGGCCAAGTGCCTCTCGCTCGACTTCAGCCGCATCCAGTTCACCCCCGACCTGATGCCGTCCGACATTACCGGGACGGAAATCATCGAGGAAAACCGGAGTACTGGCGCCCGGGAGTTCCGGTTCCTTCCGGGACCGCTCTTCGCCAACGTCATCCTCGCGGACGAAATCAACCGCACACCGCCGAAGACGCAGGCGGCTCTGCTCGAAGCGATGCAGGAGCGACAGGTCACCGTCGGGAGGGTCCGGCACAAACTCGGCAACCCGTTCTTCGTCCTCGCCACCCAGAACCCGATCGAACAGGAAGGCACCTACCCGCTGCCCGAAGCACAACAGGACCGGTTCATGTTCAAAGTGTTCGTCAACTACCCGAACTACGACGAGGAATTCGAAATCGCCAAACGGACCACCGGCACGACGGTCGAAGAAATCGCCCCGGTCCTCGGTGGCGAGGAAATCCTCGCGGTCCAGAACCTCGTCCGCAAAGTTCCCGTGACGGACGAGGTGATCCGCTATTGCCTGAACCTGGTCCGGGCGACCCGGATCGGGGAAGCGGGGACGCCGAAGTTCGTCCGGGAATGGCTGTCGTGGGGCGCCGGGCCGCGGGCGGTGCAGAATCTGGTGCTCGGGGCGAAGGCCCGGACGCTTTTGTACGGCCGGACGCAGGCGACCACCGAAGATATCAAGGCCCTGGCCAAACCGGTCCTCCGGCACCGCATCCTGACGAATTTCACCGCCGCGTCCGAAGGCATCACTTCGGAAACGGTCATCGACAAACTGATCGAAATCACCGCTACCCATCAGGGGGCGATCGACGCCGACAAGGGGTTCAAGAAGGTCCTCACGCAGGCGTAGGGAAATGACGTTATTCCGTTCCGCGTTAGCCCGACGCGCGAGTCTCCGGACTGAATCCCTCGCTCGCGCGTCGGGCTAACAAGATCGGGCTAACGACGGAGGTTGTTTTGCGCACGTCCGACGACCCGAAACGGTTCCTCGACCCCGCCACCATTGCCCGCATCGGCCGGCTCGACCTCCGGGCCAAGCAGGTGGTGGAAGGGTACATCTCCGGGATGCACAAGAGCCCGTTCTTCGGGCAATCGGTGGAATTCGTCCAGCACCGCGAGTACGTCTCGGGCGACGACATCCGCCACCTGGACTGGAAGGTCTGGTCGAAAACGGACCGGTATTACATCAAGCAGTTCGAGGCGGAAACGAACCTGCGGGCGACGCTGGTGGTGGACACGAGCGAGTCGATGGCCTACGGCCGGGGGCCGATGACGAAGTACGAGTATGCCTGCACCGCGGCTGCGTGTTTGGCGTACCTCATCACGAAACAACAGGACTCGGCCGGGCTGTTCACGTACGGGTTCGACGTCCGCCAGGTGGTACCGCCGCGGTCGAGCCAGATGCACGTCGACGCCATCGCCCGCGCCCTCGACGCGAGCCGGCCGGGCCAGCAGACGGACGTGCAGAAGGTGCTGCGCAAGGTGGCCGAGTCGACCGGGTCCCGCGGCGTCGTCATCCTCTTTTCGGATTTGCTCACCGACCGCGGCCCGTTGTTCAAGGGCCTCGAAATGCTCCGCCACAAGCGGCACGACGTCGTCGTCTTCCACGTTCTGGACGACGACGAACTGACATTCCCCTTCGGCGGCACCACGAAATTCGAAGGGCTGGAAGAGCAGCCGCACCTGGTCTGCGACCCGAAGGCCCTCCGCGACGGCTACCTGGAGGAACTGGAAGCGTACCTCACGGAAGTCCGCCGCGGGTGCACGCGGATGGGAGTGGATTACACCCTGATCCGTACGAGCGATTACCTCGACGCTGTGTTGTCGCGGTTTTTATTCCGGCGGATGGCCGACCGGGCGACGCCGGTTAGGCGGTAAATGATTTTGTAGGGTGGGTCAAGCGAATCTTCGAGCGCGGACCCACCGTGCGGGTGAATGGTGGGTCGGCGCGTCCAAAGCGACGCTTGACCCACCCTACAAGATGGGACGAGAGGTTTCATGTTTGAATCGTTTTTGAACCCGTGGACCATGGCCGCCGGCGGCCTGCTGGTGTCCGCCCCGATCATCATCCACCTCATCAACCGGATGCGGTACCGGCGAGTGAAGTGGGCGGCCATGGAGTTCCTGCTCCGGGCCCAGAAGCGGCTCAAGCGGAAAGTCATCCTCGAACAATTCCTGCTTCTCCTCCTCCGCTGCATACTGGTGGCGCTTTTCGGCGTACTCCTCGGCCGGTACCTCGGGTGCAACCCGATGGTCGGCCAGGAAACGCGGGAGACGTATCACGTCGTCATCCTCGACGACACGCCGAGCATGTCCGACGGGTGGAAGCCCGCGTCCGGTTCGCCGACGAACGCGTTCGAGGAGGCGAAGCGGGTGTTGGTGGATCAGATCGCGGTCGCCGCGTCGCAGGCCGGCACGCCGCAGACGTTCGAAGTCGTGCGGTTGTCGGACCTGAACACACCCCGCACGTTCGGGCGGATGAACGCGACCGTCATGGGGGAAATGAAGGACTACCTCAACGGGTTCAAGCCGGCGACCGTCCACATTCCGCTCCAGGCCGGCCTGCTCAAGGCGAAACAGATTTTCGGCGAGAAGACCGGCACCGACGTCGCCCGGGTGGTGCACGTGCTCGGCGACTTCCGCACCGCCGACTGGGCCCAGGACGGGCAGAAAATCCACGACGTCCTCGACGGCCTCACCCAGCAGAACGTCCGCGTCCATTTCGTCGACACGGCCTTCCCGCCGCGAAAGAACGAATCCCGACCGCCGTTGTACAACGACAACGTCGGCATCGTCGAACTCCGCCCGTCCAAACTCGTCGTCGCCCGGTACGAGCCGTTCGAAGTCACGCTGAAAGTCCACAACTACGGCACCAGCGAACTGAAGGACGTGAACTTCTCGATCCGGGTCAACGGGGACGAGTTGAAAGGCGGCACCCGGGTCCGGTTCGCCACCTTGCCGCCCGACCAGGACAAGACGGAGGTCGTTACCATCTCGTCACTCGACCGGGTCGGCACGGCGGACCGGCCGCTCGACCGGTTCAACCTGATCTCGGCGGTGATGGAATCGGCCGAGCCGGGCGGCATTGAGGCGGACAACATTCGGCACGCCGTGGTCGAAGTGCGGGACCGGCTGCCGATTCTGGTCGTCGACGGCCAGCCGAGCCTGCGGGATAAAAAGGAAGGGGACGGGTTCTACCTCCGGACGGTGTTTACGAAGGTGATGGGCGGGTTCACCTGGGTTTACGGCACACCGAACGATTTGGAAAAGCCGGACCTCCGCAAGTATTCGAGCATCTTCCTGTTGAACGTTCCGGCGGTGACCGAAGCCGGGGCGAAGGGGCTCGAAACGTACGTGCGGGAGGGGGGTGGGGTCGGCTTTTTCCTGGGCCCGAACGTCAAGCCGGCGGAGTACAACAAGTGGCTTTACAACGACGGGGCCGGGGTTTTCCCGGTGCCGCTGCCGGAAAAACCGACGGAGCCGATGACCGACGAAGCGTTGATGCAGCAGCGGTTCAACTTTCAGAAGAAAGTGCTGCGGCGGGAAAAGGCGGTGAAGGACCACCCCGCGTTGTACGGCCTGTATCACGACGAGCGGGGTCAGCCGATCAAGGACGAGGACGAACTCGAGAAGTTCTACCGGTTCGTGGTGGTGCAGCAGCACTGGCCGGTGAAGCGGCTCGGGAAATGGCGGGACGACAAGTCCGTGACCGAATTGTTGTGCATGCCGAACGAATCGCCGATGGCGGCGTACGACGGGGCCTCCCAGAAGATTGCCAACGATTTGCCGGTGGACGAGCCGAAGTATGCCAAGTTCAAACCGCTGCTCGAAAAGATGCGGTCGGAGATCAACGTCACCCGCAACTCGGCGAAGCCGCTGTTCGAACTGGCGAACCTGCTCGACCGGTTGCTCAGCGACGTGCGGAACGAAGGGGACCCCGACGAGGCCCTGTTCCGGGAATTCTGGTCGAACCCGGAGACGGCGGATTTGAAGGCCCAGGTGGTCCGGCTCCGGGACAACGTGAAGTTCGGCGACCCGCTTTACTTCGCGAAGACGTTCGGCCGGGGCCGGGTGACGCTCGTCACCACTACCGCCGGCGAACAGTGGACCGATTGGCCCTCGTCCCAGCCCGGCAACGTCTCTTACGGCCCGTTCATCAAGGAAATGGCAACGTATCTGGCCAGCGGCGGGGCCGACGCGAACTACGTCCTCGGCGATACCCTCGACGTGAAACTCGATTCGGCACAGTACAAACCGGTCGTGCGGGAAACCTTTCTCACCCACGAGAAGGATAAGCCGGGTCCCGGGGGGGAACTCGCCCCGTTTACCGATAAGGGCGAGCAGACGCTGGCCACGGAAAAGGACCAGTACGTGCTGAAGGTGGGCCCGACCAAAGCCGGCGTATCGATCTACACGCTGACGCGGATTCGACCGCAGGCCGGGGCCGGGGAATCGAATGAAGTGCCCGAATACCGGGCGTTCGCGTTCAACGTGGACACGCCCCGCGAAGGGGATTTGCGGCGGGCGGCGAAAGACGACCTGGCCCAGTACGCCCCGGCGATGTCGGGGGATAACCCGACGGTCCAGCTCCACTCGGCGGCCGATAAGAGCTGGACCGAGCAACTCAAGAACAAGCGCCGCGACCTCTCCGACCTGACCGTGCTTTTTCTGGTGCTGCTCCTGCTTCTGGTCGCGGAGCAGGCGTTGGCGGTTCGGCTGAGCTACCACGCGGTCGATGACCAGTTGGCGTCGGCGGCGCCGAGCGCGGCCGCGGCGTTCCAACGCTCGTCCGCCGCCCAAATGAAAGCCGCGGCCGAACCCGAACCCGCGGCCGTGGGCTGAACCGCCGTGTCGCTAACCGCGTTCATGTGGATGGGACTTTACCGAGACGACTATGCCGATGACCGAAACCGCGTCCAATAACGAAACCGAGTTCGTCCTCCGCCGTCTGTCGGGGTCGTTCTCCCAATACATCGACCAGGTCTGGGCGGCGGTCCCGCTCGTCGTCGTACTGGTGTCGGTTGGTGTACTCGTCGCCGCCCGCATCGCGCGCCGGGCGGTCCGTGCCAGGAATCCGAAGGCCGGCGGGTGGTATCCGCTCTTGTTCTGGCTCGTCGTCGTCGGAAACGTCGCCTATTTCTGCCGCCGGCTCTTCCTGGAGGAACTGACCGCCCCCGACGCCACGACGGGCCTTGGAACCGAATTCGCCTTTGCCAATTCCGCCATGTGGTACGGCTTCGTCGGTGTCCTGCTGGCCCTCGGCCTGACATTCGTCGTCTGGAAGTACGTGCGGGAACGCCGGGCGACCGGGTGGTGGGCCGTGCCGCTCGCCCTCTGCCGGATGACCGTGTACGTGCTCCTCGCCGGAGCGTTTCTCCTCCCCGCGACCCAAACCTGGGTGCGGACGGAAAAGAATTCCAAGGTCGTCGTCGTCTTCGACGTCACGCCGAGCATGACGGACAAACCCGACGAGATGGCCAGCCCGAACGGGCCGAAACCGAAAACCCGAATGGCCAAAGTGATCGACGCGATCACCGACGAAAAGATCGCATTTCTTACGAAACTGCTGGAGAAGAACCCGGTCACTGCGTACCGGTTCGGAACCCGGCTGGACGAGGACGCCCACACTTTCGAAAAGGGCAGCCCCGGGTGGACGCGGGCGGAGTGGGACGCCTGGTTCCGGTTCGACTACAAGCAATGGGTGTTGGAGAAGCTGTCTCCTGCCGCGCAGGACGCGGTGAAGAAAATGCCCGCCTGGGGCGAAGGACCGGGCAACGCGAAATGGGGCTACGACTTCGCCAACGCTGCGGAAGCGGAAGCGGTCCCCGCGGACCTCAACCCGGACGACAAGCAGAAGCTGGAGGAAATGCGGTTTCGCGACAAAAACAATCCGGGCACCCTCGTCACTCGCGTGGAGACGGCGCAGTCGTACCTGCAAGGCACGAACGTACCCGGGTCGCTCGTCGGCGTGGTGAATCGCGAGTCGGCGAACATGGTGCAGGGCATCGTGGTGTTTTCGGACGGCCGGAGCAACCTGGGCTCCGCCGCGGCGATTCCGGAACTTCGCGACCGGGCGGCGCGGGAGAACATCCCCGTGTTCACCGTCGCGGTCGGCGAGGCGCGCGAACCGGTGAGCATTGCGATGACGCCGATCCAGGCCCCGGACGGGGTGGCCCCGGGCGAACCGTTCAAGGTCGTGGTCGAAGCCGACGGGGTCGGGCTGACGAAGAAGGAAGTGGACGTGACGCTCGGCCTGTTCCTGCCGACGAAAGACCCGAAGCGGGATTCGCCGAGCCACGAGTTGACGGTGAAAATGACGTTCGAGCCGGGCGACCCGCCGCACGGCGTGGCCGAGTTTACGATCGATCCGGACAAACTTCCGGAAGACCTGACTGAACCTTCGAAAAAAGCCGGCTCGCGGCGGCAGATGAAACTCGGACAGTGGTCGATGGTCGCCCGCATCGCCCGCGACCGGCGGGAAGAATTCGACAAACCCGAGCACGTGACGGCCCCGAAAGTCCTCAGTGTACTGGACAAGAAAACCCGCATTCTGCTCTGGGCGAGCGGGCCGACGCGGGAGTACCAGACGCTGCGGACTCTCTTGGTCCGGGAAGTTTCGGCCAGCCGGGCGGAACTTTCGATCTTTCTGCAGAACGAGGGGGGCGAAGCGGGCACGATCGTACAAGACGTTCCGCCGGAACGCCTCCTGAACAAATTCCCCACCCGGCTCGACACCACGAACAAGGCGACCGACGCGGGGGACGACAAGTTCTACAACCTCAACGAATATGACCTGATCATCGCCTTCGACCCGGACTGGACCGAACTGACCGACGACCAGATCAAGAACCTCCAGAGCTGGGTGGACAACCTCGGCGGCGGGCTGATCTACGTCGCCGACCCGCTCAACACGTACCAACTCGCCCGCCAGGACGAGACGGGCCGGTTCAAGCCCCTCCTGGACATTCTGCCGGTGATTCCGGACGACATCATCCTGATCGCCACTCGGGGAATTCCCCGAACGCCCAGACGGCTGTCGCTTAAGCCGTTGCAAGATTTCGACGTCCTGCGTCTGGAAGAGTCCGCGCCGGACGACCCGGTGGCCGGGTGGGAGAAGTTCTTTACCGGTCACGAAAAACTGACGCCCGAGATGATGGCCGACAAGACCAAGTACCTGAACCCGGATAACGGGTTTTACAAATACTACCCTGTGAAGTTGGTCAAGCCCGGGGCGTCGGTGTTGATGGAGTATCTGGAGCCGGGGGAAGCGGGCGAGGTGTCGCCGAAGCCGTTTTTGATCACCACCCAGCCGGCCCGCGGGCGGACGGCATTCGTTGGGGCGGGCGAATTCTACCGGCTCCGGGGAACCGATCCCGCATACTACGACCGGTTCTGGATCAAGTTCATCCGATACGTGGCCGGCAACCGCGACGCCAAGGCGTCCCGCGGCCGGGTGCTCGTGAGTAAGGAATTTACCTCGGGTTCCGCGATCCGGGTCCAGGCCCGCATCCTCGCACCCAACGGCTCGCCATATCCCGAAAATGAATTGAACGCGAAGTTCAAGATCACGCAGTATTCCACGGACGGGCAGACGATGCTGAAGCCGATCGGCGTTTACCCGATGGCCCCGAAGAAAGCGGTTCAGTTCGACGGGTACTATGCCGGCCAGGTGCGGGCCGACCCCCGCCTCTTCCCGCCCGGCAGCTTCCTTTACAAGGTCTCCGTCGACGTGCCGGACAGCCCCGGTGAACCGCTCGAAGGGTCGTTCCGGATCAACAAATCGAATCCCGAGCTGGATAACACCCGGCCGGACTTTGCCGCGATGGAAGCGATGGCCAGTACGCTGGCGGAAATGCCTGCCATCGCCCGGGGGTCCGAAAATTACACGTTGTTCCTCGGCAATGCCGGGGACGACAAGAAGGCCAAGCTGGCATTCAAGCTGGCCGACACGGAGAAGCTCGGGAAGGTGCCCGGGACGATGGAGCCGAAAATCAGCAAGTACCGCAACAAAGGTCCGGTGGAAGACCTCTGGGACAAACCGCTGGAGGCGACCACGCTGCCGGAAACGTTCCTGACCCGTTGGCTGCACGGCGGACCGGTTCCGGTCAGTTGGCTACTGTTGGCGGTCGTCGCCCTGCTATCGACCGAATGGCTGATCCGCAAACTATTGCGGATGGCTTAAACAGAGGTGGACCGGGAGCGAAAGCGACCGGATGCTTCTTTAGACAACGGGAAATCGATATGGCTTCGGATACGAATAATCCGGTTCCCGACCCAGCCCTGACGCACCCGTTGGAAACGCTCCGGGGGGGCATCCGGCGGTTCGTGCTGTGGGACGGGATTCTGCTCGCCGCGCTCTTTCTCGTCCTCTGGTTCTGGATCGGACTGGCGCTCGACTGGGGCCTGTTCAAAGTCACCGGGTTCGACTGGGTGCCGGACGCCGCGAAAGGGTTTCGCGTCGCCGGCCTGCTCCTCGCCTCCGCCGTCTTGGCCGCATTACTCGCCACCCGACTCTACCGCCGGCTGACGAAATCCTTCTCCTACTCCTCCCTCGCCCTCGTCCTCGAAAAGCGGTTCCCCAAAATCCTGGGCGACCGGCTGATCACGGCTGTCGAACTCGCCGATACGAAAGCCCAAACGAAATACGGCTACTCCGAGGCGATGATCCGGCAGTCGATCGCCGAGGCCCGGGAGAAAGTCAAAACCGTTCCGGTCGGCACCGTATTCAACTGGCCGCGGCTGAAGCGGAATTCGGGCGTGCTCGTCGCCCTCGGGGCGGGGTTGGTCGTTCTGGTGTTCGGCGGGTACGTACTGGCGACCGGGTCGTTCACCCCGGGCACGTTCGGCACGCGGTTCGCTGACGTTTCCGCCACCTGGGCCGAACGGAATATTCTGCTGCGGGACAAACCCTGGCCCCGGCGGGCGCATCTGGAACTCCTGTCGTTGAGCGTGGACAAGAAGTCGTTCAACTTCACCGCCGACGACCGGTCGGAAATCTCGATCGGCAAGGACTCGCCCCCGCCGAAGGTGCGGGTGCGGGCATACCAGTGGGTGATTGCCGACGAGAATGCGAAGTCGAAGGCCGGCTGGCGGCCGGCGACCTGGGCCGACCTGACCCCGGCGTTGTTGGGGTTTGCCCGGCCGTCGTTGCCTGCCGGGGTGGCCGTGACCGACGCGACCGATCTCGACACGCTCGAATCCGGCCCGGCGGCCGATGCACTTCGCCCCGCATTCGACAAACTCGAAACCCTGGCGTCCGTTCCCGCTCCGCGGGTCGTTCGCAAGCTCGCCATTCCGGACGCGGTGGTCGTGCGGTACGCCGGGAAGTCCTCCCGCGGCGACCAGTCGCTGACCCGCGAAGCGAACAACGTCTTCACGGGCGAAATCGCCGGGCTGCAGGAATCGGTGCGGTTCTACGCCAAGGGGGACGACTTTACCACGCCGTCGAAACTGCTTACGCTCGTGCCGCCGCCAATGCTGGTTAAACTCACCCGCACCGAGTCCCGGCCGGCGTATCTGTACCATTCGGCTCCGAACGACCGGGAATTGGGCGACACCCTCGAGCAGCGGTATGCCGCCCTAAAGGGGCTGAAGCAGGCCTTCGCGGAAAAGGACGTCTCGCTGACCGGCGAGAAGTCGATCATCCCGTCGGTACTGATCGGTACGGAAGTCGTCTTGAAGGGAACCGCCGACAAGCCGTTGAAGTCGGTCGCGCTGTACCCGAAGACCGGCCGCATTCCGGGCCTGGCGAAAGGCGATGCCGGACCGCTCGTCCTGACGCCCACCGGGGACAAAAGCGACACGTTCTCCCTGGCGTTCCAGGGCGATTTCGCGATCCGGCAAACGACCGAATTCGAGTTGGAATTGACGGACCGGGACGACGTGACCTCGCGGCGGACGGTGGTATTCCAGGCGACCGAAGACCAGCCGCCGCAGGTCGAACTGGCGGTGGACGTGCTCCGCCGGCAGGGAACGTCGTTTCTGGTCACGCCGATGGTCCGCGTGCCGTTCGTGCCGGACAGTTTCGTCCGCGACGACCGCGGCCTGTCGAAGGTCGAATACGTCTTCTCGTATTCGCAGGTGGAATCGAAAGAGGTGCAGGCGCTGCAGGCCCAGTTGGTGGCGTCGGCGTTCGCGTCCGCGCCCGGCCTCGTCGGGCTGCCCGCGGCACTGGGGCCGGGCGGCACGGCGGCCCTGGCCGCGGCCGTCACCAAGGTGGAGCGGAAAACCAGCGGGGCCATGACCGTCTTCCGGTTCGCGGACAAGTACGACCAACTGCAACCGACGACGCTCGCCATGCTCAAACGGCAACTGAACCAACCGGTGGACGAAGACCAGCCGAACGTCGTCCGGGAAATTTCCTTCCGCGACCCGAACCTCGACTACTTCGACCTCGCCAAGGCCGCCCCGTCGCTGAAATCGACAGACCCGACCGGCCTGCAGCCGCACTACAAGGTCGAATTATCGGTGATCGCGACCGACACGAACGTCGAGTCCGGGCCGAAGCAGGGGCAGAACCTCGAACCGATCAAGCTCCTGGTGATTTCCGAAGCCGACCTGCTGGCGGAGATGTCCAAGGACGAGGAGAACCTGATTTCCCGGCTGGAGGATTCGCTCAAGCGGCTGAAGCAGGCCCAGACGAAGCTCACCGAAGTGGCCGACCGGCTTTCCGGAACGAACCCCGGGGCGGACCTGCTTTTGGCCATGGCGGTCCGCAGCCAGGACATTTCCCAGGACTTGTCCAAGAGCCTGGACCAGACCGGCGGCACGCTCATCGAATACCGGCGGCTTTACCGCGAGTGCGAAGTGAACAGGATCAACGACTCGGTGCTCAAACGCTACCGGGACAAAGTGATCGACCCGCTCGACCGGGCGATGAATAAGGCGTTCCCGGAATCGACCGCGGCGCACACGCAACTGGCCACGGCCCTCGGCGAAGGTCGCAAACCCGAACCGCACCTGATCGACGACGACCGGGAAAAACTGGCGACCCTGATCTTCCAACTGCAGAAAATCCGCGACGACATCGGCGAACTGCTCAGCCTGCAAAAGGTGCGCGACTCCCTGAACAACATCATCACGGCCCAGAACCGGATCGGGCGGTTTATCCGGGACCTGCAACGGGACGCGGTGAACCGGGCTCTGGTGCCCGACGTGCAACCGGCTGAGATTACGCTGGCGAAGAAGGCCAAGGGGAAGGTCAAGCACGCGATCGCCTGGAACTTTTTCGCGGACACGCTGAAAGTGTCGCTGACCCCGCCGGCGGCCGGGGGGATCCAGGTGCCGCCGGTCGTGACGGTCGGCGGTGACGACCTCGAATACGAAGTCGTCGCGGGAGACGTGGCCGGGGAATTTATCGTGGTCGTAACGCCCACGGCGGGTAAACCGACCCGGCTGAAGGTCACGGTGAAGTAACAACCGCAATCGGCCCGGATTTGGTGTTGGTCCCCGGGCGATCGGTCGTCAGAATAGGGACGAATCGACCGGCGGCAGTTGCCGCCCGCCCCGGAGAACGGTCATGGCTCGCCGAAGCGTGCTTTTTGCCCTGACGACCGCCGCCGGCTTGTGGGTTCTTGCCGCCGGGGGCGTCGCCCAGCCCCCCGCCGCGAAAAAGCCGGCCGTGCCGCCGATCGCCCCCTCGACCTCCCGCGAAGGGGCCCAGTCGGAACAGGAAAAGAACGCCGCACTCTTCCGCCAGTTCGCGGAAGAACTCCTCCGCCTCGCCCAGAAACTCGAAAAGAGCGACAAGCCCGACGACCAGGCCCGGGCCAAAACGATCCGCACCGCCCTCGACGCGATCGAAAAGGGGGCGTTGACCAACCAGTTCAAAACCCTCATCGAACAGATGCGGGCCAACCCGAACAAGCCGCAGGATTTTAACCCGATCATGCAGGGCGACCAGCAACTCGTGACCGCCCTGAACGACATCCTGGCGATCCTGATGACCGACGACGAATCGGCCCGGATCAAGGCCGAAATCGCCCGGCTCGAAGCGTTTCTGAAAGAAATCAAGGACCTCAAGCGGCGGACCGAAATCGCACGGGCCCTGACCGAAGCGAAAAAGTCGGACAAGGACCGGCTGGCGAAGAATCAGGGGGATTTGGCCAAGGATACGAAGGACATTGCGGACCGGATGGCCGGCAAGAAGCCGGGCTCAGGCAAGCCGAAGGACGGTAAACCGAAAGCCGGTCAGCCGAGCGACGGCCCTCCGAAGGACGGCAGCGGCAACCCGTCCCCTCCCGGCCAGAGCCAGCCGAAAACCCCCGGCCAGAAGAACGTGCAACAGGCCGTGCCGCCGCAGCAGGAGGCGGAAAAGGATCTGGAGAAAGACAAGCGGCCCGACGCGTCCAAGCAGCAGGACCAGGCGATCAAGGAACTCGAAAAGGCGATGGCCGAGCTGGAGAAGCGGCTGAAACAACTTCGCGAGGAGGAGAAGGCCAAGCTCCTCGCCAACCTCGAAGCCCGGTGCAACCGCATGCTCGGCATGCAGGTCGAGGTTTACAACGCCACGAAAAGCATTCACGAAACCATCCTCAAAAACGGCGGACAGAAGGCGACTTCGGACGTGCAGAAGAGTCAGCAGCAGGCGGATAAAGAAGGGGCGATCGTCAACGAAGCGGACAAGTGCCTGAAACTGCTCGAAACCGAAGGCTCGGCCGTCGCCTTCGCCCAGGTGCTGGAAGAAGTCCGGGCGGACATGTTTTCCGTCCAGCGGCGTCTCGGGATCACGATCGTCGATTCGGACACCCAGTCCATCGAAGAAAACATCATCGCCATGCTCAAGGAGATGATTGCGGCCCTCAAGAAAGCCCAGCAGGATCTGAAGAATCCCCCCCCGAGTAATCCGAGCAACAACAACAACAAACCGAACCAGAAACTCATCAACCTGCTGGCCGAGTTGAAGTTGATCCGCTCGATGCAAATGATGGTGAACAGCCGGACAAAGATGTACGGCAAGAAGTTCGCGGGCGAGCAGGCGGCCGACCCGATCATCGACGCCGAGTTGAAGCAACTCGCCCAGCGGCAGGCCAAGCTCGAAGACATGATCAACAAAATTGCAACCGGGGAGAATCAATAGGCCGCAAAGTCTGTCTAATATGAGAATAAAGTGAGAAAGCGTTACTTGCGTCGTAGGCGAATGTTGAGTTAAACTAGAATGATTGGTAGAAGGCGGTACGAGTGGCCGAAGCTACTCATAGATGCGAAGCAACTGAGGTCGAATTTCCCCAAATCCTCGATTCGAGGAGGGCGACACGTGACGATTCGGAACTGGTTGTCGGCCGTCGCGGTTTCTGCCGGCGTGCTCGGGGCCGCGGGCTCCGGAATTGCCGCCGACACGAAAGACGGCCCGGCCAAGGCCCTGTCTCCCTTCGGGGCGATGAAGGCCCTTTCGGCCGAGGCGTCCAAAGCGAAAGCGGCCGCCTACTTGAAGGCCGCCGGCAAGTACGACGCCGCCGCGTTCGACGCGATCTGGGCGAAGGAATCGAAATCGGTTCTGGACCGCACGGCGGACAGCCTGGCGCTATCGAGCACCGAAGTGGCCGCGGCCTTGTCCGACGCCCGCAAGGCCGACACCCCGGCCCCCACGGCCGTGCCGGGCTTCCTGAAAGACCCGAAGGCCGACGCCTTTTTCCGGGCGAACGTGGCCGCGGCTTATGCCAAGGCGCTGGCCGGTAAGCGGGTCTACGAGGAAGCCCTCGCCGCCCTGAAGGCCGTGCAGCCAGAACAGGTCGTCGAGCCGGCCAGCTACTACTTCTACCGCGCCGTTGCCGAGCACGCCCTCATCCAGCGGGACGACGCCACCGCGTCGATCGTCCGCCTGATTGAAGACGTAGCCGACGCCCCGGACCGGTACAAAATGGTCGCCACGTTGATGTTCTTCGACATCCAGAACTGGGCCCGGGAAGAAAAGGACCTGGCGAACATCGGCCGGCTGATGGACAACAGCGGCCGCCGACTCGACCTCGCCCGCGGCGGACCCGAAACGCAGGGCATCCAGAAAAAGATCGTCTTCCGCCTCGACGAAGTCATCAAAGACCTCGAAAACCAGATGAAGCCCGGCAACTGCAACGGCGGCAACTGCCCGAACGGCGGAAACATGCCCGGCAAAGGATCGCTGAACCCGTCGAGCCCCGCCCCGGATAGCGTCATCATGGGCGGTAGTGGAAACGGGAAGATCGATAACAAAAAGCTCCGGGAGTATGCCGCTACGTGGGGCACCCTACCCGAAAAGGAGCGGCAAAAGGTCAAAGCCGAGATCACCAAGAGCGTTCCCGAGAAGTACCGCCCGATGGTGGAAGAATACTTCAAGTCCTTGAACAAGGTTTACGGAACGGGCGACAAATAAGTTGCGTTCCCGCGTAGAATCTATCGGGCGGCGGCGCTGGCCGCCGCCCGGTTCGTTATCCGGGAAGGAGCACGCCGTCGAATGCCCCGTTTCGTCGCACTGTCCTTCGCCTGCCTGTTCGCCGCGTCGTCGCTCGCGGCAGACCTCAGCACTCTCACCGGCAAGAAGTACAAAGGCAAGCTCAAGCGGATCGACGCCACCCTGCTGACGTTCGAAGCGGAAATCGGCACGGTGGCCGTCCCGCTGAAAGACCTGTTCGTGCTCGATTTCGGCCACAAGTCCGTCGCGCCGGCGGTCGGGGCCAAATACGACGAACTCGAAATGACCGACGGATCGGTCTTCCGGTATTCGGCGTGCAAGGTGAAGGGGAAGACGGTTGACGTTACGGTACTGTCCGCGGCCGGCGTCGCCGTCCCCACGGCGACGATTCCGCTCGGCAGCGTTTTCACCATCCTCCGCGGGGCCGATTCCAAGCAGAACCGGGACGACTGGAAAAAACTGATGGCCGCTCGCGGCAAGCGGGACATGTACGTCATCCGCCAGCCCGACGGCCTCAATGCCCTTTCCGGCACCGTTCTCGAAGGGACCCCGGAGGGCGACGCCGTCGTCTTCGAGCAGGAAGACGGGCAGAAAAAAGTCCTCAAACTCTCCCGGTCGTTCAGCGGGCTCGTCTTCAACCAGCCGCCGCGGGCGGTCATCCCGCCGACGGTTTGCAAGCTGTTCGACGTGTTCGGGAATACCCTGTTCGCCACGAAAATCGAGCTGACGAACGGCGGTATGACGGTTACCACGGTGAACGGGGCCACGGTCGTCTACCCCTCGCTGGACGGCCTGTCGAAACTGGATTTTTCCCAGGGGAATATCTCCTACCTGTCGGATCTGGAATGTGCAGTAACGGCCCCGAAGGCGGCACCGGACCAGCCGGTGCTGGCGTTTCTGAAGGACACGGCCGGGGGCGGACTGCCCCTGAAGCTCGGCGGCACGGCCTACGCCAAGGGCCTCTGGGTTTCGCCCGAAACGACGCTGACCTATCCGATCGGCCCGGATTTCCGGGAATTCAAGGCGATCGTGGGCATCAGCGAGGCGACCGAGGTGGCCAACAGCGGGGCGAAGCTGGTGATATCCGCCGACGGCCGGGAGTTGTTTTCCGGACCGATCACCCGCAAAATGAAGCCGAAAGAGTTGGTTTTGGAGGTGAAGGGCGTCAAAGAGTTGACGATCCGCGTCGACCCGGACGGCCTGTTCACCGGGAGTGAAGTGATTTTGGCCGAGGCCCGGCTGCAGAAGTAACCCCCACACCCCCACCGCACCCATGACCCGTCCCCGTTCGAATCGCGTCCGCCGGTGGGTTTGCCTGGCCGCCGCCGCGGCGGTTCCCGCGGCCCTGGTTGCCGTCCCGGCCTGGGCCCCGGCGGCGGACGATGCGGTCCGGTCCGCCGAGGCCGCCCGCGTGGCCGTCATCGCCAAGGTCTCCCCCGCCGTCGTCTGCGTCTGCTCCTACGGCGGCGGCGTGGTCGGCTCGGGCATCCTCATCAGCCCGGACGGCTACGTCCTCACCAATTACCACGTCGCCGAGTCGATCTCCCCGGTCATGCAGGGCGGCCTCAACGACGGCAAGCTGTACGACGGCGTCATCGTCGGCCAGGACAAGGTCGGCGACGTCGCCCTGTTCAAACTCCTCCCCAAAAAAGACGGCAGCCCGTTTTCGTTCGTCCCCCTGGGCGACAGCGACAAGACGAAGGCCGGCGACTGGTCGATGGCCATGGGCAACCCGTTCGGCCTGTCGCTCGACTTCACCCCGACCGTCACCTTCGGCCTCGTTTCCGGCATCAACCGCTTCCAACCGCCGGAAGGGAAGGGGATGCTCGAATACACCGACTGCATCCAGATCGAGACGTCGATCAACCCCGGGAACTCGGGCGGCCCGCTGTTCAACATGGCCGGGGAACTGATCGGGATTAACGGCCGGGGGTCGTTCGAGAAGCGGGGCCGGGTGAATTCCGGCGTCGGGTATGCCATCAGCATTAACCAGATCAAGAACTTCCTCGGCCTGCTCAAAGCCGGCGTCGACGCCGACCACGCCACCCTCGGCGCCACCGTCGGCTCCGCGAGCGAAGACGGCGACCTGTCGGTGATGACGGTGAAGCAGGTGCTCGACGACCCGCCGTCCGACGCGTTCCGGCGGGGGATTCAGGCCGGGGACCAGGTGATTTCCTTCGCCGGCCGGCCGATGACCAGCGTCAACCAGTACAAGAACGTCCTGGGCATTTATCCCAAGGACTGGCGGTTGCCCATCGCCTACCGCCGGGACAACGCGCGGAAGGAAACGCTCGTCCGGCTCATGGGGCACATGGACAAGGAAGTGAACGAGTCCGACGCCGCGCCGAAGCCGCCGACGCCGCCCCGCCCCCAGCGGCCCGACCCGCTCGCCCAGAAGGCGAAGCTGTCCCCGGCCATGAAGCTGTTCAAGGAGAAGAAAGGGTTCGCCAACTATTACTTCAACGAACTCGAACGGGACCGTCTGCTTGCCGGGTTCCGCACCGGGGGGGATTTTTCGTCGCTGACCGGGCCGTGGACGATCATCGGTCAGGCGGACCGCGGCGACCGCAAGGGGGACATTCAGTTTCGGATCGAGAACGACGAGAAGGGGCAGACGGTCGTGACGCTCCGGTTTGCCGACGTCGTCGACAAGCTCGTCCCGCTGGACGCGACCAACAACGCCTCGCAGTTGAAGTTGCCGATCGGTTCGGGCGGCCTGCTGGTCGCGATGTACGAATACCGCCGGTTGCTCGTTTTGGGGCCGAAGGGGTTCGAGGGCGGATTTTATCACGCCGGGGTCGAGCCGTTCTACCCGCCCCCGCCGCAGGGCATGCCGGCCGAAAACCTGGCCGCCCTCCGGGTCGATTGCGAAGTCGTCCGGGCCCGGCACGCCGCGATCGAAACCAAGTTCTATTTCTCGAAGAGCGACCAGACGCTCCTGGGGTTCGAGACTTTTCCGGTGAAAGACGACGACCCGTGCGAGGTCTATTTTTCCGACTACAGGCCGGAAAACGGCCGGAAACTGCCCCACCGGCTGGACGTCTATTACAGCGGCAAACGGTACGGCGTCTTCTCCGTTGCCGGATATAAGCTGGACCAGAAGTAGGGGCCGCACTCCCGCGGCGGCCCGGTACCCTCACCATTTGATACCCCTTCCATGACACGATTATTCCTGCTCGTTGCGGCACTGTTCACGGCCGGCCCGGTTTCCGCCGCCGAACCGATTCCGGTCGTTGCCGATAAGGTGAACCAGAAATTGGTCAAGCTGTTCGGGGCCGGCGGGTTCCGCAGCGTCACGAACTACGGCACCGGCATCCTGATCTCCGCCGACGGCTACATCCTCACCGTCGCCAGTCAACTGCTCGACACGACCGACATCGTCGTGCACCTTTACGACGGCCGGCGGATGAAGGCGTCCGTCGTCGTGGTCGAGCCCGAGCTCGATTGCGCGATCGTGAAAATCCACGCCGAGGGGAAGAAGCCGGACGAGCCGACCGGGCTCGACCTGCCCCACTTCGACCTGATCGCCGCCGCGAAGCAACCGCCGGCCAAACCGGACGACTGGGTGCTCGCCTTCTCCAACTGCTTCGACATTGCCGAGCGGGACGAAGCCATGACCGTGCAACGGGGCGTCATCGCCGCCCACACCAAACTCCAGGGCCGGCGGGGCATTTTCGACTTCCCGTTCCACGGCGACGTCTACGTGGTCGACGCGATCACCAACAACCCCGGCGCAGGCGGCGGGGCGCTGACCGACCGCAGCGGCCGCCTGCTCGGCATCGTCGGCCGGGAAATCAAAAACCGCCTCTCCGACACCTGGATGAATTACGCCATCCCGGTGAACGGCTCCGTGACGATCAAGGACGGCGACAAGGAGGTGACGCTGTCGATCCCCGAATTCGTGGCCAAGGGCATGGCCGGGGCGTACAAGCCGGTGAAGCGGACCGAGGCGGCGAACGGCCCGGGCGGGTATCACGGCATCCGGTTCGTGCCCAACGTGATCGAACGGACACCGCCGTACGTCGAGGACGTGTTCCCCGGCACCCCCGCGGAAAAGGCCGGCCTCCGAACTAACGATCTCATCAGCTTCGTCGACGGCGAACCGATCGTCAGCATCAAGGCGTTCAACGAGTACATCAAAAAAACGAAGCCGGGCGACACCATCCGCCTCGAAGTTCGCCGCGGCGACAACCTGACCACGATCGACCTGAAGCTCGAAAACTACCCGCCCAAAAAGGCACCACCGAAGACGGAAACGAGTCCTGACCCGGTTAAGAAGTGATGATTTGTAATTTGTAGGTCGGGCCGACTCGTGGAGGCCCGACATCGCACCGAAGTGGTAGTGGTTGAGTGGGTCCAGCCCGGCTTTGCGGGCGCCGACCCACCGGCACGGGCAAACGGTGATTGCGGGTTCGGTGGGTCGGCGCTCGAAGACTCGCTTGACCCACCCTACGAGAATTTAGAAAGAGTAATATGCGTACCCTATCTGTCATTGGTCTCCTCTTCGTCATTGCTCCTTCCGCCTTCGCCCAGGGCGACGTCAACGACGCCACCGAGGCCGCGATGAAGGCGGCGGCGGCGAAGGTCGCCCCGTGCGTGGTCAAGATCGAGACCACCGGCGGCACCGAAGTCGTCGGCGGGCCGTCGGTCCGGGCCGGTGGCACCCGCAAAGGCGTCGGGCCGACGACCGGCCTCGTCGTCGGGGCAGACGGGTATGTGGTGACCAGTTCGTTCAACTTCTCGAACAAGCCGACCGACGTGTTCGTGACGATCCCCGGGCGGGAAACCCGGCTGGTGGCCAAGGTCGTTGCCCACGACCAGACGCGGATGCTGTCGTTACTGAAGGTGGAGGCGAAGGACCTGCCGGTGCCGACGGCCTATCCCAAGGCCGACTTCAAGGTTGGGCAATGGACCATCGCCCTCGGCCGGGCGCTGAACCCCGACGCCGGGGCCCCGCCGTCGGCGAGCATCGGCATCGTTTCCGCCCTCGGCCGCATCCAGGGCAAGTGCGTGCAGACCGACGCCAAAATCTCCCCCGTGAATTACGGCGGCCCACTCGTCGCCATCGACGGCCGAGTCATCGGCGTGCTCGTCCCCGCCTCCCCCCGCGGCGAAACCGACACGGCAGGCATCGAATGGTACGACTCGGGCATCGGGTTCGCCGTGCCGCTCGAAGACGTGTTCGCCGTGCTGCCGCAATTCAAAAAAGGCAAAGACCTCCGCCGGGGATTGCTGGGCGTGACGTTCCAGAACGCCCGGGAACCGTACTTCGACCCGCCCAAGATCGAAAACGTATCGCCGGACTCGGCCGCGGCCAAGCTCGGCCTGAAGACCGGCGACCAGATCGTCAAAGTGGACGGAAAGCCGGTCCTGCACATCACCGGCCTGCAGTACCTCCTCGGTCCCAAGTACGACGGCGACAAGATTTCCCTCACCGTGCTCCGGGACAAAAAAGAAGTCTCTTTCCCCGACGTGACCCTGACCGCCAGCGCGTCGTCGTTCGCGGCCCCGTACCTGGGCATTCTGCCGATGCGGGACGACCCGGAACTCGGCGTCGCGGTTCGGTACGTGTACCCCGGCAGCCCGGCGGACAAGGCCGGGATCAAGACCGGCGACCGCATCATGAAAGCCCAGCCGCCGAAGGCGTTCCGCCTGCCGGACAACGACGGGGCCGTGTCGTTTCAGGGCCGGCAGGGGCTGGCGCGGCTCGTTCAGCTGCACCAACCCGGCCAGACGATGGAACTGCAGGTGAAGCGGAAGGACGGGGGCAAGGTGGACACGGTGCAGGCCACGCTTGTGGCGGTGCCGGACGTTTTGCCCGATGCCCTGCCGCTGCCGTCGTCCGTGGGCAAAGCGCTGGATAAGCCCAAGGTTCCCACCGGCGGTCGGCAGCCGACCCGCCCGACGCCCGTGGAGAAAAAGCCCGGCGACAAGCCGAAGCCGGCCGCGGGTGACAAGAAGCCGGACGGCAAAAAGCCCGCCGACAAAAAAGACGAAGCCAAGAAGGTCGAGACCGGCCTGTTGAAACTCACCAACCCGACGCTGGGCCGGGAGTATTGGGTCTACGTGCCCACCACGTACAAGCCGGGGATTGCCCACGGCATCATCCTCTGGCTGCACGACGCGGGGAAGGGCGGCAAGGACGCGGACGACGTGGTGAAGATCTGGCGCGACTTCTGCGAAACCTACAACTACATCCTCGTCGGGCCGAAGAGCCAGAACCCGGACGGGTGGGTGGCGAGTGAGACGGAGGCCGTGATCCAGGATTTGAAAGACGTCCTCGGCCGGTACACGGTGGACCGCAGCCGCGTCATCGCCCACGGCATGGGGTCGGGAGGGGCGATGGGGTACTACCTCGGGTTCCACGCCCGCGACATCATCCGCGGCGTCGCGGTCAGCGGCGCGGTGCCGGGCACGCAGCCGAAAGACAACACCCCCGGGCAGCCGCTCAATTTCTTCCTCGTGGTCGGCGACAAGAATCCGAACCTGAAGGAGATCGGCGAAGGCCTCGCAAAGTTGAAGGAGAAGAAGTTCCCCGTGATCTACCGCGAGATCAAGGACTTCGGGAAGGAGTATTTAACGGACGTGGTGCTGGCCGAGTTGCAACGGTGGCTGGACGCATTGGACCGGATTTAGGCGAGAGTGTCGTGAATGAATCGAAGGACACCGAACGGATGGACGTATGGGCCGATGCCGGCTCGGTCCAAATCATTGCCATAACGAATTTCGGCGAGCCGGTCGATTGCAGTGCGGAAGAAGCGCGTGAGTTTGCAAAGGCGATATTGGCGTCTTGCGACAAGGCGGATGGAAGCGCTCCTGGAATAAAAGCAGATTCGGTCGATTCTTAAGCCCTGAAAGGGCGACATCCCTCAGCCCGGGGCGGAGCGAAGCGCAGGGTAAATCTGCGCTCCGCCCCGGGCTGAGGGATGTCGCCCTTTCAGGGCGAAAACCGGTCTACTTCAGTTCCACCGACCAGTAGGCGTTCTCGAGGAACGACTGCCACGACCGGTACTTCTTCTGCGTCAGCTTCATGTTCAGCACCGGGCTCCGCTTCGGCCGTTCCGGCTTGCGGATGAGGGTCATGTTCGCCTGCCGGGGGGTGCGGCCCCCCTTCCGCACGTTGCAGTCCACGCACGCGCAGACGATGTTGTCCCACGAGGTCAGACCGCCCTGGCTCCGCGGAATCACGTGGTCCAGGCTCAACTCCGCGGTGACGAACTTCTTGCCGCAGTACTGGCACTGGCTGTGGTCCCGGGCGAAGATGTTCCGCCGGTTGAACTTCACAACCTGCTTCGGCACCTTGTCGTACGCGAACAGCCGAATCACCCGCGGCACCTGGATGTCCGTTTTCGCGGTCCGCACCCAGTCGTCGTCTTCCTCGCGGAAGAACTGGGCCCGGAACGCGCTGACTTCCCGCCACGAGGCGAAGTCGTAGCTGGCGTACTGTCCGTCTTCGACCGACACCACCTCGGCCAGGTCCTTGCACAACAGGCAGAACGCCCGACGGACCGACACGACGTGCACGGCCAGGAACATCTTGTTCAGCACCAGTACACTCGAATCGAGTGCGGTTGGGGCACCGGGTGGCATGGCGGTCCTTTCTCGAAGGGGTCACGTCCCGCCGGCCGTGGTCCTCACGGAGGCGGCGGGGGTGCCTGGGGAATCAGACACGCGGCACGAAGGCCGGGTTCGCCGGATGATGAATCATACCGTGGTGGACGGGCGATTCGCAAGTGTCTGGGTGCCGGAAGTGACCGCGTCTACTTCGATTCTTCACCGTCCGCCGGTGGCTTCGGCTTCGCGGGCAACCGGCGCTGGGCGGGGTCGAAGAGACGGAAGCCGACGTCGGTGCCGGGGGCAGCCGTAATAGTGGATTGGGCGCGGAGGAGAAAGGTGACGTCATTTACGTGTTCGACGGCCGTGAATTTCGTTTCGATCGCATTCTCCGGAATCGCAAGCGGGAGCCCACCGGGATCTACAGCGGGCAAGGACGAGAGTCGGCTAAGGGTGGGTCTGGAAGCAGTAATTCGTTCCTTCAAATCGGTGATGAAGGTTTCTGCCGGAATGCGGTTCGACTCGAAATCGACGGGCCACTCGAGCTTGGAAACATAATGCGGAGCATCATCGGTAGGGAGAGTTCCAAGCGCGTGCCACCACCACCGCCACGTTCTTTTCATCCGGCGGCAGCTTCGCATTCCGGGCCTCGTTCAAGTCGTGCAGCCGCCAGCCGGGGTCCTCGGCATCCAGTTTGGCAATGACGGCGTCGAGCTTTTTCTGCCCCGCCCTGAGGGTGGCGTACCAGTCCCAAACGAATCCAAGTGTGATAAGCAGAATGGTGACGGACAGACCAAGAGCGACCCGTTTGATCCACCGCTTCATGGCACGATCTCGCCGCGAACGAATCGTTCGCACCGTAATCGTAACCGTCTCAGAATCAGGAGGAAAGTAACCAATCCGAAGTGCAAAAAAAGTCCCGCCGGTGGCTTCTGCGGCGTCGCCCATTCACCGGAGTCGCCACCCGGCGGAACACCCATCATATAGCCCGCGATTCCCCACAGAGGAACTAAGTCGGGGCAGGTTTCGGGAAGAATTTTCGGGTCGTGTCTGGTTTTCCGACAGGGAGGATTAGGACATGCACGGGATCATCGTTCTAAAATGCTATCGAGTCGTAGCTTGTGATCCTGCCGCGATTTTCTCACGAATGATCCATCTCGGCAACCGCGAGATAGAGTCGGGCGAGGTCGGCCCAGCTCCCGTCGGCCGGCAGACCGGACGCGGCGGCGCGGAAGCATGTCCGGGCATCTTCCCGTTGGCCCAAGGCGAGCCGGACCAATCCGCGGTTGAACGCGACGGCGGGCGATTCGGGCATGGAGTCCCAGGCTTCGGCCGCGGCCGCGTAGTCGCCCCGGGCGAAGTATAACGCGGCGGATTCATTCGCATGCACGGCAGCCCACGCGTTGGTGCAAACCGACCTGGCGGAGGCAAGAGTGGCCGCGGCCTCGTCGAACCGGCCGAGGTGGCGGTAAACCGCGGCGGCGGCGAGCCGGTCCGCCGGGGTGCCCGCTTTCGATTCCTTCTCCGCCCACCGCCGCAGGGTCGGGAAATCGGCATCGTTCGCGGGGGAAGGGGCCTGCAAGTCGAACGCGATCAGCCGACCGACGTCTCGGGCGAGCTGCGGGTAATGACCGATCGCGATCGGCACCGCCACCGCCTCGGCCCGGGCGACCAGAGCCGCCCATTCCGGCGGGACGGCCAGGTTCATCTTTTCCCCGCCGAACAGCACCGCTGCCGATTTCGCCTCGGCCCATGCCGTCCGCGCGTCCACCCGAAATGCCGTCAACACCTCGTGCGGCACCACGTCCCCCTCCCGTCCGTCCGACCCGGGATGGGCCGAGAGGAAACGGGTCATCAGGTCGGCAAGGAGTGGCGGGTTCATGAGTCTGGCCCGATAAGTTACGGAACACTCAAGAAACGCAATACCGGGTCGAACTTGCGCCCTTTCAGGTCCGTTTCTAATACGAGGAAAATGGCCGATCTGACAGGGCGGGACGGAGTGCCGCACTGGCAGGTCGAGTTGCAACTCATTTCAGATCAATGACTTGCGAGTACAGGCGGGAACCGGAGAAAGGAGACTTATCCGTATTCTGAAAATATCCCGCCTACAACACTTGCGGGCGGGGCACGGCATGGGACGTCATTTCTTGTCAGGTTTTGCTTCACCGGCAGGGGGCGTAGCGGCCCCTCCCTCACGCATCGGCTGGGGGATTTTCTCGGACTTGGGTTTCGGTGCGGCCGGGGGCTCGATCATTTTGGAGTCGAACAGCCGGATCGCCTTTGAGAAGTCGGCCGGCGTTCCGGAATAGAGGCCGTAAAGGACGGCTAGTTTGCCTTTGAGTTCGAGGTCCTTGACCTCCATCGCGGTGGGGCCGATGGCCGCGATTTGGGCCGGTCCCGCCATCAACCCGAACTGTTGGGCGTGGTGGGCGGTGGCCTCGGCGGCTTGCACTCGCAAAGCCGTCGAGCGGGATCCGTTCAAGGCCACGTTCAACAGGTCCTGTTGGGCTTCCGGCGACGAGAGTCGCCCGACGGCATCGACGATCATCGGCGCGAGGTCGTCGACCCGCAAGGCGGCCCGCAGGGCCGTGGACGCGGGCGTCACGTCGTAGCCCGGTATGGCCCCGAGGGCCAGATACCGCAGCCACTTGGCGGCGAGTCGGGCCGAGGCCGCCTTTTCCGCCGGCGACCGGGGCAACTCGGCCGGGTCTTGCACGATGACCCGCAAGTCGTCGGTCAGGGCGGCCGAGCTCAGCGGTTCGGCAATGACGGTCGCAAATTTGAACGGCCGGACTTCGTCCGACAGCCGCCCTTCCAACGCCGGGTCCCGCGGTTTGTCGCGGGCGATCCCCATCGCGTCGGAATCGATTCGCATGCGGAGGGCTTCGAGTTTCTTGTTGAGCGCGGGAGTGACGGCGGCTTCGAGTTCCTCGATCAGGTGTCGGAGTTCGTCGGTGCGGACGCCGATCAGACTGTGTGCCAGGTCGGTGCGACGGTTGATCACTTTCGTCAGCATCTGGTACTGCTTGAAGGCGACCGGGGCCGAGGATTCCGTGATCGGGTATTCGGCGGCCAGTGCGGCGTAGGTCAGTTGGGGCAACCGGAGTATGAGCCGGGCTCGCAGTTCGGTATTCGTTGGCGGCAGCCCGGCCGCATCGACCAGCCGGCGGAGCCGGGCGAGCCGAGTCTTGACCACCGCATCGATTTTCTTGTCCCGCTGCCGGGCCACGTCCTTGCGGATGGCGGTGTTCTGATCCTCGTCCAATTTCGGGTTTTCCGCCGCAGGTTCCGGGATGTCGATCTGGTCGGTTTCGGTCACGGCCACGAGCAGCGCCAGCCGCAACAAGAGGGCCTCAAATGGAATGTCAACGCGGTGGTCGCTGGAGGCGATGACGAGGACGGGTTTCCGGCCGGCGGCGTCGGCAGTCATCGTCACCAGCGTGTCGCGAAGCTCCGGGTTGGCAGCGTGGTGGTCGATCAAAAAAAGGTCGACGTCCGCGGCCCGGTGGATGCGGCGGATGAGGTCGCGGTTGTTGGTGGTGATTTCGACGGTGTAGCCGATCTGCCGCAGATACCCGGCGACGCGGGACGAGCGGTCCCGGGACGGATCGACGACGACGGCTTTGCCCTTGGAATCGGCGGGCGTGTTGCCCGGGTATGCGGCCAAGGCCCGACGGAGGACGTCGACCACGCGGGTGTTGGCCCCGGTCGGTCGACCCGCGGGGACTTTCAGAATGGCGATGGCGGCCGCCAGTTGGACCCGGTCGTCCGGGTAGTCGAGGGCCCGCACCAACACGGCCGGGCGGAGACCGCCGCCGGGCCGGGCGCTCGGTTCGACCGCGGCCCGTTCGGCGCGGTCGCCCAAAGCGTGCGCGACTCCGAATGCCAGAGCGGTCCGCTTCTCCCGCAGCGCCTCGTCGAGCAGCGTAATGAGCAGCGGCGACGGGGCGGCTGCGAGCAGTGTATACGCCGCCGGGTTCGCCCGGTCCGGCGGGAGGAATCGGCCCTTCTCGACGGCCCGTTCGGTCACGAACCCGAGCAAAAGCCGCTGCGCCGGTTCGTACGACGGGTTCCGTTCGACGGCCCACTGTAGGTTCCGCACCGCGTAATATTCTTCCGCCCGGTCGATCGTGAACTCGTTGCTCTTGACGTTGTTCGTTAACTTGTCCCAGGTCCAGACCTTGACCCGGTTGGCGACCCCGTCCGCCGCGGCGAACATCTCCTTCTTGCGGGTGATCGGCAGGGACAGAGTGTACAGCTCTTCCGCGGAAGAGCGGCGGTCGAGGTTCGGATAGACCTTGCTCAGCAGCGTGCGGGCAGTGGTGCGAATCGTATCGCCCGGAGTGCTATCCGGCAATTTCGCCAGATACCAGAGGAGCGGAGTGGGGTCGGTGTCGGCCCGGTTCGTGAGGGCGAGAATGTCGGGTCGGAACGCGACCGCCTTGACGATCCCTTCTTTGAGCGGGTCGGGCAGGGCCTCGGCCGCGGCCAGGAACGGCTGCACCGTCTCCGGACCGAGCTTCGTGATCGCGTCCAGAATACCGGACTGCTGCGGGATGCTGTTCGTGGCCCGGAGCGTTTCCACCATGATGGGAACCGCCGCATCCCCGGAGCGGCGGAGCTGGGTGATCGCGTAACCCCGTTCGCCCGGGCTGCCCGCTAGATTCCGCACGAACGAGTTGATCCGCTTCGGGTCTTTGGTCAGCTTCGCCGTGGCGGCCCGCGTCCTGGCGATCAGCGTTTCGACCGCCTTGTTCGCGTCGGCGTTGGCCTTCGGGTTATCGGACCACTTCGGCATGTCCCGCAGGCTGAGGGCGAATGCGGCGCCGTACTTTTTCTCGATGGCCAGCAGGTCTTCGTCGGTCGGATTGGCGGCCAGGAACGATTCGAGCATCGTGGCCGCGACGTCGTACTGGCCTTCCACGTACGTGTCGCGGAAAGTCCGGAACAGATCGGCGGCTTTCGTGTCGGACGGGTTGGCAGCCGGTGGAGCCTGCCCAGACGCAGTCCCCCACCCCACGAACGCCACCAGGGCCAGAAGGGTTAGCCTCACCGGTCGATCCTCCACGATGCCCCGGAAATGCGGCGCAGAATCCGCCCGGTGCATTCTGCACCTTAGGGTTAGGCGAAGCAATCCTCTTCGCACGCGACTAAATCGCGGTACGTTTCCCGGCGACGGATCGGGCGGTGTGTACCGCCTGTGACGAGAACTTCGGCCGCCCGGCACCGGGAATTGTAGTTCGACGCCATCGCCATCCCGTACGCCCCGGCGCTGAAAACCGCCAGCAGGTCCCCCCGGGCGACCGCCGGCAGGTTCCGCCCCTTCGCCAGAAAGTCCCCACTCTCACACACCGGCCCGACCACGTCCTGTTTGATGGTACCAGGAATTTCGGCTTCGTAGTCTTCGGGCGGACAGGCTACGCCCACGGGGACGGCGGCCGGCCAGATGCGGTGGAATGAATCGTACAGCGTAGGCCGGATCAGGTCGTTCATCGCCGCGTCCTGGATGATGTAGCTTTTTCCTCCGGTTTCCTTGGTGAAAAGCACTCGGCCGAGCAGAATGCCCGCGTTGCCGACGATGAACCGGCCGGGCTCCAGAACGAGCCGGCAGCCCGTCTCCTTCACCGCAGGCAGAATCGCCTCGGCGAACGCGCTCGCCGGCAAGGCCTCCTGCTTCCGGTAGTGAATGCCGAACCCGCCCCCCATATTCAACACGGAAATCGCATGGCCCTGCTTGCGTAGTTCGGCAATGAGATGCACCGCCTTCGCCGCCCCGGCCCGGTACGGGTCGGTCGAAAGGATGGGCGAGCCCAGATGCATGTGGATGCCGACGACGGCCACGCCCGGATGGCCGACGACGCCTTTGGCCACGTCCAGCACCGTTTCGATGTCCAATCCGAATTTGACGCCTTTGACGGACGTATCGGTTTTGACGTGTGTCTTCGGAGGCAGGTCCGGGTTCACCCGCAACGCCACCGCCGCCTTACGGCCCATCCCCTTTGCCACTGCCCCGAGTTGCAGCAACTCCGCTTCGCTTTCAACGTTGAAAAGAGACACGTCGTTATCGAGGGCGTATTTCATTTCCGGGTCGGTCTTGCCCACCCCTGCATACACGATCTTCGACCCCGGTGCCCCGGCCCGCAGCGCCCGGTAGAGTTCGCCGCCCGAAGTGACGTCCACGCCTGCCCCCTGGTCGACCATGAGCTTGCAGATCGACAGGTTGGGGTTCGTTTTGACGCTGAAGCAGAGCAGGGGCTCGGCCGAGGCGAATGCCGTCTGTACTTGTTTCAGGTGGTGCAGCAGCGTGGCCTGGCTGTAGACGTACAACGGCGTGCCGTAGGTCTCCGCCAGCGCGGCAACGGGAACGTCTTCGCAATACAGGTTGCGGTCGCGGTACTGAAAATGGTCCATGGGGACTCGCTCGGGATACGGGGCAATTCGGACGGGTATCTTACACCCGACGCCCGCCCGAGCCACCGGCAGCCACTCTATCGGGTTCTCAGAACGGCCTTTGCCTGTTCGGTCCGCCAGGCACCGTCGGCACCGGCGGCCAGCGCGGTGAGCAGCGTTCGCGATTCCGCACTGTCGATCGACCCGAGCCACTCGAACGCCCGGGCTTCCCATAAGCGTTCGTCCGACAACGTGTTCGAACCGTAGGTCTTCAGGAACACTTCGATCCGTTTGCGGACCTCGGCCGAGGCGACCGTACGCAACCGTTCGCGGATGCCACCGACCGCGGCCTCGCCCAGCGAGTCCAGTTCCCGGCTGGCCTTCTCCCGGACGGCGAACACGGCATCGTCCAGATCGGCCACGATCCGGTCGAGTTGTTTGGCGTCGATGATCGCCGGCACGGGGGTCAGCACTTTGGCGAGGGCGGCGACGGCCGGCTTTGGGTCGGCGGCGAGACGGGCTAGGAGCGGAACCGCGTCCGCCGCTTTGACCGCATTCAGCCGTTCCCACGCGGCCGCCACGTCCTGGGCTGCGAACGGCATCACCGGCCCCGCCAGCCCGGCGAACGTGACGTCCCAGACCAGAGCCTGATGATCTTCCCCCGCCGAGATCAGCCGCTTGCCGTCCGGGGTAAATGCCACCCGGAAGACGGAACTCCGGTGGCCGGCGAGGATGCGGCGCGACTGACCGCTGAGCGTTTCATACAGCATCACGTCGCCGGAACTCATCGCGGTCGCGGCGACCCGGCCGTTCGGTGACAGAGCGAAGCCGATGGCGTACAAATTACTCGTCCGCGTCGGTCCGGGTCGATCGAAGGCCTTGATCATGACCCGGGTCGACAAGTTCCAGGTGATGATGCGGTCCCGGCTGTCCATGACGACCGTTCGATTGTCCGGTGCGACGACCGCCATGTCGGAGTAGGCCGGGCCGGGAAACGTCCCCTCGACCCGGCCGGTCGCAACGTCCACGACCGTCAGTTTCGCGCGATCGGTCCCGAGCAACACGGTCCGGCCGTCCGGGGAAAAGGCGGCCGTGGTTGCCTTGTCATTCAGACGAATCGTGAGTCGAACGACCGCACCGGAGTGTGTCGGCCAATCCCAGAGGAAGACAGTCGTGCCGGCGGCCGTCGCCAGCGTTTTCCCGTTCGGGGAAAACCCGAGCACTTGACCCGTTGGCGTTAGCTTCACTGGCGCGCCGCCGGGCAACGGGAACGACTCGATATCCCCTAATTTGTCGGTGCGAACAACCGCCTTCCCGTCCGGCGTAAACCGGGCATTTTGGTCCGGGATTGCGGGAATCGCTCGCACTTCCGCCCCTGTTTTCAGGTCCCAGACGCAGGCCAGTTTGTCGCCGCCCACCGTGACGACGTGCCGGCCGTCCCGCGATACGTCCATTTTCCAGATTCTGTCGATGTGACCCTTCGGCGGAGCGATCGATTCCCACGTCTTCGCGTCCCAGACGCGAATGAGCGAATCCTGTCCGGCCGTGGCGACCCGCGTCCCGTCGGGCGAGACGGCAACCGCTTCCACCCAACTGAAATGGCCGTGGAGTTCGCGAACCGTCTTCCCTGTCGCCGCGTCGAGGACGAACTGCCGGTTGTTCCGCCCGGCCGCAAGAATCCGCTTCCCCGGCACGAACTTCACCGCCGAAACGGCGTCCCAGCCTTTGCCGTAAGGACTAAGTGGCAGGGTGATCGTCCAGACTTTTTTCCGCGTCGCCAGATCGACGAGCGTCACTTTTCCGTCTTCCGACCCGGTGACAATGGTTTTGCCATCCGCCGACAGGTCGTATACCCGCCGGACTCCCTGAGAGGTCGGCACGGGTATTTCGCAGGAGCGTTCGACTTTCCCATTCGCCGTCGCGTAAAGAGTCGCGGTGGCGGTCGCAACGGCGTTATCATTTCCGCCACTGAGAAAGAGGAGGGAATCGGACCCGTTTACGAACCGCAATCCGTTACACGATTCCTCCTTCGTTTCGAACGACCGGATTTTCGTTAACTCATTTCCCGAATTGCAGGGTTTGGCCTCGAACAGGTCGATGCCCGGGCCGGACTTTCCGCTTCGAAACGCCGCCAACAACTTACCGTCCGGGGATAAATCGAGTCTTGAATAGTTATCGGTATTCGGTCGAATCGCAGGAAGAATTCGAAACGTGCCGTCATTCCCAACTTTCGGCTTGGGAAGGACGGATTTTGGATCGGTCAATCGAACGATTCGAATTCCGTCAAGCCCGGGCATTTCACGAAAGAGAACGGCATACGCCTGACCGTTCGACGCCCAGCGTACGCAATGAATGAGGTCTTCCGCCGTGGGTTGGACGACCAGTTCTTTCCCCGTTGCCGCATCCCAGATCGAGAACCGATCTTCGACGTAGAGCCAATTTCCCCACGAGGCGAGTTTCTTTCCGTCCGCGGAGAAGGCGAGGTGGGTGACGCGGACGCCTGGGCGGAACCGCGTTTCACCGAGACGCAGGACGACGCCGGGCGGGAGCGGGTCGCCGTTGGCGTCGAGCGGGAGTCCGGCCGCATACCCGGTGCGCGCCGCGACGACGAGCGCGATCCAAATCGCGATTCGGCGGTGGGATTTATTCATGGGTATGCTCCATTGCCAGAGGGTCTTGGGGAGCCTCAGTGCGCGGCTCTCTTTCGAACTTGTCCTGCTTCTTCGGCGATTAGTCCTTCATCGGCGGTCTGTTGAACGACCGCTCGACTTTGTCTTTCACGTCGGTCGAAACCGCGTGGTCGCGCCAGATCCAGCGCATCATGTCGGGGAGGATGGCGCCGCCCTGTTTGGAGCCGTGCAGGCCGATGCCCCAGGCGTAGTTGACGTCGTAGCCCTTTTTCGTGAGGGCATCGACCAGGCGTACGTTTTGCAGGAACCAGTCCCGTTTCGGGTCGTAACTGCCGCCGCGTCCGATGCCGCGGTTGTCGTTTCGGCCGTCCTGGAAGAAAGCCCGGATCGGCTTCTTGTCGGCCGCCATCACCCGCTCGGGGTAGACGTGGCCGCCCCGCAGGTTGACGAAACTACCGACGATGCTGATGACCTTGCGGAATTCGTCGGGCCGCTCCCAGGCGACCATCCACGCCGCGATCGCGCCCGAACTCGCCCCGCCGATGGCGTGCTGCTCGGGCTCAGTCGAGATGTTGTAATCCTTGCGCAACGCCGGCATCAACTCGCCGCAGATCACCTTGGCATACTTGTCGTCCGGCGTGTTGTACTCGGTCGGCCGGTTCGTGTTGCGGTCCCCCCAGTTCGACGGCGTCGGTTCCGGCTGGTCCGGTCGCCGCCCGGGGTTGATGAACACCCCGATCATCACCGGTACCTCCCGGCGAAACGTCAGGTTGTCGATGACGTTCTGCGCCCGAATGTCCCCCTTCTCGTTCTTGAACGCCTGACCGTCGTTGAAAATCATCAGGCTCGCCGGCTTCGACGCGTCGTACTGCGCCGGCACGTAAACCCAGTACGTGTGCTGCGTTCCCGGATAGACGTTGCACGGTAGCGTGAACGGCCCCGCCATCTTCCCGTGAGGCACGCCCTCCTGCTCCATCGAGTCCGGCCCCAGCTTGTAAAAACTGTCGAGCTTACGGTCGGGGGCCTGAGAAAACGCGCACGCGGAGAAGGTCAAAAATGCCGCCGTTACCGCACAGACTCGCGTCATGGCAGACACTCCGGGAGGGAAGAAACGTCCGGCGAAGGGGGACCGCAGCGGCCTCAAGCATATCGAAGCGCCGCATCGCACCGCAAGGATTCAACGGCATTCCGGGCGAAATTCGCGAAGGGATGACACGATCGCTCGTCGCGTTTCTCCAGGCGTGCCATCAATCGCGGCTCGGAATAAATTGAGTCCCGACCGTGAGGGCCGCTTGACTTCGGCTCGCGAGTATGAGACGCTACATTCCTGCCAGTTGACCATCCCGAGAATCGACCAAGGCCCGAAAATGTGTTTTGTCGGCGGAATCGGGCGACTGAACCGCATGCCTTCGATCCAGAACAGACCGCAAGATTGAACGACGCCGGCCGACGGCCCGTCAAACTATTAGAATCGACCCGAACACGGAGAAGGTTCCCATGTTTCGTCTCGACTTCGGTTCGACCGGACGATACTGCGACGGCGTCTCCCGCCGAAGCTTCCTCCAACTCGGCGTCGCGGGGATGGCCGCCGTCGGCCTGCCGGGAATCCTCCGGGCGAAGGCGTCGTCCGACAAAAAAAACACGTCCGTCATACTCATCTGGCTGGACGGCGGGCCGAGCCACCTCGACACGTACGACATGAAGCCGGACGCCCCCGCGGAATATCGGGGCATCTGGAAGCCGATCCGGACGAACGTTCCCGGCTTCGACGTCACCGAACTGTTTCCCCGCCAGGCCAAGGTCGCCGATAAATTCTCGATCGTGCGGTCCCTCCACCACGACACGGGCGACCACTTCGCCGGCGGGCACCGGATGCTGACGGCCAAGGATATGGGCGTGAGCGGGGCCAACCTGGAGCAGAAATTTCCCGGCATCGGGGCGATCGTGAACAAGGAACTCGGCGCCCGGCGGCCGGGCATTCCGGGGTACGTCGCCGTCCCCATGGCCGCCAGTATCGGTCTGGTTCCCGGCTACTTCGGCGGCCACCTCCTCGGCAAACAGAACGACCCGTTCGCCACCGGCGGCGATCCGAACGCGGCCAACTTCCAGGTCCAGAACCTCAACCTCGCCCGCGGACTGACACTCGACGCGCTCGACGACCGCAGGACGCTGCTGGCGCACTTCGACAAGTTCCGCAACGACCTCGACTCCCGCGGCACCGCCGACGCCATGGACCGCTTCCACCGGGAAGCGTTCGACTTCGTCGGCGGAACGGCCGCCCGGGACGCCTTCGACATCGGTCGGGAAGACCCCCGACTTCGCGACCGCTACGGCCGCAACGGCTGGGGGCAGTCCACGCTTTTGGCCCGTCGGCTGGTCGAAGCCGGATCGACCTTCGTCACCGCCCACTTCGGCGGCTGGGACCACCACTGGAACTTGAAGGCCGGGTACGAAGACTACTTGCCGAAAGTGGACGCCGCCGTCGCGTCGCTGTTCGAGGACCTGGACGACCGCGGCCTGTTGGACACCACACTCGTCGTGATGTGCGGGGAATTCAGCCGGACGCCGAAGATGAACAACGGCGGGAACGGCGGCCCGCCGTTGAGCATGGGCACGCCGGGCCGCGACCACTGGGGTAACGCGATGTTCTGCCTCTTGGGCGGTGGGGGCGTGCGGGGCGGACGGATCGTCGGGTCGACCGACGGCAAGGGCACCGTTCCGAAGACGCGGGCCGTCACGCCGTCGAACGTTCACGCCACGATCTATCAAGTCCTCGGGATCGACCCGAAACTGCAATTGCTCGACCCGGGCGGTCGGCCGATCAACGTGCTCGACGACCCGGAACCGATCGCGGAATTGTTGTAACAAGACTCGTTATTCGAACCGCAGGGCTTCGATCGGATCGAGGCGGGATGCCTTCCAAGCCGGGTAGAAGCCGAAGAGCACGCCGACCGCGGCGGAGACGCCGACCGCAGCGATGATGGCCGGGAGCGACGGCTCCGTCCGCCAGTGCAACGTATTGCGAACCACCCATGAAGCGCCGCGCCCGAGCAACACGCCACACACCCCGCCGATGAAGCAAAGGAGTACCGCCTCGACTAGGAACTGGCGGAGAATGTCCCACGGTTTGGCCCCGACGGCCATCCGCAGCCCGATTTCCTTCGTCCGCTCGGTCACCGAGACGAGCATGATGTTCATGATACCGACCCCGCCAACGAAGAGAGAAAGAAGCGCGACGGCGAGGAGTAAGAGACTCATGAGTTGGGCGATGGCGACCTGGGAATTCGAGATTTCGGCCGTGTCGCGGATGTTGAAGTCAGAGGCCTGGTCAGGGCGGAGCCGGTGTCGTTCCCGCAGGAGTGAGGTGATTTCCTTAATCGACGACTGGATTTCGCCTGCCGATGCGATGCGGACCTGGATCTGATCGACGTATGTGGGGAGGGGCGGGGTCGGATAGTTTGCGGCCTGGGTGGCGGATTGCAGCGGGTAGGGGCTGGGCTGCTGGCTGGGGAAGCGGACCGAGGAGCTGACGGAAGTGTTGGCGGCGGCGGCGGCCGTGCTCTGGTTCGTTGTCTGGGCCGACTGGCCGGACACCTTGAACTTGATCGTTCGCCACGGGGCGATCACGATGTCGTCCTGGTCCGAACCGAACGTGTTGGCCCCCTTCTTGGCCAGCACGCCGACGACGGTCATCGGGGCGCTGTTGATCCGGATGCTCTGCCCAACCGCCGACTCGCCGCCGAAGAGCTCCCGGGCGACAGTGGCACCGATCAGGCAGACTCCGGCCGACCCGTTGACCTCGCCGTGGGTGAACGCCCGGCCCTGCTCGACCGGCCAGTCGCGGACCCGCAGGAATTCGGGCGTCGTGCCGTAGATGTATAGCGGAACCCAGTTCTTTCCGCCGGCGACCAGTTGCGTCCGGGCCCGCACCACCGGAGCCACTGCTTCCGCCGCGGGCACGTTCGCCGCGATCGCGTCCGCGTCGCCCGGCGTCAGGCACGGGGTCGAACCGCCGCCGAAACTCACGCCCCCGCTCGCCGCCTGCCCCGGCATGACCAGCAGGTTGTTCGCGCCGAGGCTTTGGATGCTTTCGGCCACCGCCTTTTTCGAACCCTGCCCGATCTCGACCATAAGAATCACCGCCCCAACTCCGATAACAATGCCGAATGTAGTCAGTGCGGAACGAAGAATATTCCGTTTGAGGGCGAGGACCGCCACGTGAACGCTCGGGGGGAAAATACTTCGTAACGACACTGGCGTCTCCCGTCAGGCGGCGGAATGCACGGTCCCGGCTTCGATCAAGCCGTCCCGCATGCGGATGTTGCGCTGGGCAGTCGCGGCCACTTCGGGGTCGTGCGTAACGATGATCACGGTCAACCCCTCTTCCGCGTTGAGCCTGCGGATCGTGTCGAGGATTTCCACGCTCGTTTTCGAGTCCAGGTTGCCGGTCGGTTCGTCGGCCAGCAACACCGGCGGGTTGTTGATCAACGACCGGGCGATGGCGACCCGCTGCTGCTGCCCGCCGGACAGTTGCGACGGGTGGTGGTCCATGCGGTCTTCGAGGCCGACCATTTTCAATAATCCCTTGGCCCGGGCCAGTCCCTCGGCCTCCGACGGACGGGGGTACGCGTACGTCAAAGGCATCAGCACCTGATCCAGTGCCGACGTCCGCGGCAACAGGTTGAAGTTTTGAAACACGAACCCGATTTTCCGCCCGCGGACGACGGCCCGTTGCACGGGTGAGAGTTGGGACACTTCTTCCCCGTCCAGCCAGTACCGCCCCGACGTCGGCCGGTCCAGGCAGCCCAAAATGTTCATCAACGTCGATTTGCCCGACCCGGACGCCCCGGTCAGGGCCACCAGTTCGCCCTGGGATATGGTGGCGGAAACGCCTTTGAGGACGGGGACTCGGATGTCCTCGCCCAGGATGTAGGTTTTGGTGATTTCGGAAAGGGTAATGAGTTCCACGGTCCGGTCCTTATTCCTTTTTCTTGCTGCGGAACTTGGTGGCGAACGGGTTTTGGCCGCCACCGCTGTCGCCGGCGGTTGCCTTGATCTCACCAACGACGAGAAGGGTGCCGGGCTTCAGGTCGCCGTCGAGAACTTCGGTGTGGGTGCCGTCCGTGATCCCGAGCTTGACCGAAACGGAACGGAGGGTGCCCCCGTCGTCGACCCAGACGGTTCCGTGGCCGGCTTTGTCGCCGCCGCCCTGTGCCGCCTGACCGCTCGGCCGATACCGCAACGCCCCGTTCGGGATCAGGATCGCGTCCGTCCGCTTCGCCACTTCAAACTGTAAATAGGCCGTGAAGTACGGCTTCAATTTCCCGTCCTTGTTATCGACGAGGATTTCGACCGTGTAAACCACGACGTTTTGCGTGTTCGTCGCGTTCAGCCGGATGCGGTTCACCGTGCCGGTGAAGGTCCGGCCCGGCTCCGCGTCCACGGTAAATTTGACGGTTTGCCCGACGCGGACCTGGTTGACGTCGGCTTCGTTCACGGACGCCCAGACTTTCATCGTGGACAGGTCCTTGGCGATTAGAAACAGGCTGGGCGTGTTGAACGACGACTGAACGGTTTGGCCGATCGTGATCCGGCGGTCGACGATGATCCCCTTGACCGGGGATTTGATGGTGCAATACCCGAGGTTGATCCGATCCAGTTTCAGGGTGGCTTCGGCCGTGCGTACGGCGGCTTGGGCGTCGGCCACGGCGGCCTGGGCGTCGATCACAGCCGCCGCCGCGTCCGGTTCCATGGCCTTCGCCTGGGTCACCGCCGCCTTTGCCACCGCCACTCCTGCCTTGTTCGTTTCGAACGCCGCCTCCGCCGCGTCCAGGTCCGACTGCGACACCGAACCGGCGCCCACCTTCCGAATCCGATCCCAGTCCCGGCTCGCCTGGTTCAACTTGGCCACCGCCTGATCGACGTCGGCCTCGGCCCGCAGCGTGTTCGCCTTGGCCTGATCGACCTTGGCCTTGGCCTGATCGACCTTGGCCTTGAACGAGACCACCTTCTGCTTGGCAGAACCCAAAAGCGATTCGGATTGCTCGACCTTGGCCTTGAACAGCGATTCGTCGATCTTGGCCAGCACGGTGCCGGGATTGACGGGAGACCCGTAATCGATCGGCTGACCGTTCGCGTCGGTGCCGAACGATTCGATGATCCCGGCCACCTGCGTGCCCACGTCGATTACGTCGACCGGTTCCAGATTCCCGGTCGACGTGACCCCGGAGGTGATGTCGCCCTTAGTGACCGCTTCGGTCCGATAGGTCACCTGGGCCGCGGACGACTGGGTGAGAAACCAATACCCGGCCCCGGAACCCAGTACCAAAAGGATGACCGCGGGAATGAGGTATTTGTTCATGGTGGACCTGTGGGAAGGCCCCTTCAGTCGAGGTAGGATTGAAAACGTGTCGATAAATGTCATACCATTTTCGGCAGCCAAACTTAAGAGCGAATTGGGCCGATCGGTTTGGTTTTGTCTGCAGTATCCTCACGTCGCATTCGGCAAACCCAATTCCAGACGCTCGATCCGACATTAAGATTTGCTGAGTTCATTTTGCCACTCACCAGATGTCATTGCAGTGAGAGGGGTTCGGACTAACGCTGCGAGGCAGTTTGAACCAGCGACCGAATTTGCTAAAGACAACCAGCATTCAAAACTCGACCGCCCTCAAGGCCCGGCCCCCGGCCCGGAGGGGGATTACCGTTGCGACGGCCGCCAATGCCAGGGCCACGGGGACCCCGGCGAACGCCCAGAGCGGCAGGGCACTCCCCTCCACGCTGAGTTGACCCGTTTGATACTTCGCGGCGACGGCCGCGGCGTGCAGCGGTCCCGCGGATATGCCGACGACGAGGACCAGGTAGCACAGCCCGATCATCATGTTTACCGTTCCGCCGAACCCGACCACGATTTTCGACGGGTCCGTCTCGCGGAAGTTCGGCATGTAAGCACCGAGGCCGACATTCAGTCCGCTCAGGCCGACCGCGACGGCCAGGAGGGTGACCGCATGGACCAGCACGACCACAGCCGGCAGTTCGAGTAAAAGGTCGCTGATCAGGATCAGTCCCTCCGCCAGAACGACCGATAGCGTCGCCGCGAATGCGAACTTGCCGCGGAGTATCTGATTCCGACTGATCGGCACGAGGCCGAGGATCCAGAACTTCCGCCCCTCCAGGCTGATAAGCGGAAAAACAAACCGGCTCAAGACGGCACAGAGCAGCACGGAGGTCGCCCCGACGTTCGCCAGGCTCACCGCGTATTTTTCCAGCGTCGCCAGGTCGCTTTGCGAGATGTTCCGGAGCTGCAACCCGCCGATCAGCACCATGCCGCCGAAGATCGCAAGCAACACCCATTGGGTCGGGTCCCGGCGAAAGGTGCGGAAATCTTTCAACACGAGAACGCGGGTCGGGCGGTCGAGGTAAAAGACGAGTGCCGACATGACGCGGTCGAGCGGGCTGTGGCGAAACGTTTTTTTGCCGCGTCCGCCGTCGGTCGCCCGGTCGAATCCGGTGCGGTACACCCTTTTCGCGCCCCACGCCGCGAGGGTGAAAAGGGCGAGGCCGTTGCTCCAGAGCAAAGCGAGCGGAACGAGCGCGGCCGGGAGGTCGTTTCGGGCCGCGGCCATGAGGCCGTTGGTCATCCAGTGGCTCGGAACCAGCGAACTCTGAGCCAAAGCGAACTGGCCAATCAGCCCGGCCACCGCTTCCTTATCTGCCGCGCGGGCGGTCTGCCGGAGGGATAAAACGAGCCGAACGCCCCAGGCTCCGGCCAATAACGCGGCGACTGCGCCGAGAAGCAGGAGTGCCTGTTTCCGGTTCCGCGGCAAAAACCGAACCAGGAGAAGGGCAGCCAGTGACGAGACGGACCCGGGCAACAGCACGAAGCCGAGCAGGTACGCCGGGAGCAACAGGTAATAGTAACCCGGCACGCCGGCGACCGACCCGTAGGCAACGAGGATCGGCACTCCGAGTACCACGAACGCCCACGAACTGAACCCGACCGCCGCCTGAAATTTCGTGGCGAACACCCGGTCCGCCCGGGCCGGGGTGGTCAATAGGAACCGAGCTTCCGGGGAAGTAAACAAGCTGGCGTAGAGGATGATTCCCGTGGAGATGACGAGCATGCCGCCGAGGGTGAAGAACAGGAGGTCGAACAGGCCGCCGACGATGAGCCCTTTGAGCGGCACGTTGTACCGGAACAGTTCCTGGAAGCCGTACCGGGCGATGCCGAAGACGAACCCCGCGGCGAGGAGACTGGTGCCGCACAACGTGGCCAGCTTCACCCGGCCGTTGGTGCCGAGCGACTGCAGCGCGTTCCGCAGCAACCGCACCCGCAGGCGGCGGAAAACGGCGGCCTGATCGGTGGCAGGCGAGTCGGTCACGGGGCCTCTGTGATTTTCAGGAACAAGTCTTCCAGATTTCCGTCTGACGCGGCCTGCTTCCTCAGGTCGGCGAGCGTGCCGCACCCCAGAAGCCGGCCGCGGTCGAGTATCCCAATCCGGTCGGCCAACTCCTGGGCGATGTCCAGCGTGTGTGTCGAAAGGAACACCGTTACCCCGGTCCGGGCCAGGTCGCGGAGCAGGATTTTCAGCTCCCGGACGCTCTTCGGGTCCAGGCCGACCGTCGGTTCGTCGGCGATCAGGAGCTTGGGCTCGTGAAGCAGGGCGGACGCGAATACCGTCCGCTGCCGCATACCGTGGCTGTACCGCTCGGTCAGATCGTCCACGAATTCGTGCAGGTGAAACTGCTGGATTACCGTCGCCAGGCGGTCCCTGGCGCGGCCCGGGTCCATGCCGTACAGGTCGGCGATGAACTGAAGGAATTCCCGTCCCGTCAGCTTCTCGTACAGGAACGGCTGGTCGGGAACGTAACTGACGAGCGCCCGCGCCCGGTCGCCGTGGGTGACGACGTCGAACCCGCCGACTCGTACGGTCCCCGCGGTGGGGAAGAGGAGGCCGCACACGAGTTTGATGGTGGTGGTCTTCCCCGCCCCGTTCGGGCCCAGGAACGCGAAGAGTTCCCCGGGCGGCACGGTCAGGGTCAGGTTCTGCACGGCCACCTTCGGGCCGTACGATTTCGTGACGTCGATCAGCTCGATCATGCGGTGCCTAATCCTCCCGGTCGAGTCGGAGGTCCCCCATGCCGAACGCCTCCTGCCGCAAGACTCGCCCGTCCTCGACGCTCACCCACGTCCGGGCGACCGGGGCGTCCCCGCGGTATTCGATCACCCAGCACATCACCCGACCGATAGGGCGGTCCAGCGGTTCCGGGTCTCGTTTCACCTCGGCAATCAATTCGGTCGGCTTCCTGTCGGGAAGGCCGATTTTCGTCTGTTTCAACACTTCCCCGACGAGGGCATAAATCGCCTCGGCGAGCGGGTCGTTTTGGAGGATCGCCCACCGCCGACCCGGCCGCACGCCGCTCAGCCGGTTCAGCGGCTGCATTGGATTCATCACCCGGCCCTGCATAACGGGCACCGTGGGCATTGGCCGGTCGAGCTTGAGGAAAGGCGAGTCCAGCTTGCACGACCCGACCAGTTCCCCGTTCACGACACGCCCGCGAACCGTTGCCCCGGCCTCGGCTAATTTCAGACCCGCTTCCCACGCCTCCAGCTTTCCGACCATGCGCTGCTCCCGTAAATCGCCACCCCGGCTGATCCGTGTCGTCGTTTCGAGTTTGGGAATCACGAGCGTGAACGGCTTCACCTCGATGACGAGGTCCGTGTACGTGCTGACGAACTGGAACGAGTCGTCGGTCCGGATGTAATGCATCTGGGTCGAGAGCGAGCCGATTTTCTGCTCGCCGCGAAATACGTCCCACCGCACGGGCAGGGAAAGGGTCGCTTCGTCGGTGAGGTCGATTTGGATCGTCGGCGGGTCGTCGCCGAACCAGCGGGGCCAAAGATCGCGGTAGGCCACGTACGCCATCGTCGCGAGCCAGAAGCCGGCAATGAGGAATAGGCCGCGGCGGCTCGGCATGCGGTGCACCGATTTCGGATGGGAGCCAACCCATTCTATGGCGATCGGCGGACGTGGGACGGTCCCCCGGGCGTGACTCTCACGTCCGCATAATAACTGTTGAGAATGCTGGCTTGATTGGACTGGCAGATTCGGCAGACGGGACGGCGAGGCTATTGTTTCTCAACCATGTCTTTGAAGGCGGAGCCTTTGGGCCGGGCCGGCTTGTCCCAACTGCCCAGAACGGGGTCGTTGTCGATCGCTGTGCAACCGGTGGCGATGCAGCAAAACACCAGCAGGAGGATCGCGCGCAGAACGTTCACGGCCCGGTCCCCGGTATCGGTAATGGGGCGTGCTATGCCCGGGCGGATTCGAGCGGTCAAGATCATTTTCAAGAATTCGACACGATCGCATTCCCGCCTCACTTCCGCCGGGTCGGGAAATTCTCGACCGCCCGGCGAATGTTGTTACGATGGGTGCGATCCCGTCCGTGGAGTACCCGGCGATGACTCGAACCGTCACCCTGCTTGTCGCGGTTTGCTGCCTCAGTCCGCTCGGGGCACACGAGCCGCCGGCCAAGCCCGACATCATCGTCATCCTCAGCGACGACATGGGGTTCTCCGACCTCGGCTGTTACGGCAGCGAGATCGCCACGCCTAACCTCGACGCACTCGCGGCCGACGGGTTGCGGTTCACGCAGTTTTACAACTGCGCCCGCTGCTGCCCGACCCGGGCCAGCCTGCTCACCGGCCTCTACCCGCACGAGGCGGGGATCGGGCACATGATGGAAGACAAGGGGAAGCCCGGGTACCGCGGCAATCTGAACGACCGTTGCCGCACCATCGCTGAGGTGATGAAGCCTGCCGGGTATCGCACGTATGCCGTCGGCAAGTGGCACGTCACGCGGTTCGCCGGAAAGGACGGGCCGAAGGACAACTGGCCGACGCACCGCGGGTTCGACCGGTATTACGGCACGATCCACGGGGCCGGCAGCTACTACGACCCGTCGTCCCTCGTCAAAGACGACACGATGATCTCGCCGTATGCCGACCCGGACTACAAACCGTCCACGTACTACTACACCGACGCGATTGCCGACCACGCAGTGCGGTTCATCGACGAGCACGCGCAAACGTCACCGGCGAAACCGTTTTTTATGTACGTCGCCTTCACCGCCGCCCACTGGCCGATGCAGGCCCTTCCCGAAGACGTCGCAAAATACAAGGGGAAATACGACGGCGGGTACGAACCGATCCGGAAGGCCCGTTTTGAAAAGGCGGCGAAGCTCGGCCTGATCGACCCGAATCAACCGATTTCCCCCCAAGCGGGCGACTGGGCAAAGGTGGCAAACAAGAAGTGGGAATCGGCGTGCATGGAAGTCTACGCGGCCATGGTGGACCGGTTGGATCGGGACGTCGGCAAGATCGTGGCCGAGCTGAAACGGACCGGCCGGTACGACAACACGCTGATCCTCTTCCTTCAGGATAACGGCGGGTGCGCCGAACCGCAGGGCCGGACCGGAAACCGGAATCACCCGAACATCTTGCGGCCCGGCAGGCCGACCTTTCCCGCGATGAGGCCGGAGGAATTCGCCGCCGCCGGCAGCGTGCCGAAGCAAACCCGCGACGGGTATCCGGTGCGGATGGGGCCGAAGGTGATGCCGGGCGGCCCGGACACCTACGTCGCGTACGGCCGGAATTGGGCCAATGTGTCGAATACGCCTTTCCGCGAATACAAGCACTGGGTTCACGAAGGAGGCATCGGCACGCCGCTGATCGCCCACTGGCCGGCCGGAATCACTGCCAAAGGGGAATTGCGGACGCAGCCCGGCCACGTCATCGACATCGCGGCCACGGCATACGACCTCGCCGGGGCCGCCTACCCCAAAAATGCCACGCCGCTCGAAGGAACCAGCCTCCGTCCCGCGTTCGCCAACCGCCCGCTCGTCCGCGACGCCATCTATTGGGAGCACGAAGGGAACCGGGCGGTGCGGGCCGGCGACTGGAAAATCGTGGCCAAATATGGCTCGAAATGGGAACTGCACGACATGACGTCGGACCGCGTCGAATCCAACGACCTCGCCGCCCAGTATCCGGACAAGGTGAAAGAACTGGCCGCGAAGTACGACGCCTGGGCCGCGCGGGCGATGGTCGAACCCTGGCCGGTCAGTCCCGCGAAGAAATAATCGGACCGACCCTCGATCACCACGATCAGCTCGATGAGCGTGAACCCGGACCTCCACCTACCGTTCGAATTCGGTATGACATTCCTCTCGCAAACGGATAGCCCCTCGCACCGAGCGTACAATTTGCGCGGCTTCAATCCTTGGTGCAAGTGAATAACCTATGAACGAATTCGCCCGGGGACTCCGCGCGAACTTGTCTCGGGCGGAACGCCTCCCCAAAATGGACGAACCGGGCGAGCGCGTTCGGGTCTCACTGACAAAAATCCTTGATTTTCCACAAAAAACTTTCGGCGAGCGGGGCTGTACTCGCCCCCGAGGTATCGAAATTCGCCGACTGGTCCGGCGGCACGACCCCGGTCACACAATTGGTCGTTTTCGGAAGCGAACTCCGACGCGACGGCCCCGATACACCGTCCTCGGCCGCTGCCCGCTGAAGGGTAAAAGACCGGCATAACCTGACGTTGTCCAACGCCCACCGGCGCGAAAGAATTCCCTCACGCTCCCGTAGCTCAACTGGATAGAGTAACGGCCTTCTAAGCCGTAGGTTGTGAGTCCGAGTCTCACCGGGGGTGCTAACAATGCAGACCCAACCGTCTCCACCGTTTCCGGCGTCCGCATCGTACCCTTCCGGGGACGGTCGATGGCTGCAACTCGAAACGGCGATGAAAAGGCACCAGTTTCGGGCAGATGCCCTGATCGAGGTGTTGCATGCCGCTCAGCAGTTGTTCGGCTACCTCGATACTCGCCAGTTGCTGTTTATCGCCCGCCGCCTGAAACTGCCGCCCAGCCGGGTGTACGGCGTCGCCACCTTCTACCACCTCTTCACCCTCACCCCACGGGGCAGGGTCGGCGCACTAGGAACGCCTTGCGCTCGGAGGGTTTAGGGTTTACGTTGGGGTCGTCACGGAGGACGACCCGATGGCGATTCCGTTGTTGGCCGTGTTTGCCGACCTGCCGGACCCGCGGCGGGAGACCGAGAAC
>DASXPC010000138.1:0-22999 GCA_036493815.1 Fimbriiglobus sp. | reverse complement strand
CCGGAGGAGACGGCCGAGATATTGCGGAGAGAGTTGAAGAACCGCGGCTTTGAGGAGAAGGCCGACGGTACTCTTGCCCGCAAGGATGGCGGACTGACCGTGACCGTCGATCCGTGCAACGGCGAAGTGTCGGTGAAGTCCGAAACGTCGGACACGGTGGACATCCACGTGGATCGGCAGGGAGTCGGATTCGACGACGTAGGCGCGATCCAAACGCAACTGGAAGCGAAACTCCGTAGACAGGCGAAAGAAGACATCGAGACGAAAGCGAATCAGGAGAAGGCGAAACTGCAAGCCAAAGCCACCGCCGATCTCGAACGCCACCTGGACGAGTTGCAGCCGGAACTCGGAAAGGTTGTCAACAAAGTCACCCGCGACGCCCTGAAAGTCAAGGCGGCCCGGATGGGGAACGTGAAGGAAATCGCCGAGGACGAAGAGACGGGGGCGATGACGATCAAGGTGGAAGTCTGATTTTGTAGGTCGGGCAGAGTCTTCAAGGCCCGACATTCATGCGGATCGAATGTCGTGCCTCGATGACTAGGCATGACCCACTCATTAGAGGGCAAATCCGATGCGAAGGAGAGACTCTTTCATTCTGGCTTTTCTGGTATTGCTTTCGTTAGCTGCCGTCGGAACCCTTGTCGGGTCGGCAGCTCAACCCGGCGATCCCCGAGGAGCGGTCGGCCACGAGGTCGGCCGCTATCAAGTCATTACCGACAAAAACATCCAGCCGGTATTTCTCGTCGACTCCACCACCGGAAAAGTCTGGGAACGGGAGGCAGGCGTGGGTGGTCTCCCCTCGACGTGGAGGCAGTTCATTACTCCGCCGAAATAATGAGTTCCCATACACCAGAAAACCAGCTTCCCGTTTCCCTCACACCCGAGCAGGCGGTGGAGGCGGCGTACGCTTCGGACCTCGCTGCCGTGGCCTCGGCTCTCCTCCGCGGCCTGCCCGGCCTCGTCGAATGCGACAAGGAACTCGCTCCCTACCTATTCCTCAACATCCGCGCCCGGCTCAAGGCGAAAGACATCAAGTGCCTCTACCTCGACGGCCGGCCGCGGGATAATGACGGCAAAGACGTCGCTGCCCCCACCGGCATGATGGGCACCATGATCGCCCAACTTCGCGATGCCGTGCGCGGGGCGGTCGAAAAGCGCGTGGTCGTGTTGCCGCACCTCGATTTGCTCACCACCAGCACCGGCGGGCTCACCAGCGAAGCCCGCGAAGTGATTCCGCTGCTCTACGAAAACCCGGAACTCGTCTGGCTCGGGTTCAAGGACCCGTCGTTCCCGTTGCCGCGGGTGATCGAGAACCTCTTCCCGCACCGCACCAGTCTCCTCGGCATCGCCCGCGATCGGCTAAGGCAACTCGTCACGCAGAAAGAAGCTCGCAAGTTCGGCAAGACATTCAACCCGTGGCAACTTTACAAATACGTCTCCGGCGTTAACGCGATTCGACTTCGACGATTACTTTCCACGCTCGAAGGTGAGGACTATCCTGCCGACCCTAAGCGGGCCTACCATCACCTGCGCCAGGCCACGCTCACCGGCACGCTCGAAGTGCCGAACGTCGACTTGGAAACCGACATCGGCGGCTACGAGAAGGTAAAGAAGCGGCTGCGGCACGAAATCCTTGACGTGCTGCAAAAGCGCGATGCCGCGACGAACGATGACGACATCGCCCGACTCGAAGAACTCATCCCCCGCGGCATGATCTTCTGGGGACCGCCCGGCACAGGAAAAACTTACTTCGCGAAGGCTGTGGCGAGCGCCATCGGGGCGGCCATCACCATTGTCAGCGGTCCGGAACTGAAATCGAAGTGGGTCGGCGAGAGCGAAGAGAACCTGCGGCAGATCTTCCACCGCGCCCGGCAATCGGCCCCGGCTGTCATCGTCTTCGACGAACTCGATTCCTTCGCCACCGCCCGCGGCACCTACACCGGCTCGGGCGTCGAACACTCGATGGTGAACCAGCTCCTCACCGAGATGGACGGGTTTCACAAGGAAGAACTCGTCTTCGTCATCGGCACGACGAACTTCGCCGAGAGCCTCGATCCCGCCCTCTTACGCCCCGGGCGGTTCGAGTTTCACCTGCACGTCCCCTTCCCCGAGCCGGACGACCGTCGGGCGATTTTGAAGTACTACGACGGGAAGATGCGACTGCAATTCACCGAGACGGCCATCGAATATGCGGTGAAGCGGACCGGCGATTTCGTCCTCGGCATGGCTGCGGGGACGCGTTACACCGGGGACCATCTGAACGCACTGTGCCGGTCGATTGCCCGACTGCGATTGCGGGAAGATATTCAGGGCCCGACAGATTCCGAGCTGGTCGAGAAGGCTCTCACCGAATGGGTGGACATGCCGACGATGACATTGGCCGAGCAGAAAGTACTCGCCACGCACGAGGCCGGGCACGCGGTGGTGTCGATGTATTGCGACCACGCTCCTCCGATCGAACGCATCACTATCGCGAGCGAAATGCATTGGAGCTTCGGCTATGTCAAGTATCAGGATCCGGCCCATAAGTACATTTACACGGTGAACTTCTATCTCGATCAGCTTTGCGTGGCGTTGGGAGCCCGGGAAGCGGAGAAGTTATTGCTCGACGACATATCTCTCGGGGCCGTTGCCGACCTGCAATCGGCCACGGCTATTGCGAGAGAATTGGTCGAAGTGCACGGCCTGGCCGGCGACGGGCGGGGGTTGGTGCAGTATCTCGACCTTGGGACTAAACAACGGACGAAAGACCTTTCGGAAACGACCCGGGCCGCGCTGGACGTTCGTGTCGCGGCCATTGTCGAAGAACAACGAATACGAGCCGAAAGGATCGTCAGAGAAAATCGAGTTGTGGTAGAAACGCTGCGGGATTTACTGTTGGAGAAAAAGACCATCGACGGGAAGACGCTGGGCGAGTTGTTTTCCAAGCAATGGGCCGACTCATGGCCGAAATGATCATCAACCTTCGCCGCGACCCGGCTACCGGGAAGCAGAACGTCGTGGTCAAGCTCGAATCGGACCCGGACGCGTTGCCGGTGGAGCACGAGCAGTTGCACCGGACTCTGGTGGAAAAATTGATCGGCAAGGGGCTGAACCCGGAAGACTTGGGGGAGATTGTCATTGAGCGGGAGCCGGCGAAGGGTCCGGCGGGGCCGGTGAAGGAGCCGCCGAAAGAGGAAAGAAAGAAGACGGGGACCGGACAATAATGCTGCTCCACTTCCCCGATCTCGATACGCTGCGACTTGCCATCACCAGCGGCCTCGTGCCTGCGGAGGTTGTTGCGAGGCCGTCAGCGTTCAGCACGGCGTCCGATGGTACATTGGTTGTTGATTCGCCTTCCAAGTTCCTGAAAAAAACACTCGCGGAACTGAAGAAACTGGGCACCGCTGACGCAAAGCATCATGGCGGGCAAGTGTTCGAAGTTTCCTGCTGGCCGCAGATTCTTCCCGCGGTGCGAACCGTCGCCGCGCCGCCCCTTTCGAGCCAAACGCCAATCCTCTTCGAGTTGCCAGACGAAACACACCTCACCGGCGTCGTTTCGGAACTGCTCCGCCTGGGAAACGACCGGCAATCGTTCCGCTGGCTTTCCGGCAGTCGGGTGCTGCTCCGCGTCGTCGGCCCGCCGTACTACACGCTGTTGCGGGCCATCGACCGGGCCACCGTCGGCGGCGACGCCGGGGTGCGGGCGTTCGCCGAGGCCGCCCCGCGGGTCTGGGTCGAACTCGGATTCTCGCACCCCCTGGTGGATCGGATTGCGGTGGCCGAGGGGCAAGTCTTGCGGATTCGTGAGCCGCGGGATTGGGAATATCTGCCTGATGAGCCGTACCGCAACGTCTATGAATTGCTGAATTTGCAACTGCCTGCCGCGCAAATGGGGCATGTCGAATCACGGCCGGAGAAAAAGATCGCGGTGCCAATTCGCCTGGTGCCCGGAAACGCGGCCGATGAACCGGAGTTCTGGGTGCTCGACGGCGACCCGCTGGAAACGCTCGATTCGTTCGTACGGGATGCGGACGACCGGTTGGTTCGACGGTTGCGGTACGCGGTTGCCGTCGGGCCGAATGGCCGCCAATCGGCCATCCTTCGTGTCGCTCCGTCGAAGCTCGCCCCGCCGACACTTACACTGCCGGGGGCGACGGGTTATCGCGCCTACTGGAAACTGCCGAACCTGTTCGTCCCGGCGGGGACCCGGCTCCATCCTCCCCTTCGCCGCGACGCGGTGCGGACACTTTTGGCGTCCGATCCGGACGCGGTCGTCTGGCTCTCCCCCGACGGGAACGGATTCGTTCCGCGGTCGATCGCGGACGCCACGTTTCGCAGACTCGATGAATGGGTCGAGTACGTAATTGACCGCGAGCGGGAACCTCTCGCGGCATGGACGATGACGGCCGCGTTCGACTTCGATTCGTTCGTCTGCGGCGAATCCGCGATCAAACCGACGCCCGCTCCTCCCCCGCGGGAGCCACGGCCCGAGCGGCCGAGGCAAGAAACACCGCCGAAGGAACCGACCGCGGATCTGGTCGGTGCGAAGGCCGGGGCTTTCGCGCTACCGAAGGAACCGAAAGCGGGCCCGCCGAGCGAATGGAAGCGAAAGCGGGCCCGGTTGGAGCAATTGTTTTTGTCGGTGGAGGGGGCGCTCGACCATCCGGACCGGGTGAAGCTCTGGCCTGAGTTGGCGGTGGCGAACGCGGGGGCCGGGGACGCGGCGGAGGCGGCGGCGTGCTGGTCGCATGTGCTATGGCAATCGGAAACGCCGCGGCTGGACTGGGCCGAGGCTTGGGCGGCGGCGGAATTACCCGATCTGACATTCCCGGTTTCCGAAACCGCGTTCGACGCCCGCCTGACCGCAGATGACTCGACTCTGGCGGAGGCCCGGCAGTTCGTCGCCGTGCTGCTCGTTGCCGCCGTCGAGACGCCGGCGTGGTTGAAGGCCAAACTTCCCGCCGCCCGGGCGTTTCTTGACGCTCACGATTCCAAACTCCCCGCCCGCCCGGCCTGGCTCGCGGCCGTCGCCCTCGCCACACTTTCGGGGTCCGACGTCCTCGGCCTTGCGAGAAGTCGCGACCGCTTGCTGCAACGCCTACTCGATAGCGGACTCAACCCCGACCGCGACCTGCCCGCCTTCCTCCGCTTCGCCGGGGCCGACGACGCGGACCGGATGCGCGAAGTCCGCGAGAAAGCGAATGAACTGCACGGGCTGGTGAAGGCCTGGCTGGCCAAAAGTCTGATGCGGGAGGCCGGTGACACCACGGCGACACCGGCCTACGCCGACCTGCTCTTCGCCTTCGCCTTCGCCAAATTCGGCGACGTGACCCGCGCCAAAGAGTTGGTACGGACTGCGAAAAACGTGCTCACCGGCCTGCCGCCCAATTCCACGGACGGGACCTCGTGGTCGACTGTTTCGCAATTCCTTTTCCTCGGCTTCGAAGCGCGGGTGAACGACGCCCTCGCAAACGAGCCGCTCACGAAACCGCTTCCCCTTTCTCTCCGCGATCAACTGGCTGAACTGCGACGAAAAAAAACTGATTCGGCCGAAGATTTCAAGAAGACGGCTCCGGTTCGCACGGCGTTCTATGTGATCGAGAGGATGATGTCGGAATCGAAGATCTTTGAACCGATTGAGACCCTGGACCCATATGCCGCTCAATACTTTCAAACGGATCCGTTGAAGAAGGCTGTCGAGGCGTTGTCGTTAGTACGGGCGGAATCTCTTCCGCGAGAGGTTTCCCGACTGTTGGACGGAAAGATCGGTACTTGGTCGAAAGCCGAATCGAACCTTCTCGTCCTGCAACGGGCGCTGCCGCTCGCCCCGCGAGTGGGTGAAGAATTCACGATCGGGCTCTTGCAGAAAGTACCCGATGTGCTGACCTCTGAATCGGCCGGTACGGATGCCACCCCCGACAAGCAGGCGGCACTCCTGGAGCGAGCCCTCTTCTTCGCCGGCCACTTCGGCCGGAACGAACTGGCGACGAAGCTCATCGACCGGTTCTTGACCTTGGTCGCCGCCCAGAAAACTCCCAAGCAGAAGTTCAAACTGATCTCGGCCGCCGCGGGGCAAGGATTGCGGAGCCTGCGAAAACTCGGCCAGAAAGACCTCATCGACCGCATGTTGCAACGCCTGTTGGCTGAGATCACCGGCGGCGACCCGCTGGACCGACTTCGGCCGCGATACGTTAAGGATCAAAGCCTTTGGTTCGATTGCCTCGCCGCCCTGCTCCGTGTGGCGGGTGGGTGGTTGACATTCGGCCTGACGGACCGGGCCGAACCGATCATCGAACTTGCCCGGGCGGAATTGCTCTCTCGCCGCATGGCGAAGACGACCACCGACATCTCATCCGTCGTTCTGGCCCGGTCCTACGTCTCGGCCCTCGGCCAAAGCCCCGCACCGTTCGGCCTCCCCCGGCTTCAGGAAATCCTCCGCGACATGCCGCCGGACCGCATTCTAAATTCGTACACCTCGGCCCCCATTTACTCGCGAACCCACTTCTCCGTGATTGAAGATGTCGTCCTCGCCCTCACCGGCGACGACTTTGCCATCGGCCCGACCGGCAAAAAGTGGCTCGACGAAGACGAATACCTCGTCCGCCAGCGGGTCCACGCCGACGTCCGCCGATTGTTGAAAGGCACCGGGCTGTAACGTCGACACTTCCGCCGTAGAATCACTTTTCGCCGAAATCTACTGAAAGGCCCGCGTCGATGCCCGTTGCCCCGGACGACATGACTCTGAAGGACTTGCGGGCCGAGGCCGACGGGCTTCGCGAGCGGATCAACCGGTTCCGCCAGTCACTCGGCCGATTCTTCGTTCACAAGCAAGAAATCATCGACCTCATGGTCGTGGCCGCGGTGGCCCAGGAGCCGCTCTTGCTCGTCGGCCCGCCCGGCACCGCCAAATCCGACCTCGTCCTGAAGTTCAAAGATGCTCTCGGTCTCGATGAAGGAGACTACTTCGAATACATGCTCACCCGGTTCACCGAGCCGAGCGAGATCATCGGGGCGATTGACATCAAGGAGTTGCGGGAAGGGAAATACATCCGCCGCAAGGCGGGGAAATTACCTACTGCCCGGCTGGTTTTTCTGGACGAGATTTTCAAGTCGAACTCGGCCATCCTGAACATCCTGCTGACGATCATCAACGAGAAGAAGTTTTACCAGGACGGCGTGCCAGAGCCGGTGCCGTTGCGGGTGCTGTTCGCGGCGACCAACGAGGTGCCCGAGTTGGGGGAACTCGCGGCGCTCAAGGACCGGTTCGTGCTGAAGGTGGAGAGTCAATCGGTTCAGGACCGGTATTTTCCAGAATTGATCGACGCCGGGTTGCGGGCGGAGGCGAACCGGGGGTTGAACCAGCGGCCGTGGGCCGAGGGGCACTGCACCCTCGACGATCTGGTAAAGGCCAACCGGTATCTCACCTTCCTCTTCGCCCAGCGTGGCACCGACCCCGGCGGCGACGAGACGAACGACCGCACCACCTTTTTCCCGGCCGACGTGTTTCGCGAGTTTCAACGGCTCGTGAAGACGCTCGTCCGCGAGGACAAAATCTTCGTCAGCGACCGGAAGCTGGTCAAGCTTTACAAGCTGTTCCGCGTGCGGGCCTGGCTTTTCTCCGGCGGCACCGTGAGCCGGGACGACCTGCGGTTGCTCGCCTACCTCGGCGAATCGCACCGCGAAATCGAGCACCTGCGGGAGCGGGTGCCGGTGCTCTTGGGGGATGCGTGAGCGGAAGCAATTGACTTCAGCCCCGTGAAGAGCAGTTCCGTACTGATTACCGCTGGTAAATCGGCAGATAATGCGTCGGCACGGAGAGGATCAGCACGGCGATGGAGGTCTGGTAGGCGGCTCCGACCTGCATTTCCTCGCGTTCGAGCCATTCGCCGGTGTTGCGTTGGCAGGCGAGGAGTCGCGTTTTCATGCGGTCGTAGTATTCTTCCCATTTTTTGCCACCGATCTGGTGGTAGGCGTGGGCGGCGTAGTAGTGGCCGTACCAGTAGTGTTGGCGGTCGTCGCCGACGTCTTCGAGGTAGGCGACGGCGTCGGCGATTTCCTTGGCGTCGTATTCGCCGCAGAGTTGGAGGACGCAGACGCCGGCGGCGGTGCGGGCGTATCCGGGGCCGGCGGAGTGGGGCTGGTAACAGTAGCCTCCGGACCGGTCGTCCCGGCAAGTGCCGATGTACGCGATCGCCTTTTTCATGGTCGCGTCGGGGACGGCCAAACCCGAATCTTTGGCCCCGCGGAGGGCCATGACTTCCATGATGGTGACGGAAATGTCGGCGGCGGTGGGGGTGGGTTCGTACCGCCAGCCGCCTTCGTAGTTCTGGCTTTTGAGGATGAGGTCGACGGCGCGTTTGAGGGTCTTTTTCACTTCCGGGTCGGCGGACATGCCCCAGACCTGGGAGAGGGCGAGTGTGGCCATGGCGTGGCAATACATGTTGCCACCGCGGGGCCCGACGATGTAGCCGTCGTCGCGGGCGCAGGAAAGGAGGTGGCGGACGCCTTTGGCGACGACCTTGCCGTACGGACCCTGGTTGGGCAGGTGGCCGTTGGACATGAAGGCGAGCAGGGCGAACGAGGTGATGGCCGTGTTGCCCCAGGAGCCGTCCTCATTTTGGTTATCTTTGAGCCATTCGAGGGCTTTGCCGACGGCGGCCTTCGTGGCCTCGTCCATCTTGACTTTGTCTTCGACCTTGGCGGGCGGGGCCGAGGGGACCGATCCGGTTCCCAGGAAGGCCACGGCGACGGCCGCGCAAATAAATCGGGTCATCGGAAATTCCTTTATCGACGTGCGATAGACCGCCCCGATCGCGAAGACCCCTCTCTCAGAAGAGAGGGGAGCCGAAACTATTTTTTGTCGGCGGGTTTGGCCGGAGCTGTGGGCGTCGGAGCCTGAGCTTTGGCCGCTTCTTTCACGTTCATGTTGTACTGCTTGATCGCTTCGCGGAATTCGGCCGGGAAGGTGGCCTCGTTGAACTGTCGGACCTTGTCCCGCTCCATCTTCTGAAGCTGGATGAACGATCCGTCGCCGACTTGCACTTTGCCGGCGGATTCGGCGTTCTTCAGTTTCCCGTCGAATTGGCGGTTACCGTTGGCCCGGTTCTGGTTGTCTTCTTCGCCGGGTCGATTCTGGCCGGGCTGCCCGGGCCGTTGTCCGCGCTGGCCCTGCTGTCCGCGTTGGCCGCGTTGTCCCTGCTGGCCCTGTTGTCCTTGCTGGCCCTGTCCGGGCTGACCCTGTTGGCCGGGCTTTCCCTGGCCGGGTTGGGCCTGTTGGGGTTGGCCGGGCTGGGCGCCAGGCTGGCCCATCGCCCGAGCTGCGGCGTTGAGTTTTTGGAGTGCCCGGCCCATCTGGTCGGCCGCACCCCGTTGCGATTGCGACGCCTGACCCGGCTCGCCCTGTCCGAGCTGCGAGTCGGCCTGCTGTAGCTGCTGGCCGGCCTGTTGCAGTTGCTGCCGCACCTGGTCCGGGGAGAGGGCCTGGGCTTGGTTCAATGCCGATTGGGACCGACGGTTCGCCCGGGCGGATTGCTGCATATTTTGGGTCGCGCGCATTAACTGTTCCTGCACCCGACCGAGTTCGCCGGGGTTCTTAGCTTCCTTTGGCTTCGAGGCGTCGGGTTGCGGGCCACCGTCGTTACCCGCCTGGGGCCGTTGGCCTTTTTTCTGCAAAATGTCGTTGCCGTCTTGGTCGGCCTGGGCCTTCTGCAACTTTGCCGCGGTGTCCTGCTGTTGCTTTTGGGCGGACGGCAAGTCACCCCGTTGCAGACTCTTGGCGGCGTCGGCGGCGTCCTTGGCCGCGTCCGGCTGCTTCAATTCGTTGGCCCGCTCGGACAATTCCTTCTGCAGTTGGGCCAGGTTCTTCTGCCGGGCCGCCTGTTCGGACTTATCCGCCGCCTGCCGGGCCTGCTCGATGGCCTTGGCCAGTTGCTCGGCCGCGGCCTGCGGGTCGACCTGCTGCGGCTGCAACTGCGCCTGATCCTGAATCTCCTGGTTCCGCAACTCTTCCAGTTTCTTGTCGAGCTCCTTTTGGGCGTCGTTCAACTTCTTCGCCGCGTCCTGGGCTTTCTGGCTCCCGTCCTGCGGCTTCTGCTGCTGCAAGTTCTTCTTCGCCAGTTCCATCTGCTTCTCGGCCTGGTCGATCTTCTTCGACGCCTCGGGTGACGAACTCTGCAATTGCTTGCTCAAGTCCTTCGTCGGCGGTTGAAGCTTGTCCTGCTTATCGGCAAGGTTATCCCCAGTCTTTTTGTCCTGCGGCTTCGCCTGCTTCGCGTCGTCGGACACTCGCTGTTCCTTGCGGGCGAGCTCGTCGAGCTTCTTCGCGGCCTCGTCGAGCTTGGCCATTTCCTCCCGCCGCTTCTCGATCTCCGCCGCCTTTTCCTGAAGGGCCTTCTTCGCGGCTTCGAGGTGTTTGAGCGTTTCCTCCTGCTTCGGCTGGGCGGCCTCGGCGTCCTTGCGGGACAGGTTTTCGGCCGCTTTCCGGGCGGAATCGGTCGCCTTGGCCAGTTCGTCCTTCGCGTTCTTCGCCTCGGGCAACGGCAGGTTCCGCAGGTCGTTCGCCTTCCGGGCAACCTGCTTCTGCATTTCGGTCGGTTTCCTCAAGTCCTTCTGTTCGGCCGCGGCGTCCCGGGTCACGTCCTTCGTCTGCATCTGCTCCTTGATGAGCTCGTTCACCTGTTCGGCCGCGTTCTTCACCGCTGCCAGCGGGTCGGCTTTGTCCTTTTCGGCCTGAGCGATCAACTTGTCGAGTTCGTTGCGGGCGTCCCGCAGTTTGTCGGCCGCGTCGCGCTGAGGCTCGACGGATTTCTCCGGGGCGGTCTGCCGCAGTTCGTCTTCGGATTTCCGCATGTCGCCTTTGGCCGGGGCGATCTTGCCGGCCACGTCCTTCGCCACAGGAATCGTCTCGATCGCCTTCTGCGTTTCGTGCGTGTCGAATTCGAGACGGGCCTGCTTGTCGGCGAGTTGGTCGGCCCGGACCTTTTCCGGATCGACGCGGCCGCCGCGGTTGAACCCGCGGCCGCGGAACCCACCCCGACCGGTGTAATCCGGACGGATGTCCGGCTTCTCGAGGGTTTCCTTGGTCAGCGCCTCCTGATCCTTGATCAGCTTCTCGACTTTATCCCGTGCTTCCTTCAGGGCGGTGACTTTATCCCGCGGCGTTCGCAACGCGGCGGCCAGAGTTTGCAGGTCGGTCGCGATCTTCCGGTCGCGGTCGCCGGAGGCGCGGAACTCGCCGGTCCGGGCGTCTTCGGCCGCGAGCTGCATTTCGGCGGCGAGTTGCCCCCCTTTGCCGAACGGGTCGGCCCGATCCACCCGGGCCTTCTGATCCGGGGTTAGCGTGGACTTGATCCCGGCGACCAGCTTCGTAAGTGCGACCAATTCGGTGCGGAGGTCGGCCTGGTCGTCGGCCTGTTCGTCGCGGGTGTCGGTCCGCCGACTACGGCCGTACGGGTTGTCGAGCGCCTGTTGTGAACCCACCGCCTTCAGGGCCAGGTCGTATTCCTCCTTTGCCAGCCGGTCGTACCGGTCGGCCGCATGATCGAGCGACTTGAGCGTGTCCAGCTTTTCCAGCATCGCCTTAAGCGCAACCACGACTTGCCGGTGCTTTACGTAAGCGGCCTTTTGCTCCTTCGTCGCCGTCGCCTCGTCCGGAGCGGTCATGGCGGCGTCCAGGTGTTTGAGCACGGCCCGGATCTGGTCGTCTCCCAACCCGCGGAGTTGGACGGCCACGTCGGACAGCGTTTTCTGTTCGTCGTCCGCGGCCACCCGCTGGTACGTCAAAACCCGCAGGGCGGTCTCCACTTGCCGGGCCGTCCGCTCGACGTCGGCGCGGACCTTATTTTCCTGGTCCCGTTGGTAGGCCGGGGGCAGGTCGGCCGCGGAGCCGAACGGGGCCGCCAATGCGACGGCGGCGGCGGCCATCAGGAACGGTCGAGCGGTCATGGGACGCCCTTTCGGTGCTTGAGGCGCGAACAGTTCAGTATTCGTCCAAAACGGCTTCACTGCAATCTCAAATCCTCGTCTATGAGTAACCGGTGAGAACGTTACGACCGTCCCCGCCCGGTTAATTCCTCGGGTTGAAGACCCCGCGCTGGCGTTCTTCGAGCATCCGGAGTTTGTCGGCGGTCTGGGCCTGCTGGCGGAACCAGTCCCGGAGCTGGGCGTTCGTGACGACGGTCTTGATGCGGGTTTCGCTGCGGCCGGGGAGTCGGTCCGGGGTCGGGTCGCGGTCGAAGACTTCGACGAAGAACTCGACCCGGTCGCCGATTTCGAGTTTGGATCGCGAGCCGTCGGGATTGACTTTCGTGAGGGCCGAAACCTGGAAGTTGTATCGGCCGCCTCCTTCGAGACCTGACGGCGTTTCGTCCGGGTTGGCGGACGGAACGGGGTAGAACTCGACCTGCCCCTGGTCGCCGGACTTCTCGAACAGTCCGAGTTCGGGCACCCACCTTCCGACTTTTTTCGGGTCGGCGGTGGTGAGGTTGAGGGGAAGAATGTCGAACGGCCCCTCGTTCACGCGGAATACGATTTGCGCCGCCCGCAGGCCGATGGGGGATCGGGCGGCATACCCGACCATCATCTGGCCGTCGAGCGTGATCGGCATGCCGTTGACGTAACGGTCTTCCAACTGATCCAGTTTCGACGGGTCGGCGAAGACTTCCTGCAGGAGCGTAACGAGCGGCGGTTCGTCCGGGGCGTGGGCGATGCCGCGACGGGGCGGGAAACGGTTCGCGAACCCGTTCTGGTCTTCGCACTCGATCCGATAGCCGGTGTGTCCGGGTTTCACGTCGAAGGTGGCGATCCCTCCCCTGGCGTCTTCGGTCAAGGTCATTGGCAATTTTTCGGCGGGGGCGTCGCCGCCCTTCTTGTCGGCTTTGAGGACGACGAGCGTGGCCTTGGCGACCGGTTTGGAAAACGTGGCACCCACCTGGACCGCCGAGCCGCGGAGGGCGATGACTTCCCCCTGGGGTTGCTGGCGGGCATAGCGTCGGCCGGCGGGGTTCAGGCCGACGAATTTCGGTAGTACCATGGCGGCGGCCACACTTTCGACCACCGGCCGGGGTTCGAACCGCACCCGGCCGTCGTCGCCGTGGGTGCGGCCGTCCTGTAGCCGGGCGCGGAACGAAAACGGCACGCTCGACGCGGGAAGCGTCGCCGTGTACACCGCTTCCTCGTCGCTCACTTTTCCTTCGAACTTCAGCGGATAACTCTCGCTCGGCTGGCCGTCCGGCCGCACCCGCACAGAGCCTACCGCCTCCTCGTCGAACCGGCCCGATACCTTGAACCGCAGCGTCACTTCGTCCCCGCTCGGCCAGAGCGGAACGGTGTCGTTCGCCAGACGAACCGACCGGGGTATGTCGGCGTCTTGCAGGCATTGCCGGGCGAGCAACACTTTTACGAGAGGATAGCGGAGGGCCACCACTCCCCCCGTGAGGAAGACGAGCGGAATCAGCAGGTACGCGGAATTCGCGAGCCGGGTGGAGTCGGCGAACTGCTTCAACTCGTGCCGGGTGGACAAAGCCCCCGCCTCAGCCGTCACGGCGTCAATCAGTTGCTTCGACATCCCTTCGGTCTTCGCCCCGTGGCGGTTGAGCTGGAGGGCGGTGACGAGCCGGTGGCCGAAGGTGGGAAGGGCGTCTTCGGCCCGACCGGCAAGTGCGTCGAGCGATGGCACGCGGAGGCGGTAGAGGAAGAAGTATGCAGCGGCCCCGAACAGAACGAGTTGGCCGACGGTCAGGGCGACGCGGAGGGCGAACGGCGTGTCCACGTAGCGATCGATGATCCAATCGGTCAGGCAGGCCAGCGCGACGGCGGCGACTATCACGGCAGCCCACCGCGCAACGCCCCACGCCAGCCGGAAGATCCACTCCCGGGCCTGCCACCGCCGCAGTTGTCGGATCAGGCCTTCCATCGACCCCACTTCCTTCTGTGAAACACGTTCCCAAGGTGGCCGTTAACAGCGATGTCCGGACACGTGGGAAACGTGTCCCAGGTCACTCTAACTCAAGCTGCTGAACTTCCTCAGGAACCACTCCAGCGACAGCAAGCCGACCACCAGGAACAGCATCCACTTGTTCCAGAGCAGAATCTCGTCCCGGCGGGCGAACGGGGCCATTTGCGGTTTGACGGCCTTGGGCAGTGCGTTCAAATCTTCCTCGCGGTAGAACGCCCCGCCCGAAAGCTCGGCGAGCTTGCGCAATTCTTCCTCGGCCATGCCACCCGGCGCCAGTTCGTGGTCGGGGGGGAGGGTGACGCGGTATTCCAACTGCGTCGGGTCGGTCCCGGTATCGACCTTGAACGCGAAGCGTCCGAGGCGGTTGAACGACAACGATGCGACGTATTCGCCGGGTTGCCCCGGCACGGCCTTGAGGTCGACGGCTTTGTCGCGGTCGGCCTCCTTGCCGTTGTCGTCCAGCCGTTCGAGCCGGGCTTCGATCCGGTCTGCGGTGAGCGGGCGAAGGTCCGGGGAAAAGAGCCGGGCGAACACCTGCCCGGTCTTTCCCAGGACGGGGTCGGCCGTGTCGAGGGAAAGTTGGGTCAGCTTGGTGCCGAGCGTGCGGGGAACGCCGGCGAGGTAGACCGACTGGCTCCAGAACCGGCCGAACAGCGCGTCCGCCTCGTTAAACCGCCAGCGCCAGGTTTCGTCGAAACCGCAGAAGATGACGTAGCCCTTTCCGTAATAGTGGGTGACGAGTAGAGGCATCGGTTTGCCGTCCGGCATCTTCTTCTGGGGATGAACCAGCAGCACCTCGGCGGCGGGCTTCACCTTCGTCACCGGATAATTCCAGTACATCTCCGGCAGATTCCGCCAAGCCTTGAGGTTCTCCACCGGGTCGTCCGCCAGGCTCAACAGCGGACTGCGGATGCCCGCCGGCGTCGGCTCGGGCCGGTATGGGGCAGGGCTCGGGCCGTCGATCGGGAATTTCTCCGATTGAAACTCGACCGGCAGGATGTCGGCCAGCGGCGTGCCGACAAACGACGCCGGCCCGAAATTCCGCCCTGCGATGTGAACCACCCCACCCCCCTCCGCGACGAAGTCCCGCACGTACTGCTGCTGCTCGCGTGTGATCGCACTCGCCGGCAGGTCGCCGATCACGAGCAGGTCGTAAGCGAACAACTCCTGCCGCGTATCGGGGAACCCGGGGATGAACGGCAGCCCGGACCGCATCGCCTTCGGGTCGGCGTCGGTCAGGTAGAAACGGGCCTCCACACGCCGGTCCCGCATCAACGCCCGTTGGAGGAACTTGAAATCCCACCGGGGGGAGGAATCGACCACCAGTACCTTGACCTTCCTGTCGATCACCCGCACGGCCTTGCTGAGGTCGTCCGTTACCGTTTCGGCACCCGCCATGACACGGACCGTCGCGGTAAAATCCTGCTTGCCCGGCCTCACGTCTTTCTGCTGCGGCACGAACGACAGAACCTCGCGAAGGTCTTCCCCCTCCGTGAGTGCGGTCGTTTTGCGGGCGACTTCGACCCCGTTTAATTTGAGGATGATTTCGACCACCCCCTCCTTATACCCGCGGACGCGGAAGCGGACGGGAACGGCGACGGTGTCGTCGACGAACAAGGTCTCCGGGATGTCGGCGGCCCGGATTTGCAGCGTGCCGAAGGCGCTCCCCCCGATGCCGACGACGTGGACCGGTACGCCGAGCCGGCCGCACTCCTTGGCCACGTCTTCGAGTGATTTTTCGCTGGCGTTGTCCCGACCGTCGGAGACGACGACGATCGCGGCGGGCAAGTCGACCTGGTCCCGCTTGAGCAAATCGCCGATCGCGTCGGCGAGGGCGGTCCGGGTCTCCTTCGCGGAAAGCGTTTCAACCCAGGCGGCGGACCGCGGGTCTTTTTCGGCCTTCCGTTGCCCGAACGCGGCCGGGTGGACCGGGCCGATCTCGCCCAGTTTTCCCAGAAGGTCGAGTTTTGGGTTTTCCAGGAACGCTTTCACCACCTCGATCCGCATGGGCTTTTCGGGCGTTTCGGCCGGCACGTCCCCGGCCGAAGGCATTTGCGGAATCGGCCGGTCCGGTGGGATCAGACCGAACGCGACCGCCGCCCGCCACTTGTCCGGAATCGTTAGACGCGGGTCGCGGGTCTGCATGCTTTGCGAGTCGTCCACGAGGAGGACGATCAGCTTCGGCGTGGTGCCGCGGACGTCGGTGACGAGGGTCGGCCGGAGGAGGAGAAACAGGATCGTGGCCAGGGCCAACCCGCGAAGGATCGCCAAGCCGGCCCGCCACCCCACTGGCACCCGCCCCGCTTCCCGGCGATACAGCAGTCCGACCGCGACGACCGCGACCACCGCCATAACAACGGCCAACCACACCGGGAAAAATCCCCGAGCGGCCAGTTCTCCGAATATTGCAGTTTCAAGTTTCACGTTTCAGTTTCTCGTAGGGTGGGTCAAGCCCGGCTTTGCGGGCGCCGACCCACCGAACCAACAAATACCACCTGCCGATTCCCAAGGGTCGGCGCGTCCAAAGCGATGCATGACCCACTTTACCTAGCTATCCCTCAAGACTGTCAACATTCTGGGCAGAACCGATTGCAGAGACGCACGCGTAACCTCGAATGTAAAACCTTTGGCAATGCATTCAAAAGTCGTGTCGTGAAACGCAAATACAAAGTGACGACGATTGGCCATGAACCGCACCCGGTCATGATGCGGGTGGACCGAGTTCATCCGCTCCAAACGACGTAACCAAGAAGAATCATTGATCTCGAACACCGCGTAGGGAGATAGGCCACAACTAGCGAGTGGATGACCGCTAAATGCTTCGTCATTAGGTGGTCCGAACATGTGGGCATTCGGACTTTCGAATCGAACCAATGCAACTAATTGGTCACCCGTGTCCGGCCCAACCATATTGACGTAGCTTCCATCCCAATCCAGGTCGGGCTCGTTGATCAGGTAGGCCAACAAAACGTGATGTTCATCTGAAATGAGATGAGGTAAGGGGGCACCAACGTCCGGTCGGGGGACGTCTAGTATTTCGACGACTGTGTCTCGGTCATCCACTTCGTACACCCGATAGCCCTCTTTCGGTGGGTCGGCGCCCGCAAAGCCGGGCTTGACCCACCCTACCAAGCCTTACCGCAGATCCACGCCCAAATTGATTCTCCGCACGCCACGACGAATACACCGAGCAACACCCAGACCGTCCATTCGCGGCGGTCGCGTTCGGTGGCGATCTCGCCCTCCGCCCCGGTCCCGGCCTTCAGAAACACCGGCTGGAACCCGAGCCGCTGTTCGATTTCGGAATCGGTGAGGCTCGACAGGTCGTCCGTCTCTTTCAGGTCCGGGGCGACGGCAAACACCGGCCCGGATGGGGTTTTGTCCCCTTCGACCGCGAACCGGTAGATGCCCGCCTTGGCCGTGTCCGTTAGCGTGACCGTTTGCTGCGTCCCGCCGGCCGGAACGACTGCTCGACCCAGGCTCACCCGTTTCCCGGCCGGGGTCACTACTTCGAAGGGTTTCTTGGCTTCCGACGGCGTCCACACGAGCGGTTCGCCCGCTATTTTGTTCAACCCTCGCATCGCCCGATTCGTGAGGTGGGACAGAGTCATGGCGATCGTCGGCAAGTACGACCCCGCGTGTGCCGGCCAGTTCGTCCACCGGGCGTCGAGGGACGTGCCGATCAGGACGACTTCCCCTTCACCGATCGTTCGGCGTGCGATCATAGGCGTTTGATCGGCGTACCGCATCAAAACCCGGCTCGACTTGGCGGCTGGGTCGACTTTCATCCCGAGTGTGCAGCCCACTTCGGAATCCGCCGTGACGCTCGCGAACGGTTCCTCCCGAAGCTTTTCGAGGAACGACAGAGGGGCGGCCGAATCGGGGGCGGGCGTGAACGGCCGGTCGGTTGGGGCGGTCCGTGGCTCGTCGAGGTCGTACGGAAGTAGACCGGCGCCGCCCGACCCGAGCACGGCGTTGTACCGCTGCGGTATCACGTTATCGCCGCACCCGATGACGAGCCCGCCACCGTCTTTGACGAATCGTTTGAGCCGATCGACGAAGTCCTTGGACAGGCCCGGGGTCCCCGGCCGGTCCGCGTTGCCGGAGGGGACGTTGGCCAAAAAGCAGACGTCGCAGGACCCGAGCAGACCGGCACCGGCTTCGTCGGCCGGTACGACATTGACACGTACGAAGTACCCGTCTACCTGGGCTGGCGGGACGGGGATCAGGGCGTTCCGCAGAAAATGCGTGCCCGAATCCCGTGGGTCGCGTACGTCGGGCGTACCGTCGACCACCAGAACGCGCACCCGATCCCTCACCGGAACGACTCGGTCGAGCCGGTCGTCGCCCGGAACGTCGTCTACCTGGACCCGTGCCGTGACGACCCGAGGCCCGGCCTCGTCCAGCTTGGCCGTCAGCGTGACTGTCGTCGGCTGCCCGGCCAGAATCTCGTCGACCTGCTGCGTCTCCTTGTCCAGCGGTTTCCCGTCCACTTCCAGCGTGACCGCAACTCCGTGCAGGTCGGTTTTGCCCGTGTTCTTCAGGTGAACGGTAAACGGCAGTCGCGACCCTGTGTGGGGAATGCCAGTCGGCGTCGTGACGTCCACCACCGCCACATTGTTGATCGCCCGGTCCGGATTACCGCACCGCACGAGGAGCAGCGTGGCCCGGGACTTGATTTCTTCGCACTTGGCCTTCACCGCGGCGGGTTGGCGGTCGAACCCCTGGGCTTGCAGGTCCGAAAAGACGTAGACTTCTTTCTGCGTCCCGGCCGCCCGGTCGAGTGCGGCGTGGGCTTCGGCCAGTCCGGGCAACAGGTCCGTCGACAGGCTCGTCAGTTCCAGGTTCTTGATCGCGTGCCGGGCCTGGTCTAAATTCCGTGGCGACACCGGGCCGAGGAACGACGTCCGGTCGGCACAGGTGTAAACCTGAATCGTCGAATTCGGAGGCAGGTTGTCGATGACGGACAGGGCAGCGGCCTTCGCCCTATCGAGCCGGGTCGCGTCGCCGTCGCGGGCTCCCATGCTGGCAGAGACGTCGAAGACGAAAACGGCGTCGACCGCCTCTCCCCGGCCGCCGGTGCCGACGGCCCGAATCGTCGGGCGGGCCAGAGCCAGGGCGAGCAGGAGAAGGACCAGGCATCGCAACGCGAGCAATACGTACTCCTGGAACCGCATGCGCCGGCTGGTTTGCTCGATCGCCAGTTTCAGAAACCGCATCGCGGCCCAGGGAAGCTTCCGGAATCGTGCCTTGTAAAAAAAGTGGAGAACGAGCGGGACCGCAACGGCGGCGCCACCGATAAGCAGACTCGGAGCCAGGAAATTCATCGTTTCAAGTTCCAAGCTTCTCGCTTCAAGTTTAAGGCAGCAGAGGTTCGGCAATCGAACGTGAAACCTGAAACTCGGAAACGTGAAACTATTTTTTGGCCCTCTGCAACCGCCGCACCAGGTACTCGCCCAAGCCGGCCGTCAACGGTCGGTCGGTCGGCATTCGCACGTAGTCCACCCGAGCCGCATCGCAACCGCGTTCCAGATCTTTCATGAACGCGTTGATGATTCGCAGGTAAGCGGGTCGGAGCAGGTGCGGTCGGGTGACGACTTCTTCCGTCCCTTCCAAGTCCTGGAACCGGATGTTGCCGTCGAGCGGGAATTCGAATTCGTCGCGGTGCAGAATGTGGAATACGACGACGTCGTGGCCGCGGAAGCGGAGGTGGCGAAGGCCGCGAAGGAGTTCGTCGAGGTCGTCGAAGCAATCGGAGATCAGGAAAACGACGCCGCGGCGTGCGACGCGATCGGCAAATTCTTCGAGCAACTGGCCCATGCCGGTTTTTTCGGCCGGGGCCGCCTCTTCCAACATCTTGCAGACGGCGGTCACGTGGCCCATCTGGCTGCTGGCGGGCAGTTCCGCCCGCCAGGCCGAGTCGAACATCCGCAGTGCCGCACTGTCCCGTTGCTTCACAACGGTATAGGCGAGCGAGGCGGCGAGCAGCTTGGCGTACTGCATCTTGTTAGCAGAGCCGTCGCCGTACCGCATGGAGTTGCTGCCGTCCACGAGCAGATGGCCGATGAAATTGGTTTCCTGCTCGTACTGCTTGATCGTGTACCGTTCACTCCGCCCATAGCTCTTCCAGTCGATGTGCTTGATGTCGTCCCCCGGGACGTACTCCCGGTGCTGAACGAATTCGACCGAGAAGCCGCGGAAGGGACTCTTGTGGTCGCCGACCCGCAGCCCTTCGACGACGTGCCGGGCCTGGAGACCGAGGGCTTCGGCTTTGGAGAGAACGTCGGGCTGGAGCAGCGTCGAAGCCATTTATGCGGCAACCGCCTTCGCGGCCATTCGGATCAGTTGTTTGATGACCTCGTCCACCGTGACGCCTTCGCTCTGGGCGGCGAAGTTCACGATCAGCCGGTGGCGGAGGATCGGCAGGGCTACGGCGACCACGTCGTCCCCGGCCACGTGATTGCTGCCCCGCAACAAGGCGTGCGCTTTTGCGGCGAGGACCAGGTTCATGCTCGCCCGCGGGCCGGCACCCCATGTCAGCCACTTGGTACTGAAGTCTGCCGCCTCTGCCGTGTTCGGCCGAGACGCCCGGGTAATCCGTTTCGCGAATTCGAACACCTTGTCCGACACCGGCACCCGCCGCACGACCGATTGCAGGGCCAGAATGTCGTCCCCGGTCAGCACTGGCGAGATTGTCGGCAGCGATTCGGCGGTGCCCACTCGCATGATCTGTTCTTCTTCCGCGTCCGTCGGGTAATCCACCTTGATCAGAAACAGGAAGCGGTCGAGCTGGGCTTCGGGAAGCGGATAGGTTCCTTCCTGTTCGATCGGATTCTGCGTGGCGAGGACGAAGAACGGATTCTTCATGGGGTATTCGTTGCCGCCAATCGACGCCTTGCGTTCCTGCATCGATTCGAGCAGCGCGGCCTGTGTCTTCGGCGGCGTACGGTTGATTTCGTCGGCGAGCACAATGTTGGCGAAGATCGGGCCGGGGAGGAACTTGAACATCCGCTGCCGGGTAACCGGGTCGTCCTGAATCACTTCGCTGCCGGTGATGTCCGACGGCATCAGGTCGGGGGTGAACTGAATCCGCTTGAAAGACAGATCAAGGGCTTGGGCCAAAGTGCTGACCATGAGCGTCTTGGCCAGACCGGGAACGCCCATCAGCAGGGCGTGGCTGCGGCAGAAAATGGCCATCAGCAATTGGTCGATCACCTGCTCCTGACCGATGATCACCTTGCCGATCTCCTTGCGGAGTCGTTGGTGGGCGTCGCGGAGTTTTTCGACCATTTGCACGTCATCGGCAGGAACGGCAGGGCTCATGAACGCGACTCGGGGGAACGGGAAACGAAACGGAAGGCCATCCGGGCCGCGGGGGAGAGGAAGAGGACTATACCCGACAGCACCAGCCCGGTTCAACGGTTAGACCCGCGGAAAATGGGAAAGTTCCGGATGGTCACCGAAAAAACTAGGTGAATGAATCGTACCGCTGCGCTCCGGGGTTTTGCAAGGGGCAAGACGTGAATTCTCTTTAACAATTGCGGAGGGGTCGCTACTTGGCGCGGCCGAAAGCGTCGCTATAGTTTCCGTTGTTGCGGGATTGGTATATCGGCTGTGCCCAGCCTTCCCAAGGCTGTGAGACGGGTTCGACTCCCGTATCCCGCTCTGCCTACGCCCCGGACACCCCGGGGCGTATTTCATTTGGCGAGGAGCCACCCGTCATGTCGACTCCGCTCACTGTGGTCATTTTCGGCGCCTCGGGCGACCTGACCGCCCGGAAGCTGATCCCGTCGTTATTCAGTCTGGCGCGGAAGAAGCGCCTGCCCGAGGACGCGAAGATTCTGGGCGTCGCCCGGTCGCCGTACACTGACGATTCGTTTCGCACGTACATGCTCGGGAAGGTGAAGGAAGCTTTTGCGGCGGCGAAGGAGCCGTGGAACCAAGCCGATTGGGACGCGTTCGCCAGCCGGCTTTATTACGTTCCCGCGGATGTGACCGGTGCCGGCGGCGTTGCCCCGCTCAAGAGCTGGTTCGATAAAAACGAGGGCCCGGCAGGCGGCCGCCGAGTGTATTACCTTTCCGTTTCCCCGGACCTCTACCCGAAGCTGGCCGCCGTCCTCGGGGAAGCCGAATTCAACAAAGAGGTCGGTGGATTCCGCCGCATCGTAGTCGAAAAACCGTTCGGCCACGACAAGGCCTCCGGGAAAGCACTCACCGACGAACTTCACCGCCACTTCCGCGAGGACCAGCTCTACCGCATCGACCACTACCTCGGCAAAGACACGGTTCAGAACATCCTCGTCTTCCGCTTCGCCAACACGCTGTTCGAGCCGCTTTGGAACTACCAGTACATCGACCACGTTCAAATCACCGTGGCCGAGACGGTCACCGTTGGCAAACGGGGCGCGTACTACGACGGCTCGGGCGTGCTCCGCGACATGTTCCAGAGCCACTTGCTGCAAGTGCTCACGCTGGTGGCGATGGAGAGCCCGTCGCGGTTCACGGCCGATTCGCTCCGCAACGAAAAAATGAAAGTGCTCGACGCGATCGCCGACCCGACACCGGAGACGGCGGCAAAGCAGGTGGTCGTCGCCCAGTACGAGGGTTATCTGAAGGAGCCGGGCGTGCCGGCCGACTCGCGGACGCCGACCTACGCCGCGGTAAAGTTGAACATCGACAACGCCCGCTGGAAGAACGTGCCATTCTACTTGCGGTCGGGCAAGGGACTGAGCAGCCGATTCAGTGAAGTGGTGATCCAGTTCCGCTGTCCGCCGCACCTGATGTTCCCGCTGCCGCCGGGAGAGATGTTGCAGTGTAACAAGATGACGCTCGTCCTGCAGCCGAACGAAGGCATACAGTTGAACTTCCAGACCAAGGTGCCCGAAGTGGACGGCGTATCGCTCCGGCCCCGCGACCTGGCGTTCGACTACCGTTCGGCTTACGAAAACCAGGCCCTTCCCGAAGCTTACGAACGGCTCATCCTCGATTCGATTCAAGGGGACGCATCCCTCTTCATGCGAGCGGACGAGATCGAACGGGCGTGGGAGATTATCGATCCGCTTA
>DASXPC010000137.1:0-31983 GCA_036493815.1 Fimbriiglobus sp. | reverse complement strand
CCCCCCCCCACGGACTGTCAAATTAGAAAACGATGAGAAAAGCGCGAAGACCTCAAATACTTCCGGTAGGTGGGGCAGACCAACGTGGGAAGTAGTCGATGAGGCGGCTCCCCGGGCCACGAACCCCACCCTATCAACTTGCTAGCTCGAAGGGCTAACGAGCCACATTCGATCGCGTCGCGTCGGGCTTCAAGCACTCGACGGGCTGATTACCGAACGAACCGCCTGGCTCATCGAGCACCACATGCTGGCCCAGGAGTACAAGACGGGCACGCTCGGCCACCGGATGCGGCTGAAACTTGAATCGTCCGAGGAGTTCGAAGACCTGATGCTGCTCCGCGAACTCGACGACCGCGGCCGGGTGCCTGGGGCGGTCGTGGGGACGGTGGACGAAGCCCTCGAATACCTCCGCGACCTGGAGCGAAGCAATAAGGGGAAGTAATTCCCACATGGCTGCTGCCCCTTGCATTCATTGCACCTGTCGCTAACCTCACCAGCGATTGGAATTGGCCCCGTACCCTGAGGTCTGTCATGTCCGCAACCCGCGGCGAGTTGTTCGCCGGAGTCACCGTCGCCATCGTTACGCCCTTTAAGAATGGGGAAGTGGATTGGGACGAACTGGGCAACCTGGTCGACTGGCACGCGGGCGAAGGCACCGATGCCCTCGCCCCGTGCGGCACCACCGGCGAATCCCCGACACTCACGCACGAAGAGAACGAGAAGGTGGTGGCGTTCGTCTGCGAGAAGGCCCGCGGGCGGATCAAGATCATGGCCGGGACCGGGTCGAACAGCACGGCCGAGGCGATCCGGATGACGAAGGCGGCGAAGAAGGCCGGGGCCACCGGCACGTTGCAAGTGGGGCCGTACTACAACAAACCGACGCAGGAAGGGTACTACCGCCACTTCGGGGCCATCGCCGAGGCGTGCGATCTGCCGCAGGTGATTTACAACATCCCGGGCCGGACCGGGTCGAACATTTTGCCGGAAACGATGGCTCGGCTGGCCGAGAAATACCCGACGATTGTTGCGGTGAAGGAAGCGACCGGCTCGCTCGATCAGGCGAGTCAGATCACGTGTTTGTCGGACCTGACCGTACTCAGCGGGGACGACAGTTTGACGCTACCGCTCATGAGCATCGGCGGGAAGGGCGTGGTCAGCGTGGTCGGCAACATTGTCCCGCGGGACATGATGGCACTCGTCCGGGCGTATGCGGCCGGTAAGTTCGCGGAAGCGTTGACCTGGCACCGGAAACTGTTCCCACTGTGCCGGGACATGCTCGGCGTGGCCACGAACCCGGTTCCGCTCAAGACGGCCATCAAGCTGCTGGGTCGCGGCAACGGGGAAATGCGGTTGCCGATGTGCCCCCTGGACGCGGCCGGCGAGGCGAAAGTTCGGCAGACGCTGACGACCTATGGATTGCTCAAGGTGTAGGCACGATCCCTCGTTCCAACCCCCTCCGTACGATGAACCTCGACCAGGCCCGGCAGAATCACCTCGACAACATCACCAAACGCACCGGCAAGTCGCTGGACGCGTTGGCGGCGATCGTCCAGAAATCGGGACTCTCCAAGCACGGCGAAATTGTCGCCATGCTGAAGGAAAAACTGGGCATTGGCCACGGCGACGCGAATGCGGTTGCCCATTACGCCAAGTCGCTCGACGCGGCAGGAACCCCGCCCGCGGTGGCGAGTCCGAACGCCGCGACGGACGAAATCTATTCCGGCCCCAAGGCCGCCCTCCGCCCGATCCACGACGCGGTCATGGCCAAGCTCGCCGCCTTCGGCGAATTCGAGATCGCACCCAAAAAGGCCTACCTCAGCCTCCGGCGAAACAAGCAGTTCGCCATGATCGGTCCGGGCACGAAGACCCGAGTTGACATCGGTATAAACCTGAAGGACGCCAAGGGCACCGACCGCATCGTCGAACAACCCGCCGGCGGCATGTGTCAGTTCAAAGTCGGAGTCACGAACGTCGCGGAAGTTGATAAGGAATTGATGACGTGGCTGAAGAAGGCTTTCGACGTGGCGGGGTAGTAGTCAATTATACGGCGACTGTAATAAAATTGACTCAAATAGTGCCAGCGAAATATCGGATGCCGAGTATGGAGGTCAATAATGAATATAAAGAGTTCCAACTACAAGTATTTGGTTATTATCAATTGCACTTTATTCTTTTTTGTCAGTTGCAACAAGCAACCAAAAGCGGTTGCGGCTAAAGTATTCGATCGACAAGCATTCAGTTTTAACTATCCCGCGACTTGGAAAATCGACGACAAAGACGCCGACTTCGATGCCGATCACATGTTTTCAATCGACGCATCGGATTCGGCCATGATCATATTTACAATACTCGAGGAAAAAATTAATCCACACGAGGCGCTTTCATTGAGAATCGAAAGACAAAAGAAGCAAATTCGGGAAGAAAAACGAAGTAGTTTTAGCCATTGGGGTACATTCGATGGATCGGGCGTACTTCTTTATGGAAAAACCACTAGAAATGTCGATGTTTCTCTTCGTATATTTGTATTCAACTCGGCCAATAAAACTTTTGCGATCACGGAGTACGCTCACAAAAACGAGATGCAGATGCTTGCCGGAGGCTATCAAATGATCGAAAGCTCCTTTCGCATTAAGTAATCAGTTTATTGTTGGGTATATTAAGCGAAAAAAAACTAATCGAAAGCACGTTAAATTTTATATTTTGCTGAGAATACAATCCGCAAATCATATTATTTATTATATCGCCCCTTTATCCGCGGCATCAAATACTCCGCGAACGCTTCCTTCAATCCATATTTCGGTGCATGCCCCCAATCTTGCCGGGCAGCCCCATCATCAATGTCGGCGGGCCAACTGTCGACGATCGCCTGGCGCTTCGCGTCGACTTGTGTCGTAATACTGGCTTTAGGAAATGCGTTTTCGACGATTTTCTGAACGTCCCCCGCGGTCGGGGCGAAGGCGCCGATGTTATAGACCACGCGGGAGAGCTTTTGCCGGGGGGCCGCCATGAGCCGGTGGACCGCCTCGACAGCGTCCGGCATGGCCATGAAGGGAATGCGGGTGTCCGGGCGGACGAAGCAGGCGTACGGTTCGCCCTGGGCGGCTGCGTGAATCATTTCCGGTGCGTAGTCCGACGTGCCGCCGCTCGGCACGGTGTCCGCGGAGATGAGGCCGGGAAAGCGGATGCAACGGAAGTCGATTTTGCCGAGCGTGCCTGCCGCGAGTTGCTTATAGTGCCGGCCGTAGTACCGGCCGAGGTGTTCGCAGTAGAGCTTGTTCGCCCCGTACATCGTCGTGGGCATCAGGTGGTCGTCTTCTTTCACCTTCCCGGCCGAAGTTTTGGTTTTCAAGTCCGGCAGGCCGTATGCCGCGATGCTCGATGGATAAACAAACAACACCGTCCGGCCGTGCGATTCGCCCTCCCGCTGGGCGAATTCCAGGAGATTCAGCGTTCCCTCGACATTCACTTTGTGGGCGAGGGCCGGTGAGAATTCACTCCGGGTGGACAATAACGCCGCCAAATGGATGACGTGGTCCACCTCGTATTCCGCGTTGATCCGTTCGAGCAGTTGCGTATCGAGAATTGACCCGACGAACTCTTTCCGCACCATTGCGGCAAGGCCCGGGGCGAGCGGATTCAAGTCGAGGGTGATAATCGGCTGCGGGGAGGCGTGCAGCCGGGCGATCAACCCGTGGCCGATTTCGCCGGAGGCCCCGGTAATCAGGATGGAAGACTGGCGTGACATGGGGTCGTTGTACGGTATGGTAAGGGGATGGAAAACGTGACCCGTGTTGACGGCATCCCCCGGCTCCCCCCCCGGGAGCCGGATTCGCACAAAGGAACCTTCGGCCGCGTGCTGGTCGTCGCCGGCAGTCGGGGGATGACCGGGGCCGCCATCTTATGCGGCACCGCGGCGCTGCGGGGCGGGGCGGGGCTGGTGCAGGTCGCCTGCCCGCGGGACGTGCAGGAAATCGTCGCATCCGGCAACCCGTGCTACACCACCCTCGGGCTGGGAATGGGACGGAACGGTCAGTTCGACCCGCAGACGATCGACGAGGTCGTCCGCAACGGCGAGCAGGCGACCGTTCTCGCCCTCGGGCCGGGAATGGGAAACCGATCGGACGTGGGGGACGTGGTCCGGGCCGTTCTGATGCGGTTGCGGGATAAGCCTCTCGTTCTGGACGCCGACGCCTTGAACACGCTGCCGCTGACGCCGGACGTCATCCGGACGCGTTCGGGCTCGGTGGTAATGACCCCGCACCCCGGGGAGTTTGCCCGGTTCTGCCGGACCAACGCGGCCGGTGTGCAGGCGAATCGGGAATCGCTAGCCGTGACATTCGCGAAGACGTGGAACCTGGTGCTGCTATTGAAAGGGCACCGGACGATCGTGACGGACGGCACCCGCGTCTATACCAACACGACGGGAAACCCCGGCATGGCGACGGGTGGGAGCGGGGACGTCCTCACGGGCCTTATCGCGGCCTTAATTGGCCAGGGCATGTCCGCGTTCGACGCCGCCTGCCTGGGGGCTTGGACTCACGGCCGGGCCGGGGACATGGCTGCGGCGGAGGTCGGCCCCGTGAGTCTGATCGCGACCGACCTTCTCCGATACCTGCCCGCCGTATTTCGGCGCGAGCTTGGGTAAGGAGCGCCGACTGAGCCGAGTTTGCCGGGAATGAGGCGCACAATATGTCGGTTCAATTCTGCCGGGACTTTTTCACATTGAGTGCCCGGCCGCCGAATTTAATCTAAAGTGTGTTGACCTCGGCTGCTCGGCCCGCGCGCGCGGGCCGCGGAAAGGATGCCGCCGAGCCTTCCGGAGATTTTCACCATGACCCTGACCCGTCGAAGCCTTCAGACCGCAATCGCGGTCGCCGGCTTATCCCTCACGGCCGCCCCCGCGAACGCCGGGTGGAACAACGTGTTCGAAGCCTGTTGCTGGGACTGCAATAAGCGGGCGAGCAACTACCAGCCCAGTACGTGCTGCCCGCAACCCGAGAAGCGGGTGCAGTACACGCAACGGACGTATTACGAACCGGTGACGGAATACCGGGCCGAAAAGTACGTGGAGCCCCAGAACTACACGTACAAAAGTTATTACTGGGAACCGGTGACGAGCTACCGGTATTCGAGCTATTACGACCCGTGTTCGGGCCAGTGCCAGAAGGTGGCTACGCCGGTCCAGTCGTATGCCTTGCGGGAGCAGTGCAACTCGGCCACCCGCTACGTGGAGCGGACGCGGACGGTTCCGGTGACGGCCTACCGGCCGGTGACCGTGACCCAACCCGTCGTCACCTACTACATGCCGCCGGTCGTCACCCGTTCGTCGTACAGCATTCCGGCCCTGCCGCCGGGTTACGTGGCTCCGAGCACCGAGATGTATCGCACGAACCCGCCGGCCGCTACCGAGGAACGGGGCGGACAGGAAAACCTGATCCCGAAAACGAACCTCCCGACCGACCCGCAATCGCTCCCCCGGGCCATGCCGGGCAGCGGCACCTCGCGGGTCAACACAGCATCCCGCGGTCCGAGCCGAGTGATCGGTGAGGTGGTCGAAAATGACCGCTTCACTCCGCGGGCCGGGGCAAAGGTGGTCTTCGTCAACGCCGCGAACACCGCCACACGGGAATACACGACCGCGAACGAATTCGGGGAATTCGAAACCAAACTGCCTGCCGGGGAATGGTTCGTTTACCTCGGTAAAGGCAACGGCAAGGCCGCCTACCACTCGAAAATCGCCGTGCTGGCGTCCCGACCGCGAAACCTCAAGGTGGTCAGCCAGTAGCGTTGAAACGCTCGAAACCCACGACCCCGGCACATCGTGCCGGGGTTTTTCGTTTCGGCTCAAACCGGATTGCAAACCTTACCTGTCAGAGGCCCTCCCTTACGGGCGGGTCTCTGGTTTCACGACGCACGTGAGTGAATTTCGTTAGCCGAACGCGTTCGCAAGGTGGATGTGCTGCTCCACGTCGAGGCTTTCCGCACGGATGCTACCGTCGAGTCCTAGCTCGGCCAGTTTCGCATCAACTTCAGTTTTGTCCTTCCGCCCGCGGGGAAAGCCGATTAGCGCCTGGCGGAGATTCTTCCGACGGTGGGTGTACAAGTCGCGAATGAAGGCCCGAAACTTCAGCACATCGCCGACTTTCGCCCGCTTCTCGGCGTTCGGTACGATCCGAACGATGGCCGAATCGACCTGCGGCCGCGGGAAAAAATTAGCCGGCCCCACCTTGCGGACGATCTCTACGTCCGCGAGACCCTGAATCAGGACCGACAGGGCGTTGTAGTCTTTCGTGCTCGCGGCCGCGGCCATGCGTTCGGCGATCTCCCATTGCACCATTATCACCAAACGCGCAATCGGCTGGTCGAGTACGAGCAGGTTGCTGACGAGCGGCGTCGCGATGACGTACGGCAGGTTCGCCACGACTTTGCGATGTTTATACCCCTTTCCAACCCGGTCCCACTCGGCGAGCATGTGCGGGTTGAGTTCGCTCTTTTTGGCCAGGCAGTCGCCGCGGACGAACGTAACGTTTCGCCGCCCGGCACACATCTGCTCCGCCACCGGCTGTAAGGCGCGGTCTATTTCGACCGTCACCACCGCCCCGGCCCGGTCGGCGAGGCGGGCCGTGAGCGACCCGGTGCCGGTGCCGACCTCCAGCACGCAATCGTCCGGCGTCAGGTCGGCCGAGCGGGCGATGAGGTCGACGAGGTTCAGGTCGATCAAAAAGTTCTGCCCGAGTTTTGCCTTGGGGTCGAACCCCTGTGAGTCGAAAATTCGGCGGAGCAGGGAAAGCGTCTGGCGGGTCGACGGAGCCGGCGGGTCGGGAGGATTTGTCAGCATTTTTTGTCAGGAATTACGGGATCGACATGATCTATCAAATCCGGCCGATCCTGGAATCCGATCGAAGGGTGGTTTATATGGTGACGGTCAGGTTCTTAACGAGTTTCCGCACGTGCTTGGCGATGATGTCGAATTCGAGGTTAACCGCGTCGCCAACGCCTTTCGTTCCCAGCGCCGTGTTTGCCAATGTATGGGGTATGAGCATCACGCCGAAGCGGTCGGGCGTAACCTCCGCAAGGGTCAGGCTGATCCCGTCGACGGCGACGGACCCTTTCATCACGAGCAATTCGTCGAACCCCTTCGGCACGTTGAAATAGTAAGTCTGCCACTCGCCGCTTTCGACGATTTCGGCAATCGACCCGACGCAATCGACGTGGCCGGTGACGAAATGCCCGCCGAGCGGGTCGCCGACGCGGAGGGCGTGCTCGAGATTGACCCGGTTGCCCGCCGCGAGTTTCCCGAGAGTCGTTCGATCAATGGTCTCCGGGCCGGCTTGGAAAGTGAGCGATTCGGCCGACGATTCGGATACGGTCAGGCAGACGCCGTCCACGGCCACGCTGGCTCCGACGGCCTGGGGAGAAACATTTGGGGCATTGACGCGGAGAATACGCCCGCCGCAGCCGTCGTCGATTGCGGCGGATACCGTCCCAATTCCTCGAACCAGACCGGTGAACATTTACGTCCCGTGTTCCCAGCTCGTGCTGTACTTGGATTGGTCGGCGGTCATGGTGTCGATCGACACGCCCATCGTAGCCAGTTTGGTACTCGCGACGTAGTTTTCTATCTCGACCGGCAGCAAGTGAACTTTCGGCGTTAACTTGCCCTTGTTCTTGACGCAGTACTCGGTGGCCAAAGCCTGCGTCGCGAAGCTCATGTCCATGACGCTCGCCGGGTGACCTTCCGCCGCCGCCAGATTCACGAGGCGGCCGGCCCCGAGTACGTGGATCGTCTTCCCGTTTTTCAGCTTGTAGGAATCGACGTGGTTCCGCACGTCCGGCGATTTCTGGGCCGTTTCCTTTTCCAGGGAAACGAGGTCGAGTTCCACGTCGAAGTGACCGCTGTTCGCCACCATCGCGCCGTCTTTCATCGCCAGGAAGTGATCCTTGCCGACGATGTGCTTATTCCCGGTGACGGTGATGAACAGGTCGCCGACCTTCGCCGCGTCGGCCATCGGCATCACCGCGAAGCCGTCCATTGCGGCTTCGAGGGCGGAGATCGGATTCACTTCGGTCACGATCACCTGGGCCCCGAGTCCGCGGGCACGGGCGGAAACGCCTTTGCCGCAGTAACCGTAGCCGGCGACGACGACCTTTTTGCCGGCCACGAGCATGTTGGTCGCGCGGATGCAGCCGTCGATCGTGCTCTGTCCCGTGCCGTAGCGGTTATCGAACAGGTGCTTGGTGGCGGCGTCGTTCACGGCGATGACCGGGAACTTGAGCACGCCGTCTTTTTCCATGGCCCGCAGCCGGATGACGCCGGTGGTCGTCTCTTCCATGCTGCCGATGACTTTCTCGAACATCGATTTCCGCTGGGCGGAGGTGAACTTCTCGGCCCAGTCCCGCACCGGCTTCTGGTTGCCGGAAAGCATTTCCAGACGGTCCAATGCGATGAACACCATGGCGGATACCAGGTCCGCCCCGTCGTCCATCGTCACGACGGGTTGGTGTTCGAGTGCCATGGCGACGTGCTTGTAATAAGTTGGCCCGTCCTCCCCGTGAATCGCGGCGACGGCTATGTCGAAATCCTTGACCAGACTCGCGGCGACGTCATCCTGAGTACTGAGCGGGTTCGAGGCGATGAGCAAGAGGTCGGCCCCGCCGGCCTTCAGCGTCCGCGCGAGGCCGGCCGTCTCCGCGGTCACGTGCAGGCACGCCGACATCTTCAACCCGGCCAGCGGCTTTTCCTTCTCGAACCGCGCCCGGATCCGTTGCAGGACGGGCATGTCGGCGTCGGCCCATTGAATCCGCTTCTTACCGAGTTCCGCCAGTTCCGGCTTCGCAATGTCGTACTTCATCGAAATCCCTTGAAAAGAACGTGGTGTTGGTCGTGCCCGGCATTTTACGAATCCGCCCTATGATAGTCCCCATGCCCGGGCCGTTTCTCGATGTCGAAGACGTGCGGAAGAGTTTCGGCTGGATGCCGGCACTGGCGGGCGTCTCCTTTTCCGTCGAACCGGGCGAACTCTTCGGCCTGCTCGGCCCGAACGGGGCGGGGAAGACGACGCTCATGTCGATCCTCGCCGGTCTTAACGATGCCGATTCCGGCACCGTCCGCCTCGCGGGCGAACCGTTTCGGGCGGCCGACCGGGCACGGCGATCCCTCGTCGGTCTCGGCACGCAGGACCTCGCCCTCTACCCCGAACTCACCGCCCGCGAAAACCTCTCCTTCTTCGGCAAGCTCTATGGTCTTCATGGCGACGTCCTGGCGAAACGGGTGAACGACACCCTCGCCGACGTCGGCTTGACCGACCGGGCCGACCATCGGACGTCGACATTCTCCGGCGGCATGAAACGCCGGCTGAACCTGGCCGCCGCCGTCGTCCACGAACCGAAGCTCCTCCTCCTCGACGAACCGACCACCGGAGTCGACCCGCAGAGCCGCAACCACATTTTCGAGCAGGTCAAAACCCTCAACGCGGCCGGCATGACAATCGTCTACACCAGCCACTACATGGAAGAGGTTCAACACCTCTGCCCGCGGATCGCTATTCTCGACGCGGGGAAAGTGGTCGCGAGCGATACGATCCGGAACCTGCTCGCGGCCATGCCCGCGACGGCCACGCTTGCCGTGGATCGGGTGCCGCCGGAGTTTCTCGATAAGCTGCGCTCAATCCCGGGCATAAAGAAAGTGACGAACGACGTGGAAACGGTAAAACTCGAGACCGACAAACTCGGCCCCGTGCTCCCCGAGGTGGCCGGCCTCTGTTATCAGCTCGGCGTCAAGCTCACGACCCTGGAAACGATCGAGCCGAATCTGGAAAGGGTATTCCTGCACCTGACGGGAAAGACTTTGCGGGATTGAATTCTCGTTCCCACGCTCCGCGTGGGAACGCACTTACGGACGCTCCGCGTCCGGTTGGCCAACCCGATGCAAAGCGTCGGTCCTTGGGTTCCCCCGCGGAGCGTGGGAACCAGAATGATTAAACATGCCCGCCTGGACCATCGCCGCCAAAGACGTTCGACTGCTCCTGCGGGACCCGCGGGCGGCGGTTATTCTCCTCGTCATGCCCGTCGTGCTGATCCTCGTCCTCGGTCTTTCCATCGGCGAAGCCTTCGGGAAAAAGCCGGACGACCGCATCCGGATTTCCGTCGTGAACCTCGACGCCGCAACCCCGCACGACGCCACCGGTTTCCCGCCCAAACGCTGGTCCGAGATCGTCCTTGACGATCTCTCCGGCACCGCGGACATCCGGGTCGAGCTGATCCCGACCCGGGAGGAAGCCGAGCGGATGGTGCGCCGCGGGGAACGGGCCGCCGTCATCGTGTTCGAACCGGACTTCGGCGAGAAAGTTCACCGCTGCTCTTTCGTCGGTCCGCCGTTCAAAGAAAACCCGATCAACCCGCTCTACCGGGACGGTCTCAACGTCTCGGCCGTCGGTGTCACCATCCTCCGCGACCCCACCCAACCCGTCGCAGCAGCGGTCATCGAACAGGTCGTACAGGTCACCCTCGTCCGCGTCATCGTCCCCTGGATGATCGGTCAGGCGTTCGAGCAGATCGGTACCAAGCCGTTCATGGAGAAGATGGAGAAATACATTCCCGCCCTCGTCCTGGCGTATCCCGTTATCTCGCGGGAAAAACTCGGCCAGGGAATCCAGCGAGGAATCGAAGGGTATTTCAACAAGTTCCGGTTCAAGGCCAAGACCTGGGCCGGCCTGACCAACAGCGAACCGGCCCCGCCACGCACCGGCAACGTGACGGCCTATCAGGCTGACGGGACGGGCGTCATCCGCCGCGGGGCCGCACGGTATCAAGTGCTGGTGCCGTCCTACACGGTCACATTTGCGTTCTTCCTGGTCCTCACCACCGGCTGGCTCTTCGTCGCCGAACGCCGTCACGGTACGATCGCAAGACTCCGCGCCGCCCCCATTGCCCGCTGGCAGATTCTTCTCGGCAAGGTGATTCCCTGCCTGATTATTTCGCTATTCCAAGGGGCGTTTCTCCTCTTGGCCGGTCGCGTGGTTTTTGGCATGAACTGGGGACCGAGGCCCGAACTTCTGATTCCGGTCGTTATTTGCACGTCCCTCGCGGCCGTGGGGCTGTCTGTACTCGTCGCCGGCGTCTCCCGGACCGAAACACAAGTCGCCGTTTACGGCACCCTTCTCGTCCTCGTCCTCGCCGGCGTCAGCGGATCGCTCATGCCCCGCGACCTGATGCCCGAAGAAATGCGCAAAATCAGCAAGGCCACGCCCCACGCCTGGGCACTCGAAGCCTACAGCCAGCTCCTGGCCAACCCCGAACCGCAGGCGGATTTGGTCTGGCAGTCTTGTTTCGTATTGGTCGGTTTCGCCCTGGTGTTTTTCCTGCTGGCGTGGTGGCGGATGCGGCTGGATTGAAGACGGGAATGATTGACCTACCGTTCCATACAGCCCGCGGCACGCCGCCGATTTGCGCGAATGGACTTTCTGAAAGTTACCCCGCTTTTTTGTGGGCCTTTTCCGTCCGATAGCGGAGGTAGGCCTGCATGAACAGGTCGAGGTCGCCGTCGAGGACGGCCATGACGGCCGGAGATTTGGCTTCAATTCCAGGCCGTTCGTCCCGGACGAGCGTGTAGGGTTGCATCACATAGCTGCGGATCTGGCTGCCGAATGCGATTTCCCCCTTGGCGTCGTAGCGTTTTTCGATGTCGCCGAGCCGCTTCTGCTCTTCGATCGCATAGAGTCGGGCCTTGATCAGCTTCAGAGCGTTGTCGTAGTTTTTATTCTGACTCCGCTCGGTCCGGCTTTCGGCCCGGACGCCGGACTTGTGAATGAGCCGCACGCCCGACTGAGTCTTGTTCTGGTGCTGCCCGCCGGGACCGCCGGAACAGAACGTCTGCATCGTCAGTTCTTTTTCGTTGACTTCGATCTGGATGTTGTCGTCGAGTTCCGGCACGACGTCGACCGCGGCGAACGACGTCTGCCGCGTGTCCGACGAACCGAACGGGCTGATCCGAACGAGGCGGTGGACGCCGATTTCGCTCTGCAAATAGCCGTAGGCGTATTCCCCGCCCACGCGGAACGTTACGCTCTGAATTCCCGCGGCCAGGTTCGGCTCCAAATCCTGCTCTTCGACCGTGAACCCGTGCTGCTGGGCCCACCGGGTATACATCCGATAGAGGATCTCGGCCCAGTCGCACGCGTCGGTGCCGCCGGCACCGGGTTTGATCGAGACGATGGCCGAATTCGCGTCCGTTTTCCCGGACATCATGGCTTTGAGTTCGAACGTGTCGAGTTGGGTTTCGGATTTGGAAAGCAGACCTTCCATTTCCGCTTCGAACGAGTCGTCTTCCGCTGCCAGTTCCGCCATCGCGACGAGGTCGGTGTGGGCCTGGGATAAATCGTCGAACGGCTTGACGAGTGCGTTTACGCCGCGGAGTTGCTGGATGACTTTCCGTGCCCCGTCCGGGTCGTCCCAGAACGACGGGGCTGCCATTTTCTCTTCGAGCGCGTTCCGCTCGGCCGACTTGCCGGGCAGGTCAAAGCGACCCCCGGAGCGTGGCCAGACGGGCGGCAATCGATTCGGTTCGGCGGCGGAGGTCGGCGAGCATGGGTATCCTCTATAGCTAAACTGTCGGCACCACTCCCTCATTTTACGGAACCGCAGCCATGAGCAAGCTCTCGGGGAAAACGGTCGTGATTACCGGCGGCGGGTCGGGCGTGGGCAAGGCCGTGGCTTCGGCGTGCCTGAAGGAGGGTGCAAACGTCGTCATCGGCGGCCGCGACCGGGCCAAGCTCGAAGCTGCGGCCGAGGAAATCGGCGGCGGAAACAACCTGATCACCGTCCCCTGCGACGTGGCCGACGCAAACCAGTGTGCGTTCCTGATCGAGTGTGCGACCCAGACGTTCCGGCAGATTCACGTCCTGGTCAACAATGCGGGGACGAACGTCCGGGAACGGACTGTTCGCGAAATGACGCCGGAAACGTGGGACAAACTGATCGCCACGAACCTGAACGGCACGTTCTATTGCACGCGGGCCGTATTGCCCCAAATGCTGGCTCAAAAGGACGGCGTGATCGTGAATGTCGTTTCCATTGCGGGGAAACGGGGAAATCCTCTGGGCGGCGCGGCCTATTGTGCGTCCAAGTTCGGCCAGGGCGGGTTCGGCATGTGTCTGTCGAACGAGGAACGGGAAAGCGGGATCCGGGTCAGCAACATCTACCCCGGCGAAATCGACACACCCATCCTGGCGAACCGACCGAAACCGGTTACGGACGAACACCGCAAAGTCATTCTCAAGGCGGAAGACGTGGCCGAAGCCGTGCTTTTCGTCGCGACATTACCCCCCCACGTCTCGATTCCCGAGCTCATTATCAAGCCGACGGTCCATGCTTTCTGGTAGGGCAAATTATTCTTCCGGTTGTAGCAACTTTTCCGGTTTTCCGAGCGTCTACTCCGGTAGGCTCGGAAACTTGAGCGGATGGCGTCAAGTTTTCTCTTTTTGCTAGACTCGGCGCCGACTCTTGAGTACCGTCTTAGAGAATCGGCGATTTCGTTCGCTTATTTGCCCTACTACCCAAGACTTTCTTCCCAGTTCGCGGGTAATCATCATGATCCAAAAGTACCTCTCCCTTCCTCTGGCGGCCGCAGCCTGCCTCGCGTTTGCCACGGTCAGTCCGGCGCAAACGACTTACACGTGGAACGGCGGCGCCATCCCCGACAGTAACTGGTCGAATGGCCTGAACTGGGGCGGTACGGCCCCACCGACAGATACGAGCACGACCGGCACGCTGGTGGTCCTCGGCGGGTCCAATCAACTGACCAACACCCTGGATTACAACCTGGGCGTGAACAGTTTGTCGTTCGCGTCCGGGGCGGGCAGCTTTGTCGTCGGAAGCAGCGGTGGAAGTGTCCTGACCATCGGGTCGGGCGGGATCGCGGTCAACGGCTCCAACGCCCAAACAATCAACGCTGCAATCGCCCTCGCAGCCAACCAGACTTGGACGAGTACGACAACATTCGTAACGGGCGGTGCGATCGCCACCGGAGGAAACAACCTCACCATTGCCGGTGCGGGAGCCGTCAACTTTTATCAGTCTCTGACCGGTGGCGGAACGTTAACCAAAACGGGAACAGGAACGCTTAACCTTTACAAGGCGAACACGAATGCGGCTCTGACGATCAACGCGGGTACTGTTAACGTCGCTCCCGCGTCGGGCGTGGGGAATCTGCTCGGCACGGGTCAGGTCACACTTGGCAGCGGAACACTTGCCTTCCGGAACTCAATCGCTCTGAGCCCGGTTAGCATCACGGCCGGGTCGTTCAACCGCGACACCATTGTTGCGCTAAGCGATCCTGCGACGGCCCCCTTTGGTACCAACAGCGGGGTCGACAACACCGGAGCCGGCGGCTACGCGTTTTACGAAATGGGGCGGAACACGAACAACACGTCCCTCGGCCTCCCCAGTAGTGGATTCCTGACTTCGATCACGAGTTCAAACCAAACCTATCAACTCCAATCCTTCACCGCGAATAATACGGTACAGCTAAATTCCGGTGCCGGCCTTCTCAATGGCACGCTAACGTTTACAACCCCGGCACAGTACGCCCAACTCAACCTGCTGGCGGTGACAGGAAACGGCGGAACGGCGGTTGGGTTCACTGCTGTAGTCAATTTCACAGACTCCTCATCACAAACGTACACCGGCCAGACTACGCCGGACTGGTTCAACGGGGCGAACCCCGTAATCCAGGGGTTGGACCGGATGAACCGGGGAAGTGGTAATTTCGACAACAATACGACGAATCCCCGGATGTACGCCGTCCCCCTGATCCTCTCGGCCGGAAATCAGGCCAAGCTCGTCTCGTCCATCGGCCTGACCCTGACCACGACCGGGTCTCAAGTGTTGGACGTCTACGGCGTCAGCGGCGGGTTGGTTCCGGGGTTCGTAGGAGTACCGGGAACCCAGTCGTACGCAAATCCGATCGTCCAAACTGCGAATTCCAGCATTAGCGTTGACGCAGGCTTGTCGGTGCAGTTTTCCAGTGTCAATACCGGTGGGTTCAATCTTAGCGTCGTAGGAAACGGAAACGCGGTGTTCCCGAACATCCTTGGAGGCGGCGGCACGCTGACCCGCGGAGCCGGGTCCGGACAATTGACCATCTCGGCGGCCAACACCCAGACGACGACGGTCATTACCGGCGGTACCTTGTTCGTCGCACCGTCCGCTGCCGGCGTCAACCCGCTCAATACCGGCCCGGTCAACATGAGCGGCGGGACCCTGTCGTTCAAGCTCACTAGCAACCCGATTCCGCTTACGACGGGTTCCTTCAACCGGGACGTGGTCATTGCTTTGACGGACCCCAGTCCGGCCAATGCAGGGAACGCCCCGTTCGGGACGAATGCGAGCGTCGATGCCGGGAACCCGGGGTACGCGTTTTACGAAGCCGGCGTGATCGCGGCCGGTGGCGGGTTGCCGAACAGTTTGACGTTTACCGCTGCCAACAATCCGGCTCAATCCTTCGTCCTCCAGCCGTACACCGGGAATAACGCCCTTGTCCTGAGTTCGACCAACGGCCTACCGACAGCCGGGACGATCACCCTTTCCACTGCGACCAGTTTTTCGAGCATGAGCTTGCTCGTAACCTCTGGGAGTGGGGCGAGTACTTTTGACGCCGTACTTCACTTCGGGGACGGAAGCTCTACGACTTTTACCGGCCTGACCTCAGGCGACTGGTTCGGTGGGGCGAATTTCGTCATCGGCGGACTCGGCCGGGTCAATCGGAGCAACGGCGGGGTCGACGGATTGACCACCGACCCCCGCCTTTACACGGCAAACATTACCCTATCGGCCGCCGACCAGGCTAAAACGGTCACGTCAATCGGCTTGACGGAAACCTCCACAGGACAAGTACTGAACGTTTTCGGCCTCGCCGGGGCGGCCCCCGGTGTCGTCGCCCAAACCTATTCCAACCCGATCAACGTGACGGGTGGGACCAGCATCGAAGTGCTCAACATCCCCGCCGTGACGTTTAACAGCCTTCTCTCGATTAACGGCAGTACGCTCAACGTCACGACGAGTAACTCGGCCGGGTTGACGATTACGAATGGGATCTCGATGAGCGGGAATCCGACGTTCAACGTCAACGCCGGTTCGATTTTCAGCACCGGGGCTTTGAACGCCAACAGCGCAGCCAGGAATATCGGCCAGGCCGGAACGGGGACGTGGAACCTGACCGGTTCGGGAACGAATTTCGTAAATGGGTCGAACTTCAACTTCAACGCGGCCGGCATAATCAACCTGCTCTCGGCCAACTCTTTCGGAGTCGGCACGACCGCCGTCACGCAGAACGCCACCAGCGTTATCAACCTCTCCGCCGCTCAATCTTTCGCGTCCTTGAACGGGAATAACGTCGGTGCCTTTGTGAACCTCGGGGGCAATGCCCTGACACTGTCCGGGACGAATAACGCGAACACGACTTTCAACGGTCGAATCACCGGTACTGCAGGCGTTTCGGTGACCGGCGGGACCGGGTCGCAAACTTTGAACAACATGAATACCTACTCCGGCGTAACGACCGTCAGTGGCGGGAAAGTGGTCTCCGTCATGCCCGGGTCTCTCGGCACCGGGGCTGTTTCGCTCGGTTCCGGAACCCTGGTTTTAACCGGGATCGAACCGGCCGGAGGAACCACCACGACGCTCGGAGGATTTACGGCTGTCGGTACGGGAGCAGGCCAATATACGTCTGCCGGTTCGACGACTCCGTTACCGACAATTTCTGGCGGTGTGGCGACCATGACCACCGCTGTCAACAATCAGGGCCATAGTCTCATCTACAACAATCGCGTTCCTCTTAATCAGAACTTCTCCCTTTCATTCCGCTATTCCCAGAGTAATAACGTAAACCCGGCCGACGGTTTGGCATTCGTGATCATGGGTGCCCAACCGGGTTCCTTCGGCGGAGCGGGGGGGAGCCTCGGCTACGTCGGCATCCCCGGCCCGAGTTTCGCGTTTGCGATTAATACCTACGGTGCCGCCGCGGGTGGCGGACAAGGGATCGGCGTGACCAATAACGGCAACACCGCTACGCCCTATTACGCATCAGCCTTCCCCGACATACTTAATGCCCAGGCGGGGCGGGAGATTTACATCAACCTCAGTTATGATGCCACTTTACACCGGTTTAGCGGGACGTTCGGACAAGCACTGACTTCTGGTGGGACGGTCTTCAATTTCCCAATTAGCGACGCCGACGGCGGACCGATACCCGCAAGTCCTGCCACGGCAGGCACCGCCACGACACCCACCCTCACGTACGACCTCGGAGCGAACATCGGCGTCGGGGGATACATCGGCTTCACCGCTGGCACCGGAGGTCTGAATACACAACAGACCGTCGACCAGTTCAGCTTCACCTCGGGTAATGCCGTCACCGCTTATAACCAGAGTGTTAGCGTGATCGGGGGAACAACCGGAACGATCAACGTCCTGGCGAAAGCCGGGGCCCCCAACCTTTCGATGACGACCCTCACCATCGGAGCCGGGACGACCGGACTGACCGTCGGGGCTGACGCCGCTTCGGTCGCGAACCTCAGCTACGGCCTCACGTTCGGAGCCACCACCCTCAACGGTGACCCGACCTTTACCGTGGCGAACAACGGTACGGGAACCGGTACACTGACGCTTGGGGCCCTGAACGACGCGGGAACGGCCCGGAATTTCACCAAAGCCGGGGCTGGCTCGCTCGTCCTTGGCAGTGCCGCCACGAGCCTCGTTGCCGGCACGCAGGTCAACGTTACGGGCGGCGTGCTGACTCTCAATAACGCGACTTCAATCGGTAATACGGCTCAACTCAACGCCGCCGCGTCGACCGTGGTCAACTTCAACGCGTCCGCCACCGTCGCCGCCCTCACCGGGGCCGGCAGCGCCAACATCGGAGCCAATACGCTGACCATCGGCAATGCGTCGAACCTCTCCGGTGCGTTCTCGGGCGTCATCGCGGGGGCGGGCGGATCGATCGTCAAAGCGGGCAGCGGAACCCTGACCTTGGCCGGGGCGAATACTTACTCGGGCACCACATCCGTCAACGCGGGAACTCTTGTCGTCAACAACACGACCGGAGCCGGGACCGGCAGCGGGATTACCTCCCTCGCCTCCGGGACTACCCTCATGGGCACCGGCCGGCTCGGGGGCGGACTGACGGTTAACACCGGGGCATTCCTGGCCCCGGGCAATTCGATCGGAACGCTGAGCGCCAACGCCGGCACGACGACCCTCGCCGCCGGGGGCACGTACACCGTCGAATACGACCACTCGGGCGGTGTGCTAACGCCCGGTACCACAATCGACTACTTCAACAGTGCGGGATCGTTGAGCGTCACGGCCGGGAACACGGCCGGGAACACGTTCATCATCAACCTGAAATATACCGGCCCGGTCGGGGGCGGTTTCAGCTCCCCGGTGAGCGTCAACATTGCGACGTTCGGGGCCGGAACCACCGGGTCTGGGTTTGCTTCGGACCGGTTTACCATTACGGGCGACATCGTCGGAAGTGCCAGTACCTTGACAATGGACGCCTCGAATAATCTGGTGCTGACCTTCACCCCGGTTCCCGAACCGGTCACCGTCCTCGGCCTCGCCGCCGGGGCGATCGGTCTGGCAGGGTTTGCCCGCCGGCGGTATTTCCGCGCGGCGTAATCGACGAGACCGAAAATAATACCGCCCCCGGATCAATCCGGGGGCGGTGTCGTTTACGCCCGGAGGGATTCGAACCCCCAACCTACGGTTCCGAAGACCGTTGCTCTATCCAGTTGAGCTACGGGCGCGCGTCTCTGCAATCATACAAACTCTTCGCTTTATTTGGTCGGTGCCCTGGATTGGTTTTTTCGGCCCGGGCAGTGGTTCTCGATTATCTTCCCGCACGGAGGGGGAATTCGGCTCCCCGGTTCGACGCGAAAATGGTCCCGATCCTGCCGGCTCGGGAAAATCCTATCATTCGCGTCCCGCTTTCCTGCCTCAATAACCGATATTCTTTACCGCCCGCGGTCCCAGCCGTTCGGCGAGTTGTTCCAAGTACAGGCTCCGCGGCGTGACCGGCCGGCCGGGGGAATCGACCGTGCCTTCGGGCAGGTTCGGCGTCTTGCCGAACGGCCGGGGGGCGAGCGTTCGGCGGCCGATGCCGCCGATTAGCCAGTTCATCGACCCCGGCGGGGTCTGCACGAGAAAATCCTTTGCCTCGCAGTTCCAGACGACTCCCCACCCCATCGACCAGCCGTGCCCCGACCCCATCGATCCGCGGTTGCGGATTTCGATCCCGCCGGCGGGGGCTTTGCACCCGTCGTACAGAATGCCGGTGGACCACCGCATGTGCGATTCGGCGCGGCTCTTCCCCTGGAAGTTGCAGTTGAGGATCACGACGGGCCCGGACACGTTGCTGCCCGTCGCGGTGAACCAGACGTTGTCGCCGGTGACCGAACACCGGTCGACGAGGCACTGGCTCGCGTTCGGGGAAATCTCGGACGGTTTGGACGACCCCTGGTGCATCGCCTTGCGGGTGACCGATACGTTTTGCAGCGTCACCCGTTTGCCGGTGACGGTAATGCTGTTCATGGTCTCGTCGATCGCCACGTCGCGGACCCAATAGTCCTGGCCGGTAAGCTGCATGGCCGTGAAGTGCGGCTGGGTATGGTTGAACGATTGCGGCGGGGATTCGACGTGCAGGTGTTCGATGCCGAATTGAGTCAGGCCGGACCACGGCCGAATTTTGACGACTGCCGTACCGGGCGGGTTTAAGTACTTCGCGTCGTAAGAGTCCGCCAGGGGTACGCTCACGGCGATCGTGTTCCCGTTGATCGCCGCGATCGTCCGCTCCGCCGTTTGGGTCGATCCGGCCCGGAGCCACGTCTGCGACTTGCCGTCGCGGACGAGGTCGTCCATTTGCATGAACTTGATCCACGCGTCCGTGACCGACCGGCGGATCGCGACGGTGTCGCCGACCGCGAAACCCGTTGCGTCCGCCACCGTGAAGGTGTTCGTTCCCGACGGGACGTAGGCGTCGGTCAAATGCGTTTGGGTAGGGGCAAAGCCGGTCCCTTGTGGTCCGCCCTTCGTTCGTCTTACGACGAGTGCCGGATGAGGCGTTCCCGTCAACTTGATCGTACTCTTGCCGCCCGTCTTCGCACCGCTTCCGCTACCCTGCAATACCACGCCGCTCGCCGGGATCGTGATCGGCCGCGAACAGGAATACGTCCCGGGGGCCAGCAGCACGGCCCCGCGAAACCCGTCCTTCAACGGTAACGCTGCAATAGCGTCGAGGGCCGACTGGATCGCGGCCGCGTCGTCCTCGCCGCCCGCCGGCTTCACGGTTCGTCGGACTGGTACGTCCGGTATCGCGACGCCCCCGCCCATATACCCGGCGTGGGAGAAGTCCATAATCCGGTCGCCGCGGGCGGTTTTTTTGTAAACGAGCTTGCCGTCGGGTCCGGGATAGACCCATTCGCTCTTGGCATCGTCCGCGAGTCCGGGGAAGGCCGTCAGAAAGAAAACGAACAGTGTTCGGTGGCGCATCCAGGCAACTCCGGGGACCACCGCGGAGTATACCCGATTGCCGGGGCAAGGGGAATTAGTGCCGGAAGAGGAACTCCCTCGTGTTGATGACCGCCCATAAGACGTCTTCCCAAGCCTTGCGTCTGTCCTTGTTCTTTGCGATGTGGGCGAGGGCGGCTTTCGATTCCTCGGGGAGTGGCGGTCTCGACAGGGCCGCGAAATAGAGGTCGGCGAGTATGTCGGCGTCCGACGTTTTGGCCTTGAGCAGCGGGCCGAGGCGGTTGTTAGGCGCCCGCACTTTCTCGTTCACCGTCGGGCCGTTAATCAGTTGCAAGGCCTGGCCGAGGTTTCCGTCGGATTCGCGTTCGCATTCGCAAGGGATTTCGCGGGCCGGCTGGCCGAAGGTTTTCAGAAACGGGTTGTTCACCTCGCCGTCCGGCAGTTGCACGGCCCGCGTCCCGGCCGGTAGCCCGGCGAATTTCTCCGGTACGCCGGTCACGTCGCACACCGCATCGAGCAGTTGCTCGGCCGTGAGCAGTTTCGTCACCGCGTGCGAAAAGTACTTCGCATCGTCCGCGTTCGACTCGTTCGGCACCGCCGACAGTTGGTACGTCCGCGATTTCATGATCGTGGCGACGAGGTGTTTCAGGTCAAACCCGGAGGATTCGAAATCGGTCGCCAGAGCGGCCAAGAGGTCGTCGTTGCTGGCCGGGTTCGAATCGCGGAAGTCGTCCACCGGATCGACAATTCCCCGGCCCATCAGGTGGAACCAGACGCGGTTGGCGACTGATTTGGCGAAGAACGGGTTGCCGGGCGAGGTGAGCCACGCGGCGAGCGTGGCGCGGCGGTCTTCGCCGGGCGGCACGTCCGCATCGCCCGCCCCGGGGAAATGTGGCATCATCACCCGGCCGCTCCGCGGCTGGCTGACGTCGCCGGTCCGTGCGACGTACACCACTTCGGTCGCGCGCGTGCCGAGCGGCTTCCGGTTCACGCGGGCGAACCATGCCGCCAGGCCGTAATAATCGTCCTGCGTCCAGCGCTCGAACGGGTGGTTGTGGCACTTCGCGCACTGCATCCGTACGCCGAGGAAGAGTTGGGCGGTGGTTTCGCCGAGCGATTGTGGGTCTTTGGCAATGCGGTAATAGTTGGCCGGCGGGTTGGCGGACGTATTGCCGGAGGCGGTGAGAATGTCCCGCACCGTCCGGTCGAACGGCACGTTGCGGTCGAACCGGTCGCGGAGCCAGCTTTGAAGTCCGACCGACCCTTTCAGTTGAACGGTCTTCCGGCTGGATCGGAGGACGTCCTCCCATTTGAGTGCCCAGAAGTCGGCAAACTCAGGAAGCGTGAGCAAGTGATCGACGAGGCGGGCCCGCTTCGTCGCGGCGGTATCGGCCTCGAACGACTTGGCTTCCGCAGACGTTGGGAGCCGGCCCGTCGCGTCCAGGTACGCCCGGCGGACGAACTCGGCGTCGGTGCACAGCGCCGACGGCGCGATGGTCATCGTCTTGAGTTTCGCGAACACGTGGGTGTCGACGAAGTTGTTCGGTTTCACGTCCGGCCAAACGAACCCGGGCCGCGGGTCGAGGTAAGTCATGCGGACCGACACCATCTCCTGAAGGTAGCGGCAAAGAATGGCTACTTCGCCGGGTCGTTTGAAATCGACCCGGCCGGTCGCGGTCACGTCGGCCACGCCCGGGTCGCTACTGCTGAAGCACGTCAGCCGGGTGACGTCGCGGGTCGTCCCGTTCGAAAACGACGCGACGACCGCGAGTTGTTGCCGGGTGGCGGGGGAGAGTTGCACGCGGGCGCCGAGGACGGTCACTTTTGTGATCGGGGGAAGTTTCGGCGGGTCGTCAGGCATTCCCGCGGCGAGCCAGGCGGAGATCATACGCGACGGCACGCTCGTCGGCGTGAATCGGGACCCGCCTTCGTGCGTGATGCGGCCGAGGGCTTTCAGCAGGATTAGGCTTTCGGCCGGATTGAGGGCGTCGGTCCGTCGGCCGAACTGGTCCCGCGTCAGTTGCAGAAAGTCGGCCGCGGGGTCGAACCCGCGGAGCGAGAGTTTAAACCCGTTCTTGCCGCTCGGTGTGCCGTGGCAGGCGCCCGCGTTGCAGCCGCCGACGTTCATTGCTGCCACCACGTCGTGCCGAAAGCTCGGCGCGGTCGCGGCCGAAGCGTTGGTGACGGTCACCTTGACCCGGGCCGATCGACCGCCGTCCGAAATTGTCACCGTGGTGACGCCATTCCGAACGGCCCGCAGGAACAAGCCGTCATCGATGGCCACGACACCCGGCGGGTCGGCCGTGGCCGACGCGGCATGGGTCCGGTCGCTGACACGGCCGTCCGCGGAACGTTCGGAGACGAGTATCTGGCGGACGTCACGCGGCCCCGTCAACTCGACCACCGCGGGCGTGACCGTGAGTTCGATTGGAACGGAAGAAATGCCAAGACCGAGGGCGATCAGAAATAAAGCCATCGGAGAGTCTCGTAGCGGGTCGGCGAAAGGATGCCCAGGCGGGATGCGAACAGTGTACCCCAATTGCGGGGGACCCGCAACGACTTCGGATCAGCGACCTTCCATCCGTGCCCGAAGGCGTTCGGTCATCGCCATCTAAGCTGATTAACCGAATAAGACGGATTACCCAATCGCCCTTTCCCGGTGTACTTACCCTGGTTGAGTCAATTCCTGACCTCGGAATGCAATTCCGGCGAACCCTGACAATTCCCGTCCCGATCTAACGAATGATAGATAGAGGCATGTTGGCCGCATTTTTGGGTTTCAGTCCGTGCCGTTCGCGGAATATCTGAACTAGGTTTGGTTGCCGACAGCCCGAGAGGAGGACACCATCATGCGACGCGTTTGCATCTACGGTTTGATCCTCTTCGCCGTGCTGAGCGTCGGTGATTTGGCCTACACCTACCTCTTACTCGAATGCACGGGCGGGTCGGTGTACGAGGCGAATCCTGTTGCAGCCGGCTGGTTGGCCGATCACGGCTGGCCCGGCATGGTTGCGTTCAAGGCCGGTGCGGCCTTCGTCGTCATCGGAGCGGTGGCACTCATCGTCCGATATCGCCCCGCGTTGGGGGCGGCAGTCGCGTGCATGGCGTGCCTGGCAACGGGTGCTGTTAACCTGCACAGCCATCGGCTCCTCGCCGCGTCCGAACTCCATCCCACGCCGGCCACGGAGATGCTTTACAACTCGAATCCCGTCGGTGAATAAAGCCAATTCGGCCGAGTGCCGTTCGCACGCCGGCGTCACATCATCGAGTACTGGTTCGTATTCATCGATTAAACCCTTTGCGCTCGGAACGAATCGTTTCGACACTTTCTTCCTTGTTCGCATCCGACCGGGAACCTAGAGATAGTTCTGCCGGTCGTCCGATTCGGAGTCCGTTCCGGAGGAAGGATCATGCCGCTGCGTTTGCGGAATGCGGGTCAAAGCCGACTGAACCGGCGGAGCTTTCTCGCTGCTGGAATGGCATGCGGGCTCGCACCCGCGGTTTCCCTCTCGGCCGATCGCACGTCCGCCGACGTCCCGGCCTTCGAACTCGACGAGGCCACGATCGCCGGACTGCAAGAGGGAATGACATCCGGGAAATACTCGGCCCGATCGTTGGCTGAGAAATACCTGGCCCGGATCGAGGCAATCGACCGCCGCGGCCCGACGCTCCGCAGTGTGATCGAATTGAACCCGGAAGGCTTGGCGATTGCCGACGCCCTCGACAAGGAACGGAAGGCGAAAGGTCCCCGCGGTCCGCTGCACGGAATCCCCGTTCTGATCAAGGACAACATCGACACGGCCGACAAGATGGCGACGACGGCCGGATCTCTGGCCATGGTCGGATCGAAGCCGGCGAAGGACGCGTTTCTGGTCGCCCGGTTGCGGCAGGCCGGGGCGGTAATTCTTGGCAAAACGAACCTGAGCGAGTGGGCCAACGCCCGGTGTTCGTATTCGACGAGCGGGTGGAGCGGCCGGGGCGGGCAAACGCGAAATCCCTACGCCCTCGACCGGAACCCGTGCGGGTCGAGTTCGGGCTCGTGCGTGGCGGTCGCGGCGAACCTCTGCGCCGTCGCCGTGGGCACGGAAACCGACGGGTCGGTAACGGCGCCGTCCAGCGTCAATGGTCTGGTCGGCGTGAAGCCGACCGTCGGCCTCATTAGCCGGACGGGCATCATTCCGATCTCCCGTTCGCAGGACACGGCTGGTCCGGTGGCCCGGACCGTCCGCGACGCGGCCGTCCTTCTCGGCGTCCTCGCGGGGATCGACAAGGACGACTTGGCCACGGCCGACGCCAAGGGGCACATCGAATCCGACTACACCAAATTTTTGGACGCCGACGGATTGAAGGGCGCCAAGATCGGCATCGCCCGGAACTTCTTCGGCTTTCACGACGGGGTCGATTACGTCACCCTCGCAGCCGTCACGAAATTGAAGAAGCAGGGAGCGATCCTGTTTGACACGACCGAGCTGCCCAATTCCGGCGATTTCACCGACGCCGAAAAGACGGTCTTGCATTATGAAATGAAGGCCGGACTGAACGCGTACTTGTTCCGGCTCGGGGTGAAATCGCCCTTGTTAACTGTCGCGGACGTTTTGGCGTTCAACGACCAGAACAGCGACAAGGAGTTGCCGTATTTCGGTCAGGACACGTTTCAGACGATGGCGTCTTCGGGGCCACTGACGAGCTACGAATACCAGGAAGCGTTGGCGAAGTGCCGGCGGATCACCCGGACGGAAGGACTGGACGCGGCCCTCGATGTTTACAAACTCGACTGCGTGGTCGCCGCGACGCTGGGTCCGGCATGCCCGATCGACCTCGTCAACGGGGACCACTGGCTCGGGGGGGATCTGATCTCCGTGGCCGCCGTCGCCGGTTATCCGCACGTTACCGTGCCCATGGGATTCTGGTACGGCCTGCCGCTCGGCCTGTCGTTCGTCGGCCGGCCCTGGAGTGAACCGACCCTTTTGAAACTGGCGTACGCATTCGAGCAGGCGGCCAAGGCCCGCAAACCGCCTCGGTTTTTGCCTACCGTCGATTTGAAAATGTAGACCCCGGAGGAGTCGTCATGAAAGCGCGCCCCGCCCTCGCGGTCGGCCTTCTGTTCGTTGCCGCAGCGTCCTCATTCGCTCAGCCGCTCGACCCGGCCCTGTACGCCCCGCTCCAGTGGCGGTGCATCGGACCGTTCCGGGCCGGGCGGACCGTCGGGGCGACGGGGGTCCCGGGGAAGCCGAACCTGTTCTACGTCGGCGTAAACAACGGCGGCGTCTGGAAGACGACCGACGCGGGCCGCGTCTGGAAGCCGATTTTCGACGACCAGCCGACCGGCTCGATCGGGGCGCTCGCCGTCGCCCCGTCCAACCCGAACGTGATCTACGTCGGCTCGGGGGAAGGGTTGCAGCGGCCCGACCTGTCCACCGGCGACGGCGTCTACAAAACCACCGACGGCGGGAAAACCTGGACGAACACCGGCCTCCACGACGGCGAACAAATCTCGGCCGTGATCGTCGACCCGAAAGACGAAAACCGGGCGTTTGTCGCCGTTCTCGGCCATCCGTACGGACCGAACGCCGAGCGGGGCGTGTTCCGCACGACGAACGGAGGCCGGACGTGGGAGAAGGTTCTTTACAAGGACGTGGACACCGGGGCGGTGGCATTGGGTTTCGACCCGGGGAATGCGAATACCGTGTACGCCGTCTTATGGGCCGCACGGCAGGGGCCGTGGGAGAATGGCGCCTGGCAGGGGCTGGGGAGCGGGTTCTTCAAGTCGACCGACGGCGGCACGACCTGGAAGCAGATGACGAAGGGGCTGCCGACCACCGACGACGGACTCGGCCGGATCGGTTTCGACGTCTCGAGGAGCGACCCGAAGCGGCTCTTCGCGGTGGTCGATTGCCCCAGGCTTGGCGGGCTTTATCGTTCTGACGACGCCGGCGAATCCTGGCGGCGGGTTTCCGGTGAAGCCCGGGTCTGGGGACGGGGCAGCGACTTCGCCGAAGTAAAGATCGACCCGAAAAACAAGGACGTTCTCTACGTCGCCAACGTCGGCTTCTACAAATCGACCGACGGAGGCAAAACGTTCGTTTGCTTCAAGGGCGCCCCCGGCGGGGACGACTACCACACCGTCTGGATCAACCCGGACGATCCCGATATTCTTCTCGTCGCTGCCGACCAGGGGGCGATCGTCACCGTCAACGGCGGTGAAACCTGGAGTTCCTGGTACAACCAACCGACCGCCCAGTTCTACCACGTTATCACCGACGACCAATTCCCTTACTGGGTCTACGGCGGACAACAGGAAAGTGGCTCGGCCGGAGTTTCCAGCCGCGGAAACGACGGGCAGATCACCAGCCGCGACTGGCATACCGTCGGCGTCGAAGAATACGGCTACGTCGCCCCGGACCCGCTGAACCCCGACATCATCTTCGGCGGTAAAGTCTCCAAATACGACCGCCGTACCGGTCAGGTGCAAAACGTTTCGCCCGAAACGGCCCGCGGTGCATACCGCTTCCTCCGCACCGCCCCGCTGGTCTTCTCCACGGTCGACAAAAAGGCCCTATACCTCGGAGCCAACGTCCTCTTCAAAACGACGACCGGCGGATTGAGCTGGGACGTGATCAGCCCCGACTTATCCCACCCCCGGCCCGAAGTCCCGGTGAGCATCGGCGTTTATCGCAATCCACAAATGGCAAACCAGCCCCGCCGCGGAGTGATCTACGCGATCGCTCCCTCCTATAAGGAGGCCGATACCATCTGGGCCGGGACCGACGACGGATTGATTCACGTGACCCGCGACGGGGGGAAACACTGGGCCGACGTGACCCCGCCGGGTCTCACGTCCTGGAGCAAAGTATCGCAGCTCGACGGCGGTCGGTTCGACGCCGATACGTGCTACGCGGCGATCAACCGCATTCGCCTCAACGACCAGAAGCCGCACGTCTATCGCACGCACGACGGCGGGAAAACCTGGACAGAAACCGTCCGCGGGCTGCCGGACAACAGCCCGGTGAACGCCGTTCGCGAAGACCCGGTGCGGAAAGGGTTGCTCTTCGCGGGGACGGAGCGGGCCGTCTTCGTCTCGTTCAACGACGGCGACGACTGGCAGCCGCTGCGGCAGAATATGCCCGCCACGTCGATCCGCGACCTCGTGGTGCACGGCTCCGACCTGGTCGTCGGCACGCACGGACGGTCGTTCTGGATTCTGGACGACATTACGCCGCTCCGGCAACTCTCGGCGAAAACCGCGAACGATGCCGCGACACTATTCGCACCGGCCCCCGCCGTCCGGGTGCGGCGGAACGTCGCGACCGACACGCCACTGCCGCCCGACGAACCGCTCGCCCCGAACCCGCCCGACGGTGCGCCGATCGACTACCACTTGAAGGCCGCAGCCGGCGTGGTCGTTCTCGAAATTCACGACCCGGCCGGAAAGCTCGTCCGCCGGTATTCCAGTAACGACAAGCCGGAAGCGGTGAATGTGAATGCGTTGCAAATCGACCCCCGCTGGATTCGTCCGCCGCAAATCCTTTCAGCCAAAGCCGGGTCACACCGTTTCGTCTGGGACCTGCACTACACACCGCTCGACGGGCCGCGGAGCTTCCCGATCTCGGCCGTCTGGCACAACACGCCGAGCGGTCCGCTCGGACCGGCGGTGAAGCCCGGCACGTACACCGTCAAACTCTCCGTCGACGGCCAGTCGTTCCAGCAATCGCTGGCCGTCACGATGGACCCGCGGGTGCCGACGCCGGCCGCGGAATTGGATCGGCAATTCAATCTTACCATGCTCTGCTACGACGGGGCACTCGAGGCGAGAAAGGCGACGGCGGACATTCGTGCGCTGCGGCAGCAACTGCAAACCGTCCGGGCAAAGGCCGGGGCACCGGTCGCGGCAATCGACGCGGTTGAGGTAAAAGCCGCGGCGCTCGAAGGGTCGGGATTCGGCGGCGGCGGCCGTCGCGGCGGCCGGGGTGGCCGGGGAGGTTTCCAATCGCGACAACCGAGCCTCGGCCGGGTCTCCGGCGAATTGGGCCGCCTCATGATGAGCCTTCAAGGATCGGACATGACGCCCACAACCCCGGTCGTGACTGCCGTGGCAGTGGCTCGAAAAGATTTAGACGGCCTGCTCGGCCGCTGGGCAGAGGTGCGCGACAAGGACCTGACCGCCCTGAATACAAGACTCAAAACGGCCGGCCTGCCATCGGTCAATCTTGCCCGAAAATGACAGCCCCCTCATTCGGATTAAAAAGCTCCGACAAACGCCCCGGCCGGATCGCGGTCCCGGTATGATTCGGCCGGTTGCGTTGCCGACAGGCACCCGTTTCCGGGGGGAGCGTCATGGCTCGTCTAACTCCACTATTCCTCGCCCTGCTTTTTGCGGAGGCTTCGACAACCCCCGCCCACGCCCAGACAAAGGTCGAACGCACCGTCAGCTTTTCGTTCGAGAAAAAACCGTGGGGCGAGGTGATCGACTGGTTCCGCAACGAGAGTGGTCTCGTCTACGCCGGCACCGTCACGCCGACCGGCAGTATCACGATCAAACCGCCGGCCGGAAAGAAGTACACGATTCCGCAAGTGGTCGATCTCCTGAACGAACTGCTCGAACCACGGTACGTACTCGTCCGTCGCGAGCAGACCTTTACCGTTCTTCCCGCGGACGAACCGATCGAATCCTCCCAGGCCAGGATGCTCCAGGACGAAGCCGAACTGGCAAGCCTGGGACGCACCGAGGTCGTTCAACTGGTGGCCCCACTCGTGCCGCTCACCCCGGACGAGGTCGTCCCGCCGCTGAAGTTTCTACTCAGTTCATTCGGCCGAATCGCTCCGTTCGGCAGCACTGCGATCGTCGTGCGGGACAAGGCGATCAACGTCCGGCAGGTCGTGGACGCGATCGCGAAATTGAAGCGAGACACCGATCGGAATCGAAGTCGTTACGCGTGTAAGTACGTCCGGGCCTCGGCCGCGGCCGAGTCGCTCAAGACACTACTGGGTGAGGAGTCCGTTTTGGTTACCGCGGTTCCGACGGCATCTCCTGGCCCAAGTAGCCGCGCCGAACGACCCCAGCCGCCGGGCAAAGCCGTTCGAATATCCGTGCAAGAATCGACCAACTCCGTTTTGATGACCGGCCCGGCGGACAAACTGGCCATTGCCAGGGCGTTCCTGTCGGAAGACATCGACCGCGGAATGCCGGGAACGGAACTCCACCCCGGTGGAGAGCAGACGTTCCGCGAATACCCGGTCGCCCCGGGCACCGCGGCTGCGGTGGCCGCTACATTGCAGGCTCGGTTCCAGAACGCGTCGGTCGTCATCAATCCCGCCGGCACCGACCGGATCAGTGTCTTCGGTTACCCGATGGACCACACCGCCATCGCCAGGCAGGTTCTCGCCGACAACCCCGATGCCCGCGGCGACCCGGTGACCGAAATCGTCCCCGTCTTTACCTGTGACCCGAAGGCGATGGCGTCCCTGATGACGAAAATGTTCCCCGCGGCCAACGGACTTCCGCTGATCGAACCGCAATACGACGGGGCAAAGACCGGCGTATTGGTCCGCGCCGGCGGCGAGCAGGTGAAGCGGATCCGGAAGGAGATTCAAGCGATCGACAACCCCGACGGCCGGGCCGAATCCGCGCGGTTCCAAAGCGTTTTCCTCCCGGGTTCGACCGGTTCGGGCATACTGGCCGAATGTCTGGCCGACATGGTGAAACAATCCGCCCGCAACGACGTGATTGTCCTCGATCCGACCGCCCCGCCGGAAAAAGCCAGGGTCAAGCCCCGCGAGGTGCGGCGGCGAAAGCCGCCGGTGGAACCTCCGGCCGCGACTCGGCCCATGCGCGAGCCCGATTCCCCGGATCGTATCGATCCGGGTATGTCAAGACCTTTGCAGTTGTTCCCACGAGTGCCAGGGAAATGACTGTTCAACTATGCCATGAATAATCGCTCGATCCGCCCAACTTCTTCCGGCTGCAACTGGAAATCGAATACTCCCAGATCGGCTCGCATGTGTTCGGCGTTCGTCGTGCCGGTCAGCACAACCATGCCAACATCCAGTGCGAAGCGGAAGACGATCTGATTCACGTCGCGGCCGTATTGTTTGGCAATGCGAATCGTTTCGGGATGCGTGGTCACGTTCCGGTTGGCGGTCAGTAACGAAAAGCCCTGGTAAACGACACCATTTGCCTTGCAGAATTCCCTGACTCCTCGATCCCAGCCGTTCACCGCATAGCACCGGTTCTGCACGAACAGGGGTTTGATCCGCGAGCCCTGGTAAAGACTTTGCAGTTGTTCGAGGGACACGTTGCTGACGCCGAGGAACAGCGCCCGGCCACTGTCGTGGATAGCCTCCATAGCCCGCCACGCTTCCCAATCGGCATCGGCCAGCCCGTCCCGGTGCGTGGGGCCGTGCAGGACGTAAGAGTCGATTTTCGTGGTGCCGAGGTGTTCGAGTGAACTGGCAAAAGACTGCTCGACTTGCGTGGCGATGGAGGCGTTCGGGTCGTACGGCAGGCGGTGATCCTGACCCGGGCGGAATGTGAATTTGGTTTGTAGGAAGAGGTCGTCCCGTTTCACCACGCCGTCCGAGATCGCGTCCGCGATGCCCCGGCCGACTGCCTCTTCGTGATAATGCTTTCGCTGGTTGGCCGTGTCAATGCCGCGGAATCCCCGCTGCAGGGCGAGGCGGACCAGTCGTTGCGTATCGTCTTCCTTCCAGGCGGTGCCGTAGAGAAAACGGGGCATGGGAATGCCTTCGAAAGGCGGAAGGAGTTCGATCAGATTACCCTCCCGTAGCCGGGTCGAATCAGAGGATACCGTGGATGACTTCACCTTTGCTGACCGCGATTTGCCGGCCTTGGGGATCGCTGTATTCCGTGTGGGGTTCGTACCCGAGGCAATACAAGATGGTGGCCGTCAGGTCTTGGGGGGTGACTTTGCCGTCGGCCGGGTGGGCGCCGAGTTTATCGGACGACCCGTAGACGCATCCCCCGCGAACACCGCCCCCGGCCAGGGCGACGGAAAAGACGTGGCCCCAATGTTCCCGCCCCGCCCGGCCGTTGAACCGCGGCGTTCGGCCGAATTCCGACATGCAGACCACAAGCGTTTCGTCCAGCAGGCCCCGTTGGCCGAGGTCGTCGAGTAACGCCGAGAAAGCCTGGTCCGTCGGCGGGGCAAGGACCGTCCTGAGCCGTTTGGCTTCGTTCGTGTGCGAATCCCAACACGGGTTGTCGGACGGTTCTTCCGGCCCGCGGAACCAGTTGACCTGGACGAGGGCGACGCCGGCTTCGACGAGTCGCCGTGCGAGAAGGCAACTCTGGCCGAAGTGGTGCCGGCCGTACCGGTCGCGGACCGCGGGGGCTTCTTTCGCGAGGTCGAAGGCGGCCCGGGCCGTCGGAGAACTCAGAACGTCGAACGCTTTGGCCTGAAGTGGTCCAAAGCCGTTTGCGTTTGCGGAAGCGATGCCTCGGTC
>DASXPC010000136.1:0-12685 GCA_036493815.1 Fimbriiglobus sp. | reverse complement strand
GACGGAGTCCGTCATGCCAGTTCCCACCGATCCGAACCGGGTGCTGATCTTCGACACTACGCTGCGCGACGGCGAGCAAAGCCCGGGTTGCAGCATGAACCTGGCGGAAAAGCTCGAGATCGCTCACGCTCTTAAGGATCTCGGGGTGGACGTGATTGAGGCCGGGTTTCCCATCGCTTCGCCTGGGGACTTCGAGGCGGTGCAGGCGGTGGCCCGGCAGGTGCAGGGGCCGATCATCTGCGGGTTGGCCCGGTGCAACCCGGCCGACATCGACCGGGCCGCGGTGGCGGTAAAGGACTCGTCCCGGCCGCGGGTTCACGTCTTTCTGGCCACGAGTGCCGTCCACCGCGAGTTCAAGCTCCGCATGACGCCGGAAGAAGTGGTGGCCCGGGCCGTGGAAGGCGTGTCCCGGGCGCGGTCGCTCGTCGAGGACGTCGAATTCTCCCCCGAGGACGCGGCCCGAACGGAGCTCGATTTTCTTGCGGAAGTTGTGGAAAAGGCCGTTGAGGCCGGGGCGACTACGCTGAACATTCCGGACACGGTCGGGTATGCAGTGCCGAGCCATTATGCGGAAGTCATCCGGCACCTGAAGGCCACGGTTCGCGGAATCGATAAGTGCGTTCTGAGCGTCCACTGCCACAACGACCTGGGTCTGGCCGTGGCGAACACGCTCGCCGCACTGCAGGAAGGTGCCCGCCAGGTGGAATGCACGATCAACGGCATCGGCGAACGGGCGGGCAATACCGCCCTCGAAGAAGTCGTCATGGCCCTCCGAACGCGGCACGACTTCTACGGCCTTTCCACCGGCATCAACACCCGGCTCCTCGTGCCCATCAGCCGTAAGCTCACCCTCGCCACCGGTATGCAGGTGCAGCGGAACAAGGCGATTGTCGGCCGCAACGCCTTCGCCCACGAAGCCGGCATCCACCAGGACGGCATGCTGAAAAACCGCAGCACTTACGAAATCATGACTCCGGACGACGTCGGTCTGTCCCGCACCGAACTGGTCCTGGGCAAACACTCCGGCCGACACGCTCTTCGGCAGCGGATTCAGGACCTCGGATACCACCTTGCCGACGACCAGTTGAACAAGGTCTTCACCGCGTTCAAGATCCTTGCGGATCGGAAAAAAGATATCTACGACGCCGACATCGAAGCCCTGGCCGAAGACCAGATCCACGCCGGCACCGCCAACCTCTGGACCCTGGTCGGTTTCACCAGCACCGCCGGCACCGGGTCGCAAACCAGTGCGGCAGTCTGCTTGAAACATAAAGACGGCTTCGAAATACGCGACGCCGCCACGGGGATGGGACCCATCGATGCGCTATTTAAGGCAATCAGCCGGGTTACCGGGATCGAAGTCAAAGTCGTCGATTACCGCGTCCGGGCCGTGACGCAGGATATTGATGCCCTGGGAGAAGCCCACGTCGAGATCGAATACCAGGGGAAACGGTCGAGCGCCCGGGCGGTGAGTGTGGACGTGATCGAGGCGAGTGCGCGGGCCTACCTGGAAGTGATCAACCGGGTGGCATCGAGACAGACGAAGGGTCGATTGAAACCGACCGACGACGTGCCGACCGAGAAGGTGCCGGCGTGACCCGGCCCGACGTGGTGATTGTCGGGGCCGGGCTCGCCGGTCTCGCTTGCGGCAAGCGGCTTACGGATTGCGGTACGAGTTTTCAAATCGTCGAGGCCGCCGATGCCGTTGGTGGGCGGTGCCGCACGGACGTTGTAGACGGGTATCGATTGGATCGGGGGTTTCCCTTCTACCTGACCGCTTCGCCCGAAGGCCGACGGGTGCTCGATTACGAGGCGTTGGAGCTCAAGCCGTATGCAAGAAAGGCGCTAGTTCGGTTCGCCCATTTATGTCATCCGACGCCGTCGATTAAGAAGTTCGGATGGTTCACAACATTCCTGCATGCCTTTAGCCGGTGGGGTTCGTTAAACGACAAGTTTCGAACCTCCCAACTCATTTCCAGAGTCGCCCGGGATTCGTTTGAATCGATCGATACCCGCGACGACCGCCCGGCGATTGACCTCTTGCGACACGCCGGGCTGGGACCGAAAATCATCGATCGGTACTTCCGCCCTTTTCTTTCGAGCTTCCTTCTTGAAAGGGATTTATCCACGTCGAGCCGGTACCTTCGATTTGTGCTAAAGGGTATGCTCGAAGGAGAAATGGGGGTTCCCGCACGGGGAATGCAGGCGATCCCCGATCAGGTTCACGCGAAGCTGCCGGTGGGGTCGGTTTGCTTGAATTCCCCGGTCGAACGACTCGAACCGGGCACGGTCGTTCTCAAGTCCGACGAACGGATCGAGGCTCGGGCCGTTGTGGTTGCGACCGACGGGGTCGAAGCGTCCCGGCTTCTCGAAGGCGCGATTACCGCTATCGAGTATCGCGGATTGACGAAACTCTATTATGAAATCGAAATCTCGAATTCCGGTTCTTCGATACTCTTCACGAACGGCGAAAACTCGGGGCCCATCAATCACCTGTCTTTGCAACGGATAAAAGATCGACCCGGTGGGATGCTGGCAGCGGCCAACGTCCTGGGGATACCGGACGAGGCCGACAAGACATTGATTGCGGCCGTGCGGAATCAACTCAATAACTGGTTGGAACCGCACGTTAAAGACATCAATCTGCTTCGCATTTATCGCATCCCCAACGCCTTGCCGGACATGTCCGTTGGCAAACTCGACCCCTGGCGACGACCGGTCCGAATCCGCCCCGGCCTTTACGTCTGCGGCGATCACCGCGACCAAGGGGGCATTAATGGCGCTCTCGAATCCGGCTTCCGTGCAGCTCAAGCCGTCATGGAAGACCTGGCGGAGAAACGGACGTAGCTACTCGAGCAGCCCGGCAAGAGTCTGAATTTGACGACTCGCACTCGACATCTTGTTAGGGTCGAGCAAGACTGCGAACATTCCCGCCGCGGCGGCCGCATCGTAATCGTTCGTCCGATCGTCGCCGACGAACGCGATCCGCTCCGGCGGTTCGCCCATCGCGTCGGCTACGGCTGCGAAGAATTCCCTCGCCGGCTTCCGCCACCCTAAATCCGCACTCACGATAACCCGGGCCGCCAGCGGGCGAAGCAGCGGCAACCCTGCCAGAACCGACCGCAACCGCGAATCGTAATTCGACGCAAGGCCTAGCTTCAGACCGCGGGCCGCTAAACTGGCGAAAACTCCGGCTGCGTCCACCGGCACTCGCCACGCTTCAGGTCTGGCAAAATGCTCAAATAATTTGGCGAAGCATTCCGGCGGAGATCCGGGCAACGTTGCGGCGACAATCCGCTGCCACCGGTTCCGTTCGCGAGCTTCCGACGTCACCCACCCGGCTGCCCGGTCGGAGCCCTCTTCCAATTGATAGGCGGTGCAGAATCGGGTCAGCACGTCCGAAGGGGAAGTGGCGATGCCGTATCGGCGTGCTGCGTTTGCATAGACGAATGGAGCCGACGGATCGGGAAGGATGACCGTCCCCACGGCATCGAACGCGACGGCCCGGATCGTGTGCGGGAGCATTATGCGGTTTTGGCCGGGCGCAGGCCGGGCGGGGCATCTCGACCGGGAATGACGTTCGGCGTCGGGTCCGCGGGGCTGCCGCCGAACAGCACCGGTCTGTTGGCCGGGCGGGGCGCCCCGGCCTTTAACGGTCGATACTCCGCCGCCGTCTGGGCGGCCACCGCAACCTTGATCACCTGCAACCCGACGCGGATCACGATGAACCCCATAAATGCCATCGGCACCGCTTCGATAATCCGCTTCTCGCGGAGGAAAACGAAATAGCAGAGGGCGAACAGCGCCAAGCCGGTGCCGAGCAGCCCCCACCCGGCAATTTCGCGGTACGAAACTTTTTTCACGGCGCACCTTCGAGTTGTTCGGTCAACAATCCGCGGCGGTCGGCCTCCGCCTTCGCCGCACCGCGTCGTTTTTCCTGCGTCGCCAGTTCCCGCCGGGCCTCGTGCCAGCCGGCGTCGGTTACCGTCGCCACCGCTTCTTCGCGTGAAAGTCGCAACAGACCCCAGTACCAGAATACCAGTCGACCCGTCCCCGCTGCCACCATTCCGGCGAGGGCCAGCAGTACGAACCGGTTCAGGGCCGGGCCGATGCTGATTCCCTCGAAATCCCTCCCATAATCGGGCACCCATCGCAACGGGAGGGTGAGCAAAAAGTCGAACTGGACATGTGCGAGGACGTACCAGACAAGCTGGCCGAACGCCATTGCGGCGACGGCCGACCCCACGAGCCACTTCACCTCCCGGTCGGCTTGCAGCGTGGCCGGGCGACGGACCGCTCCGTCCTTTCGTCCGAACGACGAATCGGCGTCGAACGGGAGGGCTTGCCGGGTCAACCCGAGAAACCGGTACTGGGCAATCACATAGGTGAGGACTGCGGCCACAAGCATCATGTCGGAAAGGGCAAACCCGCCGTTTCGCACCATGAAAGTGGTTTGGGAACCGAGCGTTATCGGCGTTCCGTCGGGCATGAACAGGAGGAAGGCGACGGAGATAATGTAGACGCCGACCGGCCAAACCGCGCGGAGCAGGAGGGCATAAACGGCGAATGCCGTCGGTATTCCTGCCGCAACCGGACCCCGGAAGAGAAACAGGGCGCCGAACGCCACCAGCCCGCACGCGGCCGTGACGAACGCGGCTGTGCGGATCGCCGGATCGCGCACCAGTTCAAAAATCGTCGGCTCGTGGTTTTTCGTCATCGCCGGGCCCTCACGCCGCGGAGACGGTCGAGTTTTTCCAGAACCAGCCGCACCGCGTCGTCGGGGTTGACCTTGATCAGCGTCGCCCCGGCCCGGGACAGTTCGGCCCGGAGATCGGCGAACGCCTTGTGATAGGCGGCGAGTACGGCCCGTTCCACTAGGGAAACGATGGCCGCCGGTTCGTCGTCCCGGGCGATCCGGGGGAGGGGAGCCCCGGCCGCGGGTGGGTCGGGGACGCCTTCGGGCCAGGGGACGACGACGAGGACGCGGTGGTGCCTCGCAGTGGCCAGGCGAACGGCGCGGATCACTTTCGACCGGGTCGAGCCGAGGTGCATGAGGTCGGCGAGAATCACAAATAGCTCGTTATCTCTCGCCCGGCCGACACTGCGAAGGATTGCGTCGGAAAGGACGCCTGCCTTGGCGTCACCAGGGAAGCGGAACGTGCCGTGCGGGTCGAGGAGGTGAACCGGCAGGGGCACGCGGTGTTCGGTGAGGAAGCGGTTGGTGCGGTCGCGGAAGAAGCCGTCGTCGTGGATCGCCCGCTCGACGGCGAGCGGCCCGGAACCGTCGAGCGTGGCGTAAACGAGGCCGAGTTGCTTGCGGCGGCGTACTTTTCTGCGGTTGCCGGGGAGGAAACCGCGAAGACCGTGGCCCCACCAGATGAGCCAGAAGATTTGGACGGAGATCGTGATCACCCAGAAGGACAGGAACAGGACGCCAATTCCTACGATGCCGAAAGAAAGTACAAACTGCATCACCAGGTTCAGTACGGGCGGCAAGAAGCAGCAGATCGGCCCGAGCCAGAGGAGGAAGAACAGCCAGCCCCATTTCGTATCGAGCAGCGGCCGCCAGTAAAGCCGCCACGGTCGGGAGTTCACGTCCCTCGTCATCAAGTCCGGGTAGATGTCGTTTGCAAGGGGCAGGGCGGTGGCGGTCAGTACGTCGAGGTCGGTTTGCGGCCGATCGGGCAACAGTGCGGCCGCCTCGGCGTAGCTCCGCAAGAGGCGGATCACGTGCGTCGAGGTCCGCTTCGCGGGTGTCATCTGAGTCGCGGTATCGTCGAACACGGTCAGCCCGACGAGGTCGCGGTTCTTCACCGCCGCCTGCGACAACGCGGCCCCGATGCCGGCAAGTTGCTCGACCGGTTTGTACCCGGCGACTGGCACCCGCACGCCTTGCGACGCGTCGAGGAACACCGCACACCGCACCGGCACGTCGTTTTCGAATTCCTTGGTAATCAGCCGATCCCGCCGGGCCGAAGCTTTCCAGGCGATCATCTTCGGCGGGTCGCCGGCGACGTAGTCGCGGAGGTCGAGCAGTTCGTCGCCGCTGCCGGCCCGGCGGATGCGATGGATGCCGGGGGGCGGAAGCGTGTTCGCCCGCTTTGCCCCGCGCCGCTTCCCTTCCACGGATTGCAACGGCGGCAGCACCAGAAACTCGGCCGGCTCGCGCAGGAACCGCCGGTGGTAGAACCATCCGCATAAGTCCGATAGGCGAACCGAAACCCCTTCGAACCGCAACAGCCCCGGCCGTTTCGGGTCGAGCTCGTATTCGATCTCGCACGACGCCCCGGGGGCGAGCGACACTGCAGCCCGGGGCGAACCGGATTGGACGGCCATCCGGGGCGGTAGGCGGTCATCGAACACGACGAACGGAAGCCACACCCGGCTCGCGTTGCGAATCGATACCCGCACCCGGCAGGGGCGGTTCGCCCACGCCACCGGCACAACCCGCCGGCCCTGGATCAGCGTCCGGGTCAATTCCAATTTGTTGACCGTCGCCCGGCGACGGAATGCGAAAAGTGCCCATTCGAAACTGAACCAGCCGAGCAGGCCCAGGCCGAACGCGGCGACGGACGCGGTCCACCCGGCCACGACGACCACCCCGAGAAGGGTGACCACCCCGGCCAAGATCAGCACCCACCACCCGCGGGCGGTCAACACGTTCGGATCCTCTTACGTGCTCGTGTGTTGAAGGTTGCCAAGGCGGCCTACATGCCCACCCACCTCTTTAGGCTGCCTTGCAAAGACAATCGGAATCGTCTTCATTCGGTTTCCAATACCTTGACCTTGGCGAGGACGTCCCGAACGACGTCGGCGACGGTACGCCCTTCGATCTCGGCCTCGGGCCGCATGATAAGCCGGTGCCCCAGCACCCCGAGGCAGATCGCCTGGACGTCTTCGTGGGTGAAGAAGTGCCGGCCCTCCAGAGCCGCCCGGGCCCGGGCACAGCGGAGGATCGCCAGGGCAGCCCGAGGGCTGGCCCCGAGCATCACGTCCGGGTGTTTGCGGGTCGCCTCGGCGAGCTGAACGATGTAATGGTAAAGGCTCTCCCGGCCGTAAATCGTCGGAAGGAGTTCCTGCAGAGCGAGGATCGATTCCGGCGTAAAAAGTGAGGTTAAGGTGACTGGCGGTTTCGCCTGCAACTTCAGCAGATTCACTTCGTGGTCGTAGCCCGGATAGCCCATTTCGATCCGCAACAGGAACCGGTCGAGCTGGGCTTCCGGTAGGCGGTACACGCCTTCCTGTTCGACCGGGTTCTGCGTGGCAAGTACCAGAAACGGCCGGGGCAGGGGAATGGTCGCCCCGTCTACGGTCACCTGGTATTCCTGCATGGCTTCGAGCAGGGCGGATTGCGTCTTGGCCGGGGCCCGGTTGATTTCGTCCGCGAGAAGAATCTGGCAGAAGATCGGCCCTTTTCGGAGGACGAAGTCGTTTTTGTTCCGGTCGAAGATGGACGTACCGGTGACGTCCGACGGGAGCAGGTCCGGGGTGAACTGCACGCGCTGGAAGTCGCAGCCGAGGAGCTTGGCGAAGTATTTGGAGAGCGTCGTTTTGGCGACGCCCGGCACGCCTTCGAGCAGGCAGTGACCGCCGGCGATCATGGCGATGAGGAGTTGCTGCGTCGTGTGTTCGGCCCCGACGACGACCTTGGCGATCTCGGCGGCGGTGTCGCGGTAGATTTTGCCGGCGTCGCGGGCGAGGGTTTGGGCCGATTGGAGGTCGGAGCCGGCGGGGACGGCAGTGGCGGCATGGGCCAGGGGCAGGACGTGGTTCACGCGGCGCCCTCCACCGTGGTGAACCGCCACCGGCCCTTCACGGCGAGCCGGCGGGCGTTTTCCGCGGCCGGTTCCAGTTTCTTCCACACGGCGTAATGAATCGGCGGCCGGTCGGCCGGGGCAAAGAGAACTTGCCAGAGCGCCGTGATATCGTGCATCAACTCCACTTTTTTCACCTTCTTTCCCGTGATGGCGATCGGCGGCATGGCCCCGTGCGGCCCGTCGGGCAGCCCGGCAATGCGGAACGTTTCTTCGATATAGGCCGTCACGGCCGGGGTAAAGTTGTTCCCGCGAACCATTTCTTGGCGGAGGACCGCGAGGAGTTTGCCCGGCGGCCCGTCGCCGATCGGCATGGTGATGGGGCCGGGGGATGGCTGCCGGCCGGCGAATGCCCAGCGCAACAGTAAAACCGCCGCGACTGCCGCGGCCACCACCGCAAAACGCCGCAACCATTTCGCGTATCCCACGTCATCCCCGACCAGCTTTTCGTGAATCTTGTCCTTGGATTGCACTTCGTCCGCAAACCGATCCCCAAAATCCGTGAGGTGTTCCTCAATGGCTCTCAGGGGAGGAATCGGCGGCCCGGGCATGTCGGGAAGCGTCACGAATTTCACTTCGTCGAAGTGGTTTACCAATTGTCCGTATTCGAAAAAGATACAGGACGACCGATTTTGCTCCCCCTTCAACCAACCCACCAACTGGTAGGCGAAGACGAAATTGTCATTCCCTCGGGCTGCGATCATGTCATTCGAGAGGACGTCCTGATCCGCCATTGCGAGCCACCGGGAGGGAAACTTGTATTGCGTCTGGGCTTCCCCGACGGCGAATTGGGCCGTGAACGTCCGGCCGTTCTCGCGAAATGTTTTCGGCGATACGCGGGTGCCGTCCTGGAATTGTGCGAACGACACGGCCCGGGACAGGTTCGACGTGAAGGTGGCGGCCGGGCGGTTCGTCGCCACGTGATTCAGGCCGGAAAACGGGTTCTGATCCCGAATTCCGTTCATCATATCGGAGAAGGTCCGGGCGGAGACGAACGGACAATCCGGGTTGTTCGCGAAGCCCCCAGCCGGCGTGAGCACGCGGGCTTTCAGAAGTTGTGCTTCGGCCGCGGCGTTGGGAAGGTAATCGTTAAGGGGGAAATCCTGGTCGGTGGCGAACAATAAGGCCCCGCCATGCGTTATCGCAACTATCGCCGCGTTCATAATCAATCTGGCATCGGTAATGCTTCTCGGGTTTCCGAATATGACGACAATGGTGTTATTGTAATTTTGCAGTTTGGTCACGGGCTTTATGCCGTGAAAATCGAGCAATGCTCGAAAGAGTTGCGACCCGCCTGGCGGCAAGTTCGCGGCCGGGCCGGCGGCATCACCCTGGGCGTTGGCGACCGGGACGAAACCGAGGCAATGGACGGAAAAGACGAGGGCGGCGAGTCGAATCATCCGGCCGGCACCCCCGCGAGCTGGCCGAGGTGGGTCCGGGCCTCCTGCAGGTCGCCCGGGGCGAGAGTTTCGTCCACCGGTGTGTACCGGGCCAGGGCGTAAATGAGCGCGAGCCGGTCGGCTGCGGACGGATTCGTTTCCAGGAATGCCCGTAACGCCGCCCCGAGTGTCGAGTGCGTCCAGACTTTGGCGTCGTCGCCGCAGAGGGACAACGAAAGGGCTTCGAAGACTTTGATCAGTGTCTCCCTGTCCACGACGCCAGTCGCGTCAATGGCGGGCCGGACCAGGGCGGGGACTTTGGCAGCGTGTCCGCTCCCCTGCACGAGTCGGGGCCAAAGCCACCAGAGGACGAGGCCTCCCCCGGCGACGACGACGAAGAGGACGACACTCCACCACGACCCACCGTTGCCGGAGAGAAGGCCGGATCCGCTGGGCGAGGACGGATTGCTTCCGGAGCCGCCCCAATTCCACGAACCGCCGCCATAGCTGCCGGAGGAGTTTTCGCCGCCGAGCCAATGCGGTAGATGCCAGCTCGAACCGGATGAATGGTTCAGCCAGTTGGCGAAGCCGCTCCCGTTGTACCCACTTTGCTCCATGAACCCGAAGAAGTTGGTCGGCGTTCCGTCGGCCTTGAAGCCCGAGGCGAACATCTTCTGAATGGCTTCCTTAACGGCCGGGCTTTGGCTCAGCGGGCCGAAGTTGGTCTCCCAGAACCCCATCATTTTCTGGGCTGTCGGGCTGATGTTCGGGAGTGAACCATTCGGCATATTGAACGTCGGCGGATTTATCTTCGGCGGCTCGATTTTCGCGAGCCCGGACAAATCCACTTTCGGTATGGCTTTTCCCAGGTTGGACAAATCCACTTTCGGTGGGTTGATTTTGGGTGCGGCCGCGTTCAACTTCTTCGTCCAGTCCTCGATCTGTTCGGTCGAAAAATTGCCGCCCGTGCCGAGCCCTTTCCCCGATGTGCCCGCCAACCCTTTGATCTTCTCCAGAAACGCGGGGTCGCGGAACATCGGCATGAAGCTCGCGATCTGGTCTTCGGACAGACCGCTCTGCCGGGCCGCGATTTTCCGGATCAGGTCTTCCCGGCTCAGCCCCGGATTCGTCTTCAACTCGGCGAGCAGTTTTCCCAACGTTGTCGGATCGAGCTTGCCCTGCATCTGCATGAGGCGGGCGGAAAGCTCCTGCACCGTGTTCGGCCCGAGGGGACTGCCGATGTCCCGGCGGTCCGATTCCTGGGCCCGGGCCGAACCGAGTACGAGGACAATCCCGAGTAGCGAATGACGAAACTTCATTTCTTCTCCCCCGCGGCCCGGTCCCTGGCCGGCTTGTCCGGCAAAATCCGGGCCACGGCGTACGACGCCTGGCGGCGCACTTCGACGGAATCGTCCTTCAAAGCGTCGAGCAGGGCGGGAAGTGCGGACTTCGCATTCGACCCGATAAGGCCGAGCGTGTAAGCAGCCCCAGCCCGACGATCCAGGTTATCCCCCTTCAGCGCTTCCACTAATGGTTCGACGGCGTCCGACCCGATCTTTGCCAAGGCCGATCCCAGATTTTGCCGCACGTCCGGGTCGGGGTCTTTGAGCGCCTCGACCAGTTTCTTCACCACGTCTTTCGTGTCCGGCTCGGTTACGGCTGTGGGAGGTGCTGCGACCGCAATGGCGGCGGTCCAACCGAACAGAACGAGTCCCCATTGGCGCACGGTCCACCTCACCCGAAACGGGTATCCTCCCATTGTTGACGGGAAACCGGATTAGGGCAAGCGGTTGGGTGATTGCGACGGGCCGGTTACACGTCGACCGGGTCGGGTTCGACCCAGGATACCGAATAGGATTCGACGGCATAAACGTCATCCTCGCAATCCCATTCGCGGTCCCGCTCCCGCCTACGGACGCATTCTGCGGCAACGGCCAGGAACCCGCCGTACCAGAGCCAGTTATACCGGAACAGGTTATGGCCGAAATTGCCGAGGAAGAGCATGAGCAGAAAGCCAGCCCCGGCCGCGAGGGGTACTTGATAGACGAGGTCGTTTTCGCAAACCGGGTCGGTGCGGCGCACCTGGGAAACGCGGCGTAGGGCAACGGTAAAGGCGATCAGCACTGCGACGAAGGTTACTGCACCGAGGAATCCGGTTTCGCCCAAGAGTTCCCCGTAGAGGTTGTGGGATTCGATGTTGCTTTTGGTGGCGGGCCGCCATGCCCCGGGGCCGATGCCGGTGAGCGGGTTCGCGGCGAAGAGTTCGAGGCCGGTGAGGAAGCCGATGATCCGCCCTTCGCCCGATTCTTTCGCGTTGGCGGGGCCGACGTCCGAGTTGATGATGGTTTCGAACCGGGTTTGGAGTGAGCCGGGCAGGGCGATGAACAAAATTGGGGCGGCCACGGCGAACGCGGCCAGCCAGAACCAGCGTTGGCGACTGCGGAGGATTAGCCAGCCGGCATATACCAGAAGGCCGAGGAGTGACGATCGCGATCCGGTGAGGAGGATGCAAAGGATGGAAAGCCCCGCATAGCCGATGAGGGCGTATTTAGCCTTTTTCCCGCCAATCCCAGTACGCCAGAGGGCGACGGCCATGGGCAGCGCGACGACGATGCTGGCCCCGAAGCTGTTCGGGTCACCGAGCGTGCCGTCCACGCCGATCATTCGGGCGATGCCCATGCGGTACGTGTACCGCCCGCCGAGGAACTCGCGGAAGGAATGGAGCAGGTAAAGGGCCATCACGGTGACGAAACCGGCCGCCATCCGTTGCAGGCCGCGCTCGTCGAACACCGTCGTGACGAGCAGGCCATAGAAGACCAGGATTTTCAGCCAGTCTTCGACCCGGTCCTGCCCGGCCGCCGCCCAGGGACTCGCCCCCCAGCAGATCAGGATCGCGGCGGCGAACGCCGCGAACGCTGCGTGCAACCCCGAGGGGACGAACCGCTTGTTCGGATAGAGCGCCCAGGCGGCCAGCGTCAGGAGCATGTAGATGCGTTCGACGTGCAGGTCACCCAGCCACGGCCAGACCTCGAACGGCCGGTCGATGAACAGGAACATGTACCCGATCAGAAGCCAGTGCATGCGGTGCCTTCCGTGGCAAGCGAGAATTCTAATCTTCCGACGGGTTGAAGGGAAGCGCAACTTCACAGGAAATGTTACCCTAGCGAGTGATATCGTTTAGGGAGCCAATTGTGACGCCTCATGCCACCAGAACGATTGTTCTTCCATCGCTCTCGTATCGATGGCTTGGACTGCTGTTCGAAACCGGTTCGGGTCGTATTCCCCCATGTAGGCCAAAAGGCATTCGGCAAGCTGGTGGACGCTAGTGTTGATGTATTGCCGCGTCCGGAACCAATCTTCGTGGTCCAGCAGCACGACGGCTCCAGTAGTGTGTAACCGTTCACAGCCCGTCAAATTGATCTTGCGCTTTTTCTGTCGTTCGGCGACGATTGGGCATGGGGATCGTCGTCACGGACGAGATGATGGCGTCGT
>DASXPC010000135.1:0-17090 GCA_036493815.1 Fimbriiglobus sp. | reverse complement strand
ATGCCTGGTCAAATTCTGCGGTTATTACCCCCGATGGAACGTCTGGCATTGGTGACTCGCTCCACCAGTGAAACTGATTCTGAGATAATCGATCAACCAATCGCGCCCCCGCCAATTTCACTATCAACCGTTCCACTAGCAACCGGCTCGGCAGCAGGTTACCGCTTTTCAAACCCAAATTTATTTCGATGAGCATTTGGGAGAGTTCGGCGAGTCTTCGCCGGCCGAAGTGTATGACAGGTCGCTCGTCAGCTTGTGGCCAGACGTGGTCGAGGCTGCCGCCGTTTTTCTTTCAGGCCAGCTCGCGGAGTTGCTCGGTTAAACGAACGATTGGCAGAAGGCTTTCCTCAACTGGAATTCATAAGAATTCCCGCTTCGGTAAGTTGTACCAACATTGCATCGATTTGCTCTTCGTCGAGTTCACTGCCTGGGAATTGCTTTTGACAATCCGTTCGTAATGCTACCCGCTCGCGTGTCCCGTCGAGTAGGGAAATGATACTCCGCATCACAGCGTCGGGGACGTCCAACGTCTTGTGGTAGAGTGTCGAGACTTCGTGGCCGATTTTTACCTGGGCTCTGGCGAGTGGCGTGGCAACGGGGTGTGTGCCGATGGTGGTCGCGACGGGCGGGACGTGGCCGAAGAACTCAATCGGGCCGCCGATATGTGCCTGCAATAGCAAGGACGCAAGGGATTCCTGATGTGCCGGAGCGACGCCGATTTGATCTGCGAGTTCGGCGAACGGAATCCGACGGGGCCACAATTGTGCGAGCGTAAGGAACGCCCGTTTCGCTGCCGGGTGCCCGACCGACAGCGTGCCTCCGTCGGCCGCTTGAAACGTCATGGGAACCCCGGGCGACAAGTCCGAATGATCCGCCGTTAGCCGGGTTGCCAGCCCGATGACGAAATCGGGAACGGCCGAAGCTTGCGGAGTCAACGCCGTCGGCCGTTCCGCTCGGACGAACAGGGTATGTCGGAATCGACGCAGCGTCAGATAGTCGAGGTATTGTTCTTTCATCACGAGACCCCGGTCCCGCAATTCCACGAGTTTCCCGGCCACCGGCGGGGGATAACCCGATTCGCTCATCCGATGCACTTCCGCCTCGGCTGCGTACCGCAGGCCGTGACGATTCAGATGATCGGCGAACCCGGTGACGTAAACGGGGTCGTTCACATCGCCGAGGTCGTCGTGGTAGAGCGAGCCGGGGTGCTCGACGCCGAGGATGCGCTCGGTTTCTGCTCGGATTACGCGAGCGGTAAGCTTGTCCGGGTCGGTCTGCCCGCTTGCAAGAAATTCCGCCAGCTCGCGGGCCCGGGCCACGGTCTCGGGCGGGTCGGCCGCCCCTGCCGCGTGAGCCTTCATCATGTCCCAGAACATTCGCCGAAGGTAACAACCGGGGTAAGTGTTATAGCTCGCATACCCGATGCCGTGGGGAGCGAGTGCAGCCCGGGCAACCTCAAGAAACCGGTCGCGAACGGATGGCGGGACCCAGGAATAAAATCCGTGCGCGGTGACGTAGTCGAACGACCCCGGCTCCGGCACGTAGGTCATCAGGTCGGCTTGAAGCAGTTCAACGTTGGTGATGCCAGCCTCGGCCGCCAACGCCCGGCCTTTGCCGATGGCGCCGATCGAGAGGTCGAGCCCCACGAACTTCGCCCGCGGCAGTCCCACCGCCGCCGCGAGCAGATGCGTCGCACTGCCGCAACCGATATCGAGTATCCGACACGTTGCAACGGGAGCAGTGGAAATGCCGAACAGCCGGCCGACGACGAAGAGCCGGTCCGGGTGACAGTGTCGGACCGGCCGGTTGATGTATTCGAACGCGTCGTAGGCAAAGGGAGCGGGAATTGGAAATCCTCGTTGAGAACTCACCGGCTCCACGCCTAACTCGCTCGCGCCCTCGCCAGCTTCACCACCAGCCTTTCAACCTGCAATCGGTTCGGCAGCGGGTTGCCGCCTTTCAGTCCCAGGTTGATATCGACGAGCATGTTGGGCAGTTCGGCGAGTCGTCGGCGGCCGAGGTGTCTGACTTGTCGTTCGGCACCCTGTCTGGCTTGGGGCCATGTCGGGATGCCGGCCTTGTCCATGGCCGTGCCGAGGCTGCCGCCGTTTTCTTTCAAGCCGCGTTCGACCGCGGCCAGCTTGCGAAGTTGGGCGGTCAGCGGGCCGAGAATGGCGAGCGGGTCTTCCCCTTCTTCAAAGAGTTCGTTGAGGATGCCGAGCGCTTTGGCCGCCTGACCGTCGCCGATCGCGTTCAAGATGTGGAACACGTTGGCGGCCCGGCTCCTACCGGTGTATTGCTCCACGTGTTCGCCGGTGATCGCGGGCGCAGGGCCGATGGTCGCGGATAGTTTCGCCAGTTCCTGGTCCAGCAAGCCCATGTGAGGGCCGACGAGCTCTACCAAATACCCGGCCGCGTCGGCCGTGATAGTTTTGCCGTAGCGAGCCTTGCACCACGACCCGCACCAGCCTGTGAGTCGGTCCGAATTCGGAGCCTTGCAAACCAGTTTTGCCCCGTCCGGCAAGGCTTTCGCCAGCTTTGTCGATTCGGGGAACGTCTTCACGTCGAGGACAAGGACGCCGACGGAACTCGGTTTGGCGATGTACCGCTCCAGGGCCTCGCGGTGGGCGGTGACGAACGGGTCGGCGGATTCGACCACCACGAGCCGGGCGGGGGCAAGGAACGGGAGGGTTTCGAGATCGTTGCGAACGACGGAAATATCCAGCTTGTCCCCGGGGTAAACCGCCAAGGCATATTCCGGGTCGGCATCTTCGAGTACGAGGGACTGAATCGCCTCCCGGCAGCGGCTCTTGAGAAAGTCCTCGTCGCCCACCAGTGCGTACACGGGCAGGCGTTTGGATTTGGAGACTTTTTCGAGGAAGGCGAGCGCGTCCATAAAGTTGGTTTAGCGACGGTTCGGCGAAGCGTCGCTAATTCCGAGAGTAGACGAGTTTCACGCCGTCTTCCACGGTGGTGAAGGATTTCCCCGACTGCAAAAGACTATCGAGCCGGGTGCGGGCTTCCATCGGGTTGTGCCCGAGAGCGAGCAGCGCTTGGTAGACGTCTTCGATGAGTTGGCCCTTGGCAGGATCGATCGGAGAACCTTCGGCGTCGCGTTGACCGCCCGCGGGAAAGGCGAATTTCGTCACTTTGCGTTTCAGTGTGGTAACGATCTGCTCGGCCGTGGCGGCGCCGATGCCCGGAAGTGTGGCGAGCCACTTGGCGTCCTGCCGGCTGATCGCGTCGGCGATCTCCGCCACCGGCCGGGCGAGGGCCTTGAGCGCCTTCTTCACCCCGATCTTCTCAACCGTGCAAAAGAGATCGAAGAAATCCAATTCCGATTCGGCGAGGAAACCGACCTTGCGGGGCACGAACCGGGTGCCGGACTGGTTGCCTTCGAGATATTCGGTGAGGTGCAGCACCACTTCCTGCCCGGCCTTCAATTGAATCTGTCGGCGGACCATCTCGGGCACGAGCACCTGGTACTCGAACGGACCGACGGCGACGCGGACTTCCTCGTCGAGGACGCGAACGAGCAGGCCGGTCAGTTTGGTGATCATGTTTTGAGGGTGTACAGGTGGCAAAGGGCAACGGCGAGGGCGTCGGCCACGTCGTGCGGTTCGGGGAGGGTCGTCAGACCGAGTTCCCGGGCCACGGCATGTTGCACCTGCGGCTTTCCCGCCCGGCCACTGCCGGTGACCAGACGCTTCACTTTGGTGGACGCGTAGCTGATCACCGGAACGTTCCGTTGGGCAGCGGCGAGCAGGAAGGCCCCGCGGGCGTGGCCCATCAGAATGGCCGTGCGGGGGTGGGCGTAGTGGGCGTAGAGTTGTTCCATCGCCATAGCGGTCGGCGACCATTCTTCGAGCACTTGCACGAGGCCGTCGAAGAGCTGCCTGACTCGCTCTGCCAGATCCCCTTTGGCTGCGGCCGTCAAAACTCCCGCTTCGCAGAGCTTCGTTCCCCGCCCGACCTTTTCCAGCACCGAGTACCCCGTCGTGCGAAGCCCGGGGTCGATGCCGAGAACGCGGGGGCCGTGGGTTGGATTGAGAGCCGGCCCCTCATCTTTCTCACGCATCACGCCTCGCTCCGCGTTTTCCGGACGTCCGCGTAGCGCTCTTTCAATTTCCGGGTCAGTTCGGGCAATCGGTCCATGTATCGTTTGTGGGCACGGGGCTTTACCCGCGTCATCGCATAGGCGGTCGCCATCGGCAATGCGATGGTCGAATCGACGTAGCAGGTCACCGTCCCCGGCAACTTGTCCGGATCGACTTTGCCCCAGGTCATGGCTTCGCTCGGCGTCGCCCCGCTGAGGCCGCCGGTATCGGGCCGGGCGTCGGTGAATTGAAGAAAATAGTCGTGCCCGGATTCGGCGAGGCCGAGGACTTCCTGAATCTGCGGCTCCGTTTGCAGCATGAAATTCTTGGGGGATCCACCGCCGAGGATGAACACGCCGCTGGCTCCGCCGTCGTGTTTGGCCGCCCACACGATGGAGGCCGATTGGTTCACGTCACGGATCGGGTCGATCGCGAGTTGGCAGCCTTCGAGTTGCAGCGCGGCCACGTTCATGCCGATGCTCGAATCCCCCGGCGAACTCGTAAAGACGGGCACGCCACACCGAAACGCGGCGGCAAGAACGCTCTTTCCCTTCACGCCCGTTTGGTCCTCCCGCTCGTTCAAATACTTTCCGACGAGGTTGTGGAACTCGGCAGTGCCGAGCGTGTGTTGGAAGGCCGGCCCGCGAAGCAGAGTCCGGTAGAACCGGTCGGTACCGAGCAGGTTTTCGTAGTCGAACACGATGTCGTAGATGCGGATGACCTGGTTTTCGCGGAGTTCCAAGTCGGGCAGGCTTGGTCCGGCCTGATACAGGTCCATGCCGAGGGCGTAGTGGGTGTCGTGGTAGAGGTTGGCGCCGGTGGAGACGATCCAGTCGATGAACCCGGCTTCGATGAGCGGCACAAGGCAGGAGATGCCGAGGCCGGCGGGGGTCAGGGCTCCACTGAGGGCGAGGCCGACAGTCGCGTTCCCGGCGAGCATTCGTTCGGCGAAGAGTTGGCAGCCTTCGCGGAGTCGGCCGGCGTTATAGGAGAGGAACGCATTGTCGATGAGGTCTGCCGCGGCGACGCCGCCGGGCACCGCGGGCGGATCGATCCGGTGCCGGCTGATCTGCTTCAGAAACTTCTTATTCTCGGCCGAGCCGGCGTGGCGGTCGTAGTGCGGCTTGTGCGGGTGCATCGCGGGGACGGTCCTCGATGGAAGACGCTATTGTACCCCCCGATCAGCCCCCGGTCAGTTTTGCAAACCAGGACTTCACTTTCGGCTTCGGCATCGGCGGGTTGACCGGCCGCCCTTGCATGACCGCCGACCCCCAGATGCCGCCGATGCGGTCGGCGGTTTGCTCGTCGGTCCAGCGGGCGATGACGCGGTGACCCTCGCGGAGCCGGGGCGGTCGGCGGTCGAGACCGTGGCCGTCCGACCCGAGTAGGTGGACCATCCCGCGGCGAATCCAGTCTTTCAGCGCGGCCTCGGCGGAACCCGACCCGGGCCGGGTCAATCCACCCGACGTCACTTGGATCAGGCACCCGAGCCGGATCAACTCTTCGACGGCGGCCGTGTCGAACAACAACTCCTGATACCGTTCGGCGTGGGCGACGATGATCCGCACGCCGTGCGGTCGCAGGGCCCGTGCCAGCGGCCGAAGGTCGAGGAAGATTCCGTGCGGCTGTTCGACGAGAAGGAACTGCTTGAGGTCCGCAACCGACAGGAGTTGGCCTGCGACCCACTGATCGACCAGGTCCGAGGCCGCCATCACCTCGGCCGTCGGCAGGACGGTCAGAGGAATTTTCTCCGCTTTCAGAATGGCGTCCAGGTCCGCGCAGGCCGCTCGCAGGGCGTCCGGCGTGTTCTCGGGATATGTTTTATTTTGATGGGCCAAGGCTGCAGCCGAACGGGCCCCCTCGGACGCAAGCATGCGGCACATGGCCACCGCTTCCTCCATCGTCGACGGACCGTCGTCCCGGCCGGCGAACAAATGCACGTGCGTATCGACGAGGGGAATCATGCGTCAATCGGGGACTTCAGGGTGCGGATAGACCGGCGGAACGAAAACCGCCCGCCGGGGCTAACCGCACCCGGCAGGCGGCAAGGGTCGTTCCGCATCCCGTGTTTTTAGCTTACCCTTTCGCCGGGGGCAACTCGGTTCCGATCTCCAACTCGTGGCTGCTCGGCTCGTCGTCGCTGTAGTCGTCGGCGTACTCGTACTCGTACTGGTACTGGTACTGGTACCCGTATCCGTAGTTGTACCCGTACCCGTACCCGTAGTAGTCATCCCGGCGTTGTCCGGTGCCGTTGACTACGACGCCGAGCACGTTCGAGCCGACGGCGGCAAGCTGCTCGCGGGCCCGCTCGGCCGTGGGACGGGCCTTCTTGGTCATCCGGAACACAAGTAGCACCCCGTCCACCCGGGGGGCCACCACGAGCGGATCGCTGACCGCAAGGACCGGCGGAGTGTCGATTATCACGAAATCGTACTCGGCCCGGAGCTTGTCGACGATCGCCTGGAATTCCGGGCTGGTGAGCAACTCGGCCGGGTTCGCCGGGCGGGGGCCGCACGGCAGGATGGACAGATTTTCGACGTCGGTCGGCCGGATCGAGGCGGCCACGGTCGATTCGCCCGTAATGATCGAGGCGAGTCCGACTTCCGGTTTTTCGACGTGAAAAATCTTGTGAATTCTCGGCTTCCGGAAGTCACAGTCGATCAGCACGGCCCTCTTGCCTGACTGGGCGATGGAAACGGCCAGGTTGGCGGCGAGGGTCGACTTGCCGTCGCCCGGGTTCGGGCTGGTCACCTGAATGACCTGGTGGCCGCGGCCCTGCGTGCTGAAGTAAAGGCTGGTCCGGACCCCGCGATACGCTTCGGCTTCGGTCGACTTCGGCCGGAGGTGCGACACGACGATCGCGTCCATGTTGCCGGTCGCCCCCTTTTCGTTCGCCAGAGACGTGCGGATCGGCGGAATGTGGCCGATGACGGGAAGGCCGAGCCGGCGGCGGATTTCGGCGGGCGTCCGGAAGCTCTTATCCGTCAACTCGACCACCACGGCCAAGCCCACCCCGGCCAATACGCCGAGGAGCAACCATAGGGCCATCGTTCGCGTCAGGCTCGGAGCGACTTGGATCCCGTCGGCCGGATTGGTGATGATCGTCGCTTCGTACCCGCCGGACAGTTTCGCCACATCCAGCTTGTTCTTCTTCTCATTCTGGTCCTTTATGTCCTGTTCGAGCTTTTCTAAATTCGACTTGATCAACTGACAATCTGATTGCAGTCCGCCGATCTGAATGCCGAGTTGGAGATCGTCCTTCATTTTGGATTCGAGCATTTGCACGTGTTCTCTCAGAAATGATTCCTGTGCCCTCAGAAACTTTTCCTTTCGGGCCAATTCGTCGAGAAACACTTCTTTCGAATCTCCTTCTGGATTCATCTCTTTATTCAACTTTTGAAGAAACTCGAGTTGGGCCTTTGCGTCGATGATTAGCGGGTGGTCATCACCGTACCGTTTTTTCAGAGTATCAAGATTGAACTCCGCTTTTTTAAGCGCATTGGTAACGTTATTCAGGTCAGTCATGGTCAGGTCGACCATTTTGAGCCGGATGCCGAGTTTGGCTGCGGCTTCGGCCCGGTCATTGGCGTTCCGCCCAACTTCGGAAATGATCTTCAGATTAAACTGAGCTTCTTTCAAATCGCGAATGGACGAAGCATATTGGCGTCCGAGGTCGGCGTAACGCTGCTGGATGGCCTGGAATTCCTCCAGACTCAAACCCCGCATAGCGGCCAACTTGGACTGGAGTTCTTGCTGCAAACGGGAACGTTCCTTTTCCCGATCGACCACATATGCGTTCAGATTTTCGATTTGTTCGCGTGTGGTCTGTTCATAAACGAGTGCGAGTTCGTTCTTATAGGACTTGATGATCGTGTCGAGAATGTAGGCCGAGTCGGCCGCGTTCGGACACCGGAACGCCAAATTCAACACGTTGCTCCCCATCGACCCGGCCATGCCTTCCTTATCCCGGGTCACGGTGAGTCCGTTCGTCAGGTACGTGATTCGTTCGTTCTCTTTACCCTCATCGGGGAAAGAAATGTGAAGCTGCCCTTTGTCGACCTTAACCGCGGCGGCTCGTAAAACCTTCTCGGACTTGAGCAGGGTGACTTGCGTGCCGACGTAGTCTTCGAGATAAGCGAACTGGTTGTTGGCCGCTCCGAGGATAGCGGCGTTTTTTTTCACGATGAGGACCTGAGCCCCCGACTGGAATATCCGCGTGGCCTGGACGTACATCAAGAGTCCGAGTACCAGACCGAATCCGATGCCGAGCAGCACCAGCGGCCACCGCCGCAAGGTGGCGGTGATCAGGTTCATGCCCTGGGCCGGAGCGTCCGATTCGGATTGGAATTGGTCCTGATTGTGTTCGTCGGAGTTGGACACGTCGGGTTCCTCCGTAGGTGCCGGTTCGTTGGGGTGTACGGTCGTGGCCAACCCGACGCGACGGCCGGGCGATTCGGGCGCATCCTGTATCTTCCGCGACAACTCCGGCCGAGACAAATCGAATCGGTCCGGGACTTGTCCGGGGTCGGGCAAAGGGAACCGGTTACGCCGGGGTGGCCGCGGGTTCGGGTCGGGATGGAAGCACCGGCGTAGGCGGGCGAGTCGCCCCCGCCTGCACGACCTCCGCAACGCGCAACTCGGCCGTATCGACAATCTCCGACAGAAGGGCCAATTTCTCGCCGATCGGCACCTCGTCGCGCGGGCCGCACACCGTCAACCGGCCGATCGCGTGACCCTGCCCGAACAGCGGTATCTCGGCCTTCCACAAACGGAATGGCGGGGCGGAACTCCCGACCCGGTCCCAGCGTACGTGATAGTCTTCGTGCCAAACCGGCGCGTTCACGTCGAGACAGACGGTTTGCAGATTGAGCACGTCGGCTCTCGCGGTGATGTCCTTCCACACGTCGCCCCAATGGGCACTGCCGTGAAGCCGAACTTCGGTTTCGACGTGGTGCCGGTCTCCGGTGGCCGATTTCAGAAAGGCGATCGTCCGTTCCTTCATCAGGCGAACTTCGGCGTTACCGAAGAGGCCCCCCGTAACCAGGATGAGGGCGACCGCGCCGGACGAAAGTAAAGCGATCAGGTCGTTTCTCATGTAGACGCTGACGAGCGCCCCCCCGGCTGCAATGAGACCCAGCACGGTGACGAGAACGAGCACGCGGCGGATGGTCATCCCGCTGCGTTGGAGCACGTGGTGGAGATGCCCCCGGTCGGGAATCGCCAGGCCGCGGCCGGTGAGTTTTCGGCGAACGATAGCCGCCGACGTATCGAGGAGGGGCAGAATGAGAATCGCCGTGGGGGCCACGAGCGCCATGGCGGGGCCTTTGATCGATGCTTGAATGGCCAGGGCCGCCACGACCAAGCCGATCAGCATGCTCCCGCAATCACCCAGGTACACGGTTGCGGGCGGAAGGTTGTATCGCAGGAAACCGAGGATCGACCCCGCGAGGGCGGCGGCAATCAGTCCCGCGAAAGAATGTGCACACAGGAAGGCAATCCCCGCCAGTGCCCCGCACACGACAAAACCGACGGTTCCCAGCAGGCCGTCCATTCCGTCGAGCAAGTTGAGCGCGTTAATAGAGGCCAGGAACCAGAAAAGGGTGAACGGAACGGACATGACGTCGAGTTCGATATCGAATCCGAAGAAGGCGATCCGTTCGATGAGCAGGTTGCCGGGGAAGATCAGGATGAGGGAGGCGGCAATTTGGCCGAGGATTTTGAACCGTGGCCGAAGATTGCGGGCGTCGTCGGCCAAGCCGACGATGGCAATGATGACGGCCGCGACGAGCAGGGCCAAACCGCGACGGATGTCCGATCCGAGCTCCTGAGCAACTCCCGGGAGTAAAAGCGAGAGGGCGAGTGCGATAACGGCGCCCGCCAGGACACCGATCCCCCCAGCGAGTGGAACCGCACGGGTCTGGATTTTCCGCCGGCCGTCCGGCTGATCGATTAATCCGAACCGAATGGCAGCGTCGCGCGCGAATCGGGTACAGACCGCGCCACACACGGCCGCCGTTCCCGCCACCACGATTGCCTGCCACATCGTCTTCGCCCCGTATCCCTGATGTACGTCACGGATGCCGGCTTTCCTTCCCACCGCTGCGACGGCGGGTGCCGAAGTCAATTTTTGCGGTCAGACACTAACTCAGACTTCCTTCCTACCGCCAGAGTTCCACGGTTTTCCGTTATCTTCGTTATCCTCGGCGTGGAGATAATTCGGATACCACCCCACATCCCCGCGGGCCGTGTCGGCCGGGATTATCCATTTCCGTTTCGAACGTCTGATAATCGTGCTCGACTGCGACTCCGCCCCCAGATTCCTTTTTGCGATCGAGTACAGGAACGGGAGCCGACGAAATCGGCACTCGGGGGCAAGTTGCGAACTTCGCTACCTTACCACTACGGATGGCTGAAGCAAGACTAACGGTCTGAAATTACGGGCGATCTGGGTAAAAGAGGAAGGGTTGCCTTGCCTGTCGGAATTGGAATCGGTTTTCGTTTTCGCACTGATAAAGTTAGTCGGTCCTTCGACTCGGAGCGGTGGAAGCGGTGGACACCGCAACGCCTGGTCCTTCGGTTCGATTTTCGGCTTCCCCGGCAAGGACGGAATCACCAGCCGTATCCGCGTAACTGGTCCACCGATTCGGTTTCCTCGTCCGGGATGTGAGTGAAGGCGATCCGCATGGGGGCGTTTTGGGTCCGGCCGAACATGCTGCCGAGGTAGACCGAGTTCGGGCCGAACGCCTTGTTGACCCGGTCCATGGCGTGGGAGAGGGTATTCATCTGTCGGTCGTGGGGGAACAGGCTCGGCGTGGCGGCCTCGGCCGGGACGAGGTCGGCGAACACGACGCCGATCTTGAACGGCTTGCCCGGGGGGCAGGCGGTCCAGCCCTCGGCCGCCGCCTGCAGCAACGTGAACGTGTCCTGGCACGGGGCGACCGGCCGGGCGAACGCATACCGCTCTCCCTCCCCGCCGGACACGGTGACGATCACCTGACCCGCCCAGTAGTTCACCTTCCGGAGCCGCGCCGCCGCCTTGTGCACCAACCGCACCATCACCCCCCACGCCTTCTCCGGCGTCCGCAACTCCGGCGGCAGCACGTGCCCGTGCCCGATCGTCCGCCGCTTCGTCGGCTTCTCCGGCACGTCGTCCCCGCGGAGCCGGTACCACCACCCGAGCCCGTGGACTTTGCTCCCCCACACCCGGCTCAGTTGAGGGGCGGTTAACTGCGTGAGTTGTTCGACGGTGGTAATGCCGTGACGGTGGAGCCGGGCTTCCATCTGCCGGCCGATCCCCGGGAAGTCGGTCAGTTCGAGCGAGTGGAGCCGGCCGGGCAGGTCCGCCGGGTCGATCGCGGTGAACCCGTCCGGCTTCTGCATATCCGCCGCCACTTTCGACAGCATCACGTTCGGCCCCACCCCGACCGAGCACCGCAGATAATCCCCGATCCGCCGTACCCCGGCCTTGATCCCGCGAGCCATCTCCGCCGCCTTCGCAACCGTCCGCTCGTCCCCGATCAACCGGCAACTCACTTCGTCGATCGACATCACTTGCGAAACCGGCACGCACTGCCCGACCGCCTCAACCATCTGATGATGTATCTCGACGTACCGCTCCGGCCGGGCCAGCGCCAGCACGATGTCCGGGCAGAGCTTCCGCGCCTCCCACACCGGCATCCCGCCCTTCACCCCGAACCGCTTCGCCTCGTAACTGATCGCAATGCAGCAGGTGCTCGCCGCCTTCACCGGCACGACCCCCACCGGCTTGCCGCGAAGCGAGGGATGGTCCTGCTGTTCGACCGACGCGAAGTACGCGTTCATGTCCACGAACAGGTAGCGGAGCGGCACGGCACACCCCCCACACGGGAAATGAACGAATAGGAACCGATCAGAAGTATAGATGATATAACGTATAGTTCAAGGGGATGGAGCATCACGCGAAGTTCAAGCAAAACAGCATCGAAAAGAAGAACCCGAGGCAAGTCGTACACCAGGCGACGCACAGCTCGAATTTTCCCCGCGCGGAAATCTCGCCGGGGCCGAACGTCGAATTCAAGCAGAGGTAAAAGGAGTAGGCCGCAATGGGCAGTATCGGCAGCCCGAGCCAGGCAACGAAAAATGCCCGCCGGGCCAGTCGGTCTCGCTCCGTCATTTCACCCGTTCGCGGCGTCTCATCCTCGACATTCGTCGGCACCCTAACGGAAGACGGGTCTGGGGATTCTGGTTCGTCGGCGAAGTCCGCTTCAGTCGGTTCTTCCGAGACACCGTAATCCGCATCGTCGTCCGGCGGTGGCTCGTCTCCCTCGGGGCTCTCCGATTTCCGATGGACCGATTCCAGCACGTCCACGGCCCGCTCCGCATCCTCTTCCCAGACCTGCACCTTCACCCCGCCTATCGCCGTCGATAACAGCCAGTCCATGCCGACCATCTGGCCGTCGGCGACCGTGGCTTTGATCCCCGCCGCCTCCAGCGCATCCCGGGCGATGTGAGCCAGCGGAGGCAGGTCGTAGACCGCCACCGTCACCAGACGACGACTCATGGTAAGGGTTCTCGTATTCGTTCAGTCGCGGAGATGGGTCGGGTAGACATTTGTTGGGCGTCCAGCCCGCCGTCCACCGAGACGATCGTGCCCGTGGCGTACGCCGCCGCGTCGGACGCCAGGAACGCGTACCACATCGCCAGGTCTTCCACCGTAGCGATGCGGCGGAGCGGGATCTGATCGGTCACCATCTGCCGGGCAACGGGATCGGACCGCAAACCGTAATCGGTCAGCGGTGTCTCGACCAGTCCCGGGGCGACCGCGGCGGTGGTAAACCCGAGCGGGGCGAGTTCAATCGCGAGCTGCCGGGTGAGGGCGTTCACCGCCCCCTTGCTGGCGTCGTAGAGGGTGTGCGCCGGTTCGGACCGGGTCGCGTTCAACGAGGAACTGAACAGGATGCGTCCGCCCCGACCCGCGGCGACGGCACGGCGAACGAACGCCTGCGTACACTCCACCGCGGTCCAGACGTTGAGACCGAAGATCGCGTCGAAATCCCGCTTCGTGACGTCGAGAAAAGTGGGTTCGCGGAAGGTGCCGACGTTATTCACGAGCACGTCGAGCCCGCCGAGAAGATTCCAGGCGGCGGCCACCGCCCGTTCGGGCTCACCCGCGATTGAGAGGTCCGCACGGACGTACCGCGTGCCGGGGATGTCCGCGTCCGGGGACTCGGCAATGCGAACGACCGCGGCCCCCCATGCCGCGAACGCCCGGGCCACCGCCAGGCCGATCCCGGCGCTTGCACCGGTCACAACCGCCCGCTTGCCGCGAAGCATGATGGGTACTTCCGGGACCGGTTACTTCAGCATTCCCACCTTCTTCGCGTAGGCAAAGACGCCCCCGGCTTCGATGATCGGGGTAACGTCCCCGAGCGGTTTAAGCGCCCAGGTGTCGCCGGTGACGGCATTCGTCAACGTTCCGGCCGTAAGGTCGATCGCCACTTCATCCCCGGTGCAGATTTCCTCCACCAGCCGCTTTTCCGATTCAACCGGGACGAGGTAACCCCCGTTCACCGAATTGCGATAGAAGATACGGGCGAAAAATTCGGCTACCACGCAACGAATCCCGGCCGCGGCCAGGGCGATCGGGGCGTGCTCCCGGCTCGACCCACAGCCGAAGTTTTTCCCCGCAACGATGACCCGATACGCCGAGTGGAATTCGTCGTTCGGATCCTGAAACGGGACGTGGCCTTTCGGCAGGCCGGCACGATCGGGAGGGACGCTGCTCAACGCGTACTTTCCGAACATCTTGTATTCTGCGGGAATAGACGGGTTGTATGTCAGGTACTGGGCTGGGATAATCTGATCCGTATCGACGTTGTCGCCCAGAACGTATGCCAGTCCGCGGATGACGGTTTCCATTGAATTCGCGCCGGGATAGAAAATTGGTTCTCGGAAGTTAACTTAGCATAGTGGAGGAAAACCGGACACGGAGTTTTGGACTGTGCCAGCGGCCCAATCGGCTTCAGTTCATGCTAAGGTAGTATCGCGATCTGAAAATTCTTCGCCCATCGTTCCTTCGCCCGGGTCGATTCGCATGCGTGCCGTCTTATCCGTCGAAGCCGGGGAATGCACCCCGTCTGCGCTCGATCTGCACCCCGGCAGCCCGGTGACCCTCGGCCGGAACAAAGATAATTCGATCGTCATCCGCGACGACCTGGCCAGTCGGCTCCACGCCAAAGTTTATTTCCAGGACGGAAAATGGTTCGTCCGCGACTTCGGGCTGAACGGCACGAGGGTGAACGACTTGCGGGTGACCGGTGCGGTGCCCCTTGTGGAGGGGTCAGTCATTCAGATCGGGGAATGCCGGTTGAAGTTTTCGGCCGTGGCCGCGATGCCCACGCCGATGAACACCGGGACGGACGGTGTCCGCCGGATGAAGCTGGACCCGTCGGCGGTGGTGCGGTCGCCGGCTCCTGCCGCGCCCCCGGCCGTGCCGATGCCGCTGACTCGTAAACCCGGGGCGGACGCGTTCGCGGCGACCCGGGCGGTGGCGGTTCAGGAACGCACGGCCGAAATGCCGTCGCTGCCCGCCGCGATCGTCGAGCCGGCCGACCCGCTCAAGGTCGACGAACTCACCGCCCTCTGCCGGTTCATGTCCACCGCCGTGGACGCGGCCGACCCGCACGACGTCACGCGGCTCGCGCTGCAAGCCATCCTCAATCAAACGACCGCCAAGCTCGGCGGTTACCTCGGGCTCGACCCGGGCGACCCGACCCCGAAACTGGTCGTCCCGTCTCAGGCAACGGTCGATGCCCAACTCAGTCGTCGGCTCACCGAACGGGTTCGCCGGGAAGCCAAGGTCGTCTGGCTGTCCGCCGACCAGGCCGGCCCCGAAAACCCGCTCGAAGGCCCGCCGACCGACAGCCTTTCGATGTACACCGACGCGGTCTGCGTACCGCTCGTGGACGGCGGCGGTCAGCCGTTCGCCGCCCTGCACGTTTATCGGACCGGCCTCTGCTTCGCCGAACGCGAAGTGCGATTTATCGAAGCCCTGGCCGGGTATCTGGCCAAAGCTCTCGAAATCCACCGGCACCGGCGGAAATTGCGGGCGGAAAACGACCGCCTCCGCAGCTCCGCCCCGGTGGCCGAAGACCTGATCGGCGATTCCAACGCGCTCACCACACTCCGCCACCTCATCGGCCGGGCCTCCCCCCAGCCCTTCACCGTGCTCATCGAAGGGGAAACCGGCTCGGGTAAGGAACTGGTCGCGCTCGCGCTGCACGGGCACAGTCTGCGGAAAGACGGACCGATGGTCGTCGTCAACTGTGCCGCCATCGCCCCGACGCTGCTCGAAGCCGAACTGTTCGGATACCGCAAGGGTGCCTTCAGCGGGGCCGACCGCGACTACGCGGGACTGTTCGAACGGGCGGACGAAGGCACGCTCTTCCTCGACGAGGTAGGCGAGCTTTCGCTCGAATGCCAGGCCAAGCTGTTGCGGGTCGTCGAAGGCAAGTCGTTCCGTCCGGTCGGCGGCGCCGCCGACGTGAAAGTGGACGTGCGGGTGATCGCCGCCACGCACCGCGACCTGGAAAAGGAAGCCAAAGCCGGGCGGTTCCGCCAAGACCTATATTTCCGGCTCAAGGTCATCAACCTGAAAGTACCGCCGCTCCGCGACCACCTGGACGACGTGCCCGAACTCGCCCGGTTCTTTCTCGAGCGGCTGTCGGTGCAGTGCCACCGGGCGTTTCGGCTCACCCCGGCGGCCCTCAAGGCGATTCAACACTTCTCCTGGCCCGGAAACGTGCGGCAACTGCGGGCCGTGCTCGAAAGTGCCGCCGTCATGGGCGAGAGCGACCTCATCGACGCGGTCGACCTGCCCCTGGGCAATCCCGTCGAAACGGCGACGACCGACGAACTGCCGCCCGGCCTGGACGTGGACGAACTGGAAACCTGGGCCGTCCGAAAAGCCCTCCGGCAGACGAACGGAAACGTCAGCCAGGCCGCCAAACTCCTCGGCATGTCCCGCGACACCCTGCACACCAAAATCAAGAAAAAGAATATCGACAAAGTCGAACTCTGCGCGACCACCGTGGACGAATAATCCCCTACGAATGCAGGAACTTTGTGAAATGCGACCACCGACGAATTCAATGCGATCGGTCGTGCGGCCGCGCAAATGAACTACGTTTGAATCCCCGGCAAGTCCAGAACCGCAGCCGTTCCGACCCAACCGCCGCTCCTTCCGGTTCAACCTTCCCCCTTCGGTCCCAAACTCCGTTTGGGACCGAAGGGGGAGAGAAAACCGTTATTTCTTAACGCCCTCCTTTACCCGCCACGTAGAGCCGTCGAAAACATACCTCGTAACATCGTGCAAATTGGTTGCCTCATTCGTGATTCCGCCAAACGCGTCCTTGACCGCTATCCATTTCCGTTCGAACAAAATAAAAACCTTCTCTTCCACGGATTTGGCCGAGCCATTTATCATAACGTCAAAGAGCCCGTCGCCATTATTATCAACATAAGTATACTCTCCAACTTTCACCACGCTGCGAGTAAATTTATCTCTTTTGTCCCGCGTGATGTCCAGAGAGCCGACTCGGGCAATCTGAAAACTAACAGAATATACCTTTTCCTCCCATATTTCGTTGATTATCGCCCTAACTTCAGAATGATATAGCGGCACCCAATAAGTATGGCACGTAGGGCATGCCGACGTCACTTTGACAGAAACCATCCGTTCGTATTCGGGGAATTTTCCCATTTGTTTCTTCCATTCCTTGCCGTATACAATTTTCTGGGCTTGCAATGGCAATGATACGACTAGCACAATCGCGAACGTGATGAGCGTTCTCATGTTGTCTCCATAAAATAAGATGGTACTTGTTTACCGTCCGACAGGAACCAAGATCGGCTTGGGTGCGCAGAGGGCGTTCTTGAGGTATTGGAACGGTTCGAGGAGTCGCTGGGTGCAGGTGCGGAGGACGGACATTAGCACGCTTTGGACGTGGGCCCCGG